>CAMYML010000041.1 GCA_947259305.1 uncultured Gammaproteobacteria bacterium | reverse complement strand
CGCCGCGTTCGCCCAGGGCAACCTCGATATGGTTTGCGGCTGGGGTGGCGCACTGCGCCGCATGTTGGAGCATGGCAATATCCTGTTGACCGGTGACGAAAAAACAGAACTGGGTATCCTGGTATTTGACGTCACTTCGGTGCCGGCGAGTTTTGCCGCCGAGGAAGCCGAGCTGTTGTCGAAGTTCCTCAAGGTGACCGCCGACATGAACGCAATGTGGAACTCGGGCAAGCATACCGACAAGATGCTGCCGGTCATCGCCAAGGACTCGGGTATGGACCTCAAGGCTACCAGGGAAACGATCAATACCTTCGTATTTCCGTCGGTCAAGGAGCAGCTGTCAGGCAAATGGCTTGGCGGCAGCGCGCAAACCTTCATGAAAGGCGTGGCGCAAGTGTTCCTCGACGCTGGCAGTATCGATTCTGCGCGCAGCACTTACGAGGATGCGGTCAATCCGATCCCGCTTAACGACGCGAGCACTATGTAAGCACGTACTTTAAGCAACTGGCTGTAACATTCCGGGCGGCGATAAGTCAGGCGCCGCCCGGATTTTCCCTCCCTGAATCTGACAAAATCAGGACACATTAACCATGTCTGATTTAACCATCGAAAACCTGTCCATGCGCTTTGATCTGCCGGACGGAACCCACGTCCAGGCGCTGCAGGATATCAACCTGGAAATAAAAACCGGCGAAATCATGTCGGTCCTCGGCCCCTCGGGCTGCGGTAAAACGACCCTGCTCAATATCGTCGCCGGATTTCTCGCGCCCACCGAAGGCACGGTTGTGCTCAATAACGAAGAAGTGCACGGCCCGGCTTCCGATCGCGGCATGGTGTTTCAGCAGGGTGCGCTATTCGAGTGGATGAGCGTCAATGAAAATATTGCCTTTGGGCCGCGCATGAAAAACATGCCGGCGGCGCGCAGCAAGGAAATTGTCGATCATCTGCTGACCACAGTCGGCCTGCAGGATTTTGGCGAGAAAGCGGTCTACGAGCTCTCCGGCGGCATGCAGCAGCGGGTGGCGCTGGCGCGTTGCCTGGCCAACGAACCCGAGGTTATCCTGATGGACGAACCGCTGGGGGCGCTGGATGCCCTGACGCGCGAAAAAATGCAGGGACTGGTGCTGAAACTCTGGAAAGAGACCGGCAAGACCATCATTCTGATCACGCACTCGGTTGAAGAGGCGCTGCTACTGGGCGAGCGCCTGCTGGTCATGGCGCCAAGGCCGGGACGGATTCACAAGGAGTATCAATTGCCTTTTGCCGAAAGCGGGGTCGACCAGGATCTGCGCGAAGTCAAGAAAAGCGAGGGATTTAACGAAACCCGCGAGGAAATTTTATCCATGATCTGGGAGATGGAAGAAGAGATCATGGGACGAACGGAGGCAGGCGCATGATTATCTTATCGATGTATATCGCCATTTTTGCCGGCGCCTACTTTATTGTTTCCTTTTTGCAGCGCGGCAAGGAAAGCAAGGGTTTCAACGCCCTGAAGACGGTTACCTTTGGCGACGAGAGCGCGGTTACGCCGAATCGGGCGGCCGCGTTTATTTCGGTTATTACCATTTTCCTGATCTGGGGCGCCTTTACCAATTCGAAACTGGTGCCGTTGCATGTGACGGGGCCGTTTGTCGGGGATACCTCCTTTACCTACACCGCGAGAAATGCGGCGGGTGAAACCGATGAGGCCAGTGTCAGCATAGTCGTGCATAAGATTGGCGAAAAACCGGACAAGCCCGAGGTTGCGGCCAAAGACGGATTTGCGCAAAACGACAGCATCCTGGTTGGCGCCTGGCGCTCCAAGCTGATCAACGTCAAGCGCAACGACGCGGACTACAAGGACGACGGTTATCAAATAGTGGCCATCGACGGCAATCCGATCAAGGCGGGTGAATCGGTCGAGGTCGCGGACGGCAAAGTCGTCTTGACGGAAAAGAAATCGCTCAACTTCACGCCAACCAAAGGACTGCAGCTGGAACCGATCTGGATGCCGGCGCCCGAGGCCGTGGTTTCCAGATTTATCGAGATCGCGCGCGACGGCTATCAGAATTTCAGCCTCTGGGAACACCTGGGCTGGTCATTGATCCGCGTAATTGTCGGCTTCGTGCTCGGCGCACTGGTCGGCATTCCGTTGGGGTACGCGATGGGTTTGTCAGGCTGGTTCCGCGGCTGGTTCGATCCAATCGTCGAATTCATGCGCCCGGTGCCACCGCTGGCCTTGATACCGCTGGTCATCATCTGGTTCGGTATCTGGGAAACCGGTAAGATCGTGCTGCTGTTCCTGGCTTCGCTGTGGATCATGACGATCGCCGCGCGCGCGGGTGTCTCGGGTATCAATATTGCGAAAGTACACGCGGCTTATTCGCTAGGAGCTTCCAAGCGGCAGCTGATGTGGCACGTCATGGTCCCCAACTCGTTACCGGAAATTTTTACCGGCGCACGGGTTGCCATGGGCGTCTGCTGGGGCACAGTGGTTGCGGCGGAACTGGTTGCGGCGCAAAAGGGCGCCGGCATGATGATCATCGCAGCGTCCAAGTTTCAGTTAACCGATATCGTTCTGATGGGCATCATCATGATCGGCATCATCGGTTACGGCATCGATATCCTGATGCGCAAGACCGAGCGCTGGCTGGTGCCGTGGAAAGGTAAGCACTAGCGCTTACATTAGTTGGATGGTAAAAAGCCGCCGGTGCGTCTGCAACCGGCGGCTTTTTTTCCTGTTTAGCATTTACCTCAGGTCAGTCTGCCGCTCGGCATTTCCGTCCGCATGGCTTCGGTTTCGGCCTGGGCCCAGCTAATACCGATGTCTTGCAGCATGTCGTCCGACATCTCCAGCAGTTGCCTGCGTTCCTGCGCAACCTGGATTTTGAGATGTTGATGCTTCATCCATTGACAGAAACTCTGGATCAGGATGTCCAATACCCCGGCAGGATGTCCAGCGATGCTCCGGGAGCAGTTTTGGGTGTAAGTAGTCATGGTAGCTCCTATCAATAAATGTGAATAAATAGTACGTTTACTTAACGAATGTTGACTATAGGTGAGAACAGGGGTATAAGTAAAACGAATAAATTTGATAACTCAATTCACAATTATTGATGACAACAAGCCGCCTTCGAAATCTCGATCTTGGAACTTTACGCAGTTTGGTTACGATCGCCGATTCGGGCAGCATGACGCGAGCAGCCTCGCGTTTGTTCATGACCCAGTCGGCCATCAGCATGCAGATCAAACGCCTCGAAAGCAGTCTCGGCTTCAGCGTGTTAGAACGCTCCGCGCAGGGCATGACGCCAACCTCCGAGGGTGAACAGCTATTGCATTTCGCCAACCAGATGCTGGCCTTGAACGATGAAGCCATGGGGCGCTTGACCTCACCCGACTATGAAGGGCAGGTGAGGCTGGGCGTGCCGGGCGATGTTATCTATCCGCATATTCCCGACATTCTCAGGGATTTCAGCCGCGACTATCCGCGGGTGCAGGTCAGGCTTTCCTCGGCGCAGACCTTTACCCTGAAGAGCGAATTTAACCAGGGCCTGCAGGATATTGTGCTGACGACCGAGAAAAGCGCCAGCGCTGGCGGCAGGGTGATCAGTACCCAGCCGCTGGTGTGGACCGGGGCCGAGGCCGGAGTGGCCTGGAAAAAGCGGCCGCTACCGCTGGGCTTTGCCAAAATCTGCGCCTTCAGGGGCGGGGTGACCAAGGCACTGGATAACGCCGGAATCGATTGGGTGGATATCGTCACTTCCGCGGATGCGGCCGCCAGCGAGGCAATGACATCCGCCGATCTCTGTGTCACCGCCGAACTCGAATCGGCGATCCATGCCAGTCGCGTGATTATCGACCATGGCGGGCAACTGCCCGATTTGCCGCAGCACTCCATCGTGCTTTACAGCAACGATGGCCCGGGTAATCCGATTACGCAAACCCTGGTCGAGTACCTGCTCAGGGCATATACCTGAGTCGAAGCGATTAGCGCGGCAAGCGTTTACTTTGGCTCGCTCCGATTATCGCCTTCCCAGTAGTGCCCCAGCAGTTCGGCGGCGCGTTTTAAGCGTTCAATATTTTCATCCGAGACCGATTTTTGACTGGCCTGTCTCAAGCTCGGTAATATCAGGGTCGTTTCCTTGGCCAGGGTTTCCAGGTAGGCATCATCAATGCCTTCAAGATCGGTGATGGTACGAATCCCGCGCGCGCGCAACTCCTCGATGGCGTCGCCGAAACGCACGCACAGCTTGGCCTGCAGCAGCCAGTCGATCAATTCGCGCGCGCCATAGGAAGTTTTCAGCAATAGCGGGATAAAATCTGCATTGGCAAGGTCGTAACAGGTATCGATACCCAGTTCCTCGAGGCGATAAATATCGTAAGGCGTCATACCTTCGATCATGTTCAGCGAAAGCTTGCGCACCGAGGGGTGGTTGTCCTGCCCGGAGAACGGCATTTTATTGATCAGCCAGCGCACGCCCTGCTGCGGGAACATACCGACCAGGAAAACGGTCAGGATCAGAATGCCATCGCTGGTAGGGGTCAGCATTTGCGCGTCCTGACCGGTCACGTGAAACTCGGTGCTGAAGCCACCGACGGCATGGTAGATCAGCAGTGCGGTAAACGAGGACATGATCATGCGTAGACCGAAATGATAAAACGCGATCGGCAGCAGGTCATTCATCGAGTAGCGTCGAAAGATTCCCTGCAGGCCCCAGATATATGCGCCCAGAAATCCGAGCCCAAAGGCCAGCAGTGCGCCATGCTGATAGTTGAACAGGCAGCCAGCATCGCATTCAGGCTTGGTCAGACGGGTGCCGGCCAGCAGCAGGGTCGGAGTATCGGCCAGACCCAGTTCGCTGCTGAGCAGCAGCGCGGATAGCCCCGCGACGGCGATACCCATGGTAAACAGCACCGCGATAAAAAAATGCATCTTGCTAATATCCTGGGTATAGATATTGCGATACTCGGAAGTGATGTCGAGCACGCGCAGTATGCGTTCTACTTCGAGCTTGCGCTGGCCCAGGCGATAGGCGTAGTAGGTGTAGGCGCTGACTGGCAGAAAGGCGACCATGACTGCCAGCGTTAGAATCCGAAATATCAAAATCGAGACGTCATCCATAATCGTTCTCCATTAAAGGTTTAACAATTAAAAGCCGTTACCTTCGTTTCTGCAAAATCGATAGCTGGCGGGTTTGCGATGTTGTAAGGTTCATGGCGCATTGCCTTCGAAGCATTTTTTATCACAATGAGGACAGGGTCAACCAAAACGGAACCTTAATGCAGCGCAACCAAGTCAACTTTCTGTACCTCAACCTGGGGCATTTTTTCGATCATCTGTTCATGCTGATATTCGCCTCGGTCGCCGCGCTGCGCCTGAACGCGGAATGGGGCATGAGTTATGCCGAGTTGATTCCCTATGCCACGCCCGGATTCGTGGCCTTCGGCGTTTGCGCGATTCTGGCCGGCTGGATCGCCGACAAGTGGAGTCGGGCGGGGATGATTGCCATTTTTTTCATCGGCATCGGCCTGAGCTCGATGCTGGCCGGCCTGGCGAACAGCCCGCTGCAGATAGCGCTTAGCCTGACCTTGGTCGGTATTTTCGCGGCAATTTACCATCCGGTGGGGCTCGCGATGGTGGTTCATGGACGTGAACGTACCGGTATCCCGCTTGCCATCAACGGAATCTTCGGCAATATGGGCGTCGCCAGTGCCGCCCTGTTGACCGGGCTTTTGATCGATAATGCCGGCTGGCGCAGCGCATTCTATATTCCCGGTGTCGTCTCGATTTTACTCGGTCTTTCCTACCTGGTGTTTATCAGAGGTGAAACTGCATCGACCGCAAGCCAGACTCGGCCCGCGGGCGTAGAGAATTCATCGACTCCGGCGGCAAAGCCGAGACATGTGCTGCTGCGCGTGTTTACCATTATATTTTTCACTACCGCGCTTGGCGGCCTGATTTTTCAGAGCACGACCTTCGCCCTGCCGAAGATCTTCGCCGAACGCCTGGGCGACTTCGCCGGCACCGCCACCCGGGTTGGCTGGTATGCCTTCCTCGTGTTTTCACTGGCGGCGCTGGCACAACTGGTAATCGGTTACCTGGTCGATCGCCACTCGATTCGCCTGGTGTTTGCGGCCGTGGCGCTGGCGCAGGCCGTTTTTTTCTTCATCATGACCCAGCTCAGCGGGATTGCGGCACTGGTGGTCGCGATCGCCTTCATGTTCGCCGTGTTCGGCCAGATCCCAATCAACGATGTGCTGGTCGGCAGAATGGCGCGCAGCGAATGGCGCAGCCGGGCCTACGCGCTGCGCTATTTGGTGACATTCTCGGTGATGGCCTCGGCGGTGCCATTGATCGGCTGGGTGCACGGTAACTGGGGATTCGAGCGCCTGTTCCAGATTCTGGCTTTCGCCGCGGTGACAATCTTCGCCGCTACGCTGTTACTGCCCGCGGCCGAATCCAGGCTGCGCGCTCGGGCCTGAAACTGCTGACATCTCTACCATTTACCGAGATTTGCGTTAACCTTGCGCGCACATCCTGATTGCCAACATGCCGACAAGAAACGATGGAACATAATATCCCAACGCATATGGCCGCCGTCCTGCTCGAAGGTCATGGCGGCATTGAAAACCTGCATTACCGGGAAGATGTTGCCGTGCCCGTTGCGGGCCCCGACGAAGTCTTGATCAGGGTTGCCGCGGCCGGCGTCAATAACACCGACATCAATACGCGCATCGGCTGGTATTCGAAAAAAGTCACGGACGCCACCAGTACGGGCGGCGCCGAGGGTTTTGACGAGGTCGACGACGATGATGCGAGCTGGTCCGGCGTGCCGCTAACCTTTCCCAGGATTCAGGGCGCAGACTGCTGCGGCATAATCGTCGCCGTCGGTCAGGGGGTCGATCACGCTCGAATTGGCGAGCGGGTTATCGTGCGTAACATGCTGCGTAGCTATGTCGACTATCGGCCGTTTGAATGCTGGACCCTTGGCTCCGAATGTGATGGCGCTTTTGCCCAATTTACCAAAGCGCCCGCGATCGAGACTTACAGCGTCGATTGTGACTGGTCGGACGCGCAACTCGCATCGATTCCCTGTGCCTATTCGACCGCCGAAAACATGCTGCATCGCGCCATGGTTGGCGCCGAGCGTGTATTGATCACCGGTGCTTCGGGTGGCGTCGGTTCGGCCGCGGTGCAGCTGGCGCGGCGCCGCGGGGCAGAGGTGACAGCCGTCGCCAGCCTGGCGAAGGCGCCGGAAGTGCAGGCTCTGGGTGCACATCGGGTTATCGATCGCAATGCTGAGCTGGTCGAAACACTGGGACGCGACAGCGTCGACGTCGTCATCGACCTGGTCGCTGGCACAGCCTGGCCAGGCTTGCTCGACGTGCTCCGGCGCGGCGGTCGCTATGCCACCGCGGGCGCGATCGCGGGCCCACTGGTCGAACTGGATGTGCGCACGCTGTACCTCAAGGACCTGACGCTGATTGGCTGTACCTTCCAGGAAGATGTCGTGTTCGAAAACCTGGTCGGCTATATCGAACGCGGTGAGATCCGGCCGGTCGTCGCCAAAACCTACGCGCTAAAGGAAATCGCGCAGGCGCAGGCAGCGTTTCTGGCCAAAAAATTTACCGGCAAACTGGTTTTGATACCGCCCGAGCAGGCCAGCTCAATCTGAATCTGCCTAAACGTGAACCAATTGGGCGTTTGATCCGTATAAAGAAGGTTCGCGGCGGCATGAGCGCGCCGTGAGCCATTCCATCAGATACGGTGAAACCATGAGCAACAAGAAAGAAATTCTGATTCTGGGCGCTTCCTACGGTTCCCTGCTGGGCAGCAAACTGGCCCTGGCGGGACACGACGTGCACTTGATTTGCCTGCCGGACGAGGCTAACGCGATCAATATCGATGGAGTCATCGTGCGCATGCCGGTGCGCGATCGTGCCGAGCCGGTGATAATCGATTCGAAAACGTTGAGCGGCAAGATCAGCGCCGGCCATCCGCGCTCGGTCGATGTTGAACGCTTCGATCTGGTTGCACTGGCGATGCAGGAACCGCAGTACAGGCATGATGAAATTCGCGCGCTGCTGCAGCGTATCGCATTAGCCGGCAAACCGTGCATGTCGATTATGAATATGCCGCCGCTGCCTTACCTGAAACGGATACCTGGACTCGATTGCAATGTCTTGCGTGAGTGTTATGCCGACGCCAGCGTCTGGGATGACTTCGATCCCGCGCTGGTCACGCTGTGCAGCCCCGACCCGCAGGCATTTCGGCCCCCGGGAGAGGCCTCTAACGTGCTGCAGGTGACCTTGCCGACCAACTTCAAGGCGGCTCGTTTCGAAAGCGAAGAACACACCCGGATGTTGCGCCAGCTGGAGCAGGATATTCTGCACGCCACCCTGGAGGTGGACGGGGAGGCGATTTCTTTGCCGGTCAAGCTCAGGGTGCATGACTCGATATTCGTCCCAATGGCGAAATGGAGCATGTTGCTGACCGGAAACTATCGCTGCATTCAACGCGAGCAGATGATTTCAATTCGCGATGCGGTGCACGGAGACGTATCCGCATCGAAGCGCGTGTATGACTGGGTGGCGCTGCTGTGCACGTCGCTGGGTGCCGACAAAGACGATCTGGTGCCGTTTTCCAAGTATGCGATGGCGGCCCGGGGATTACTGCAACCCTCGTCGGCGGCGCGCGCCCTCGATAACGGCGCGGCCTTTATCGAGCGCGTCGATATGCTAGTCAGAAATATCGCCTTGCAAAAAGGATTAAGCGACCCGTCGATCGACGATATAGTCGATATCGTCGAGTTTCGGCTGGCACAGAATCGCATGCGTCAGGCGAGTTAGGATTGTGCGATAACGCGCGGCAAAAGGACGGCGGACGAGCGATTACTCATCAGCAGCGATATAAACACGGGCGTGCCCGGACAGGATATTGATTTGGATCAAGAAACTGTGTATGCCTGAGCAAAAGTCAATCAGTCTGGGTGTATTCTCTCGGTATCGTTTATCGAGAGGATATAGTAATGAACCTGACGAAAATAATTGTAGTAAGTTGTGTAAGCCTGTCTCTAACCTTCGGTATGGCCAGGGCGGAAGAGCACGCGTTGTTTACCACCAGTTCACTGACCCCCGAAACCGCGCTGAAGGCGGTCAACGCCGCGCTGAAAAAGTGCCGTGCGGAAGGTTACCAGGTGGCGATCGCGGTCGTGGATCGCATGGGCAACATGCAGGTCATGATGCGCGATCGTTTTGCCGGCGCACATACGCCTGAAACCGCCCGACGCAAGGCCTGGACGGCCGCCAGTTTTCGCACCAATACCTCAGACTTGCTCGATATTACCGGCCCCGGCCAGCCCCAGGCCGGCGTGCGCCACGTCACCGGTGCCTTGATGATAGGCGGCGGTATGCTGATCGAGGCGGGTGGATCGCTGGTCGGCGCGATAGGCGTTTCGGGCGCCCCCGGCGGTGATCAGGACGACTTGTGCGCGCAGGCTGGAATCGAGGCGATCGAGGACGATATTTCATTCTAGCGAGCCACTAACCAGCAGTAGGGCGGGGCCTGGTGTAGCCAGGCTTGCGCCACTGTGACTGGGGGGGTTTCCAGCTATGAAAGAGGCAGGGCCGCACGCGCGCAGGGTTAAAAGCGTTCGGAGCGGGGGTTTTTATAGCGTGGGTTCCCGCTTATAATTCTCCAACCATAGTCTCGCAGTCGATATCTTCCATGTCGTTCGAATATTCCGAAACATCCAATCAGTTACAGAGCCAATTGCGGACCTTCATGGCGCAGCATGTTTATCCCAACGAAGGCGCGTATGCCGAGCAACTGGAAAATGCCGACAATCGGTTTGCGCCTTTAGCGTTGATGGAAGACCTTAAGCTAAAGGCAAAAGCCGAGGGCTTGTGGAATCTGTTTGTGCCGGAATCGCATGCCGAGTTCAGCGAGCATGGCGGCCTCAGTAACCTGGATTATTTCCCGTTGGCAGAAACCATGGGCCGGGTTCTGTGGTCGGCCGAGGTGTTCAACTGCAGCGCGCCGGATACCGGCAACATGGAAGTGTTGATGAAATATGCAACGCCAGAGCAGCAGGCGCGCTGGCTCAAGCCTTTGCTCGCCGGCGAAATTCGCTCGTCTTACGCGATGACCGAGCCGCAGGTGGCTTCCAGCGATGCGACTAATATCGAATTGAGCATGACGCTCGACGACGATGAATGGCTGCTCGACGGACGCAAGTGGTTCATCACCGGGGCAATGAACGAGCGCACCAAAATCATCATCGTCATGGGCAAGTCCGATGCCGATAACCCGGACCGCCACCAGCAGCAAACCCAGCTGCTGGTGGCGAAGGATACGCCCGGGGTCGAAGTCGTGCGCGCGCTGACAACGCTCGGCTATGACGATGCTCCCATCGGTCACGCCGAGATCCGTTTCAACCAGGTGCGGGTGCCGGCGGAAAACGTGCTGCTCGGTCCCGGGCGCGGCTTTGAAATCGCCCAGGGCAGGCTTGGCCCCGGTCGCATGCATCACTGCATGCGCCTGGTCGGTGCCGCGCAGAGGGCTTTGGAAATAAGCTGCCAGCGCGTGCAGGAGCGCAGCACTTTCGGGCGCAAGCTCGCCCAGCACCAGTCGGTGCGCGAGGATATCGCGAAAAGCTTTGCCGAAATCGAAATGGCGCGTTTGCTGGTGCAGAAGACCTGCCAGCGGATGGATCAGGTCGGCGCTCAGGCCGCGCGCGACATGATCGCGGCCTGTAAAATCAGCGTGCCGCTGATGGTGCAGACCATCATCGATCGCTGCATGCAGATGCACGGCGCCGGGGGTTTGAGCCGGGATTACTTTCTTGCCGAAGCCTTTAACTACGCGCGCTGGTGCCGCCAGGCGGATGGCCCGGACCAGGTGCACCAGATGGCGCTGGGCAAGCAAATCATCGAGCGTTACGGCGAGTAGCCCGGGATGGCGGAAGATCAGCTCGACCAGTCCAGGCTTGAGTCCTATCTGGCACAAAATGTGCCGCAAATCGGTCGCTTGAACAAGCTGGAGAAATTCAGCGACGGTCAGTCCAACCCGACCTACCTGGTCGATGCGAGCGCGGGGCAATTCGTACTGCGCCGGCAACCGCCGGGAGAGCTGCTCAAATCGGCGCATGCGGTCGATCGCGAGTTTCGCGTGATCGAGGCCCTGCGGAAGAGCGCGGTGCCGGTGGCGCAGGCGATTCACCTGTGCCTGGAGCGCGACGTGATCGGCAGCCTGTTTTACCTGATGAGTTACGAGGTCGGCCGGATTTTCTGGGATCCCAGCCTGCCCGGGCTGACTAACGCCGAACGCGGTGCAATCTACAGCGAAATGAATCGCGTGCTGGCGGCGCTGCACGATGTCGACGTCGAGGCTGTCGGGCTCGCCGATTTCGGCAGACCGGGCAGTTACTTCGAACGCCAGGTCAGCCGCTGGAGCGGGCAGTATCGCGCCACCGAAATCGAACCGATCCCGGCAATGGATCGGCTGATCGAATGGCTGCCGCAAAACCTTCCGCCGGACGACGGCAAGGTGAGCCTGATCCACGGCGATTTTCGCATCGACAACATCATCTTCGACCCGCGGCACCCGCGGGCGAAGGCCGTGCTCGACTGGGAACTGTCGACCCTCGGTCATCCCTACGCGGATCTCGCCTACCAGTGCATGCAGTGGCGCATGGCGCGCGATTGCGTGATCCCCGGCCTTGGCGATACCGATCGCGTCGCGCTGGGCATCCCGAGCGAGCAGGATTACGTGACGCAGTATTGCGAGCGGCGCGGCCTCGATGGGATTCCCGACTGGAACTTTTACCTGGTATTCGGCTTTTTTCGCTTCGCCGCCATACTGCAGGGCGTGCTCAAACGTGCGCTCGACGGTAACGCGTCGAGTCAGAAAGCGTTCGATTACGGTGCCCTGGCGCCGGTACTCGCGCAACAGGCACAGGAACTAATCGATTGAAACAGGGTTTAAGACAAAACGACACCGAGGCTAGATAACATGTTGACTGCAACACAGCGATTCCGCGTCGAGTGGGGGCATTGCGATCCCGCCGGAATCATTTTCAATCCCAATTATTACATCTGGATGGATAGCGGCACTCACGCGCTATTACAGGTGGCCGGCTATGACCTGATCGGCAATACACACAACGATGAACTGTTCCGCGGCTGCCCGCTGGTTGCCAGTAACATGGAATTCAAACGGCCGTTGTACTTCGGCGATGTCACGCTGCTGACCTCGCGCGTGCAGAAGTTTGGCAATACGTCGTTCGTCGTGGGACACGAGTTCACCCAGGGCGACGATCCGAAACCGGTCGCCACCGGCAGCGAAGTCAGGGTCTGGGGATATTCCGACCCCGCACAGCCGCGCAAGCTGGTCGCGCGTCCGGCGCCCGACGGGGCCCGGGAAATGTTATCCGTCGAAAAAACCGTCGACGTTACCGTTTAAGCCGGCAATGCACTTATAATGGCGCGCGTAAGAATCCGTGGAGGAAGGGCCAGTGGTCACATTTATCATTCTTTTCAATGTCAAAAAAAACAAGATAACCGAGATCGCGGAGCAGCTGGCCGAGATTCCTGAAATATCGGAAGTCTACTCGGTTACCGGCATTTACGACCTGGTTGCCATCGTGCGCACCAAAACCAATGACGATGTCGCCGAGCTGGTGACGAATCGTCTGGGTACGATCCACGGCATCAAGCAGACCGATACCATGCTGGCGTTCAAAGCCTATTCGCAGCATGACCTGGAGTCGATGTTTTCGATTTGATTGGCGGGATCCCTCGAATCGGTAAATCGGACAGAACAGGGGCGCTATCAGGCGCTGCGTCGTTGCGGCCGCGCTGGCGCACGGCTCAACGCGTTGTTGTTCTCCGCCAGCTTCTCCAGCAGTTTCAGCAATTGCCGGGATTCGACATCACTCAAGGGCGCGAGGATACGCTGCTGCGCCGACTCAACCGCCGGTAACGCGGCCCTTAGCAATTTTTTGCCAGCCGCGGTAATCGTGACAATCTTGGCGCGCTGATCGCGCTTTGACTTTGCACGGCGCAGTAGCCCGCGCTGTTCCAGGTTGCGCACCAGCAGTGCGATCGTGGTGCGGTCCAGCGCAGTGGCGCCGCCCAGCGTGACCTGGTCCTGGGCGCCGTCGTTGACCAGTGCCTGTAACAGCGCGAATTGCAGCGGCGTGAGATCGTATTCCGCGCAGGCTTCGAGGAATATCGCCACCCCGATCTGCTGGCAGCGCCGCAGCAGGTGACCGGGCATGCTGGAGAGCGGGATTTTCTTCACGCCGGCGAGTCCTTTGTCCGCCGACCGTTCATCGGCGCGCGCATCTATTACGTACTCGGTCATGCTTTTCTCCAGTCGATATTTGTCAGTCCCGCTCGCGTTGTTCGCGCCAGAATCCCAGTTTTTGTTGCGCCACCCGGTCCGAATAGCTGAACAGTACCGCTTCGCTGTCGGCTTCGTGCACGATCCATTTCCAGCTGGGGGCAACGAAAATATCGCGCGCTCCCCAGGCAAATACCTGGCCGTCAATCGTCGTACGCCCGCTGCCCTCGGTGGCAACAAACACGGTCGCATCGGTGCTGCGGTAGGCTTCGCTTTTGAATCCCTGCGGCAGCAGTTGCAGAAACGCTGCGATGGTGGGCATGGCGAAACCGCCATCAACCGGATTGACATAACGCATTTTCAGACCGTGAAAGGGATCCCATTCCTGCTGCCGCTGCATCGATGCCAGCGCCTCGCGCGAGCGCGCGTAAGGGTAGTTGAAAATAGGCGAGGCCAGTTCATGCTTTTGATAGTCGACCGGCAGCATGTTGGCGCCGTAACGCGCCAGGCTGTCACCGGTTTGCCGGGATACCGGGTGCTCATCCTCGCCGTATCCCTCGGCAAAGGAGGCGTCGAAGAAGCTGGCGACGGGAATGTCGAGGCCATCCATCCAGATCATCGGCTGATCGCTGTCGTTGCCATGGTCGTGCCAGGCCCAGGGCGGGGTGATGACGAAATCACCGTACTCCATGTTGCTGCGCTCGCCGTTGACGCTGGTGTGCGCGCCGGAGCCGTCGAGCACGAAGCGCAGCGCCGACTGGCTATGCCGGTGCGCGGGCGCCACCTCGCCCGGTAACACCAGCTGCAGTCCGGCGTAGAGCGAAGTCGTGATTCTGGAAGCACCGCGCAGGCCCGGATTTTCGAGGATCAAAACGCGTCGCTCGGCTTCCCTGGCGGTGATCAGCTCACCAGCTTCGAGCAACCACTCACGCGCCTGATCGAATTGCCAGAGATGCGCCACGCACGCGCTTTTCGGTTGCGGCGTGATGATATCGGCAAACACCGCCCACAGTGGCGTATAGGCCTGGCGATCGATTTTCTCGTAAAACGCGAGCCGTTCAGGGGTTTCTTCGGGTTTCTCAGTCAGGGACATGATGATCTCTCAAATGATTCAGGCGTCGAGCCCGGTGCCGCCGTAAAGCCAGCCGAGCCTGTCGAACCATTGCTCCGGGGTCAGATTCGACATGATGTGATTACGCACCTCGGCGGTGGCGCCGTCGGCGTGATAAATGTATTCGCCGATGAGACGGGAATCGAGCTGCACGCGCGCGGTGCGCACCCGTCGCTGGCGCATGTAATTGTCGAGCGCGGTTTCGATATCTGCGGCATGCAACTCGAACATGTGGCTCAGGCAGACGGCGTCTTCCATCGCCATGCAGGCGCCCTGGGCAAAATACTGCAGCATCGGGTGCGCCGCATCGCCGAGCAGGGCGACGCGTCCGTCGACCCAGCCGAGGATCGGGTCGCGATCGCACAACACCCACAGCTTCCAGTCATCCCCGTGTTCGATGATCTGGCGCGCGCGCGGCGCGATGTGTTCGAAGCCCTGGCGCACCTCGTCCTTGCTCACCGGTTTGCCGGCGACGGCCTCATCGACGTCGTTGTGATAGGTCACCACCAGGTTGAACAGTTTCCAGCCCTTGAGCGGGTAGTGCACGATATGGCATTTCGGTCCCGCCCACAGCGTGGCGGCGTTCCAGCGCAGATCTTCCGGCATTTGCCCGGTGGGAATGACCGAGCGATAAGTGGTATGTCCAGACACTCGGGGCTCGCCGTCGCCGACCAGCTGCTGGCGAATATCGGAGCGCAGGCCGTCCGCCCCGATCAGGGCGCTG
This sequence comes from uncultured Gammaproteobacteria bacterium, assembly GCA_947259305.1. Classification (GTDB taxonomy): domain Bacteria; phylum Pseudomonadota; class Gammaproteobacteria. The sequence continues at coordinate 3,690 of CAMYML010000041.1, read as the reverse complement.
GCTTCGAAGGAACTGCCGTTCTCGCATTCCACCCTGACCGAGCTTCCATTCTGCTCGTAGGCCTTGACCGCATGGCTGGTGCGCAGGTCCACCAGCTTGCTGCTGCGGCAGGCTTCCAGCAGGACAGCGTGCAGATCGGCGCGATGCACCACGGCATAAGGATTGCGGAAGCGCTCACGGAATTTTTCATCTAGCGGGATTTTTGCGATCGGATCGCCGCTAACGGCGTCCATCAGGCGCAGGCTGTCGATGTAGACCGCTTTGGCGCGGGCTTCGTCACCCACACCGAGGTAGTCGAAACAGTGGAAGGCGTTCGGCCCGATCTGGATACCGGCACCGATTTCAACGAGTTCGCTGGATCGCTCGAGCACGGTACAGGCCACGCCTTTGCGCGCCAGGCCGAGCGCCGCGGCCAGGCCGCCGATGCCGCCGCCGGCGATGATCACCGGCAACCCTGTCATCCTGTAGCTCCGCTTTGTCTACATGCCATAACTGTCATTCAGAAAATCTTATTTGCTCAGCATTATGATCATAATACTGAGCAAATAATTGAAGTCAATCAGCGCCAGGCCGCGGCGCAAGCTGCGAGACGAAGCGGGGAACTGTTTTATCCATAGCAGACGCTGCCGGGTAGTTTCGGGGCTTCTGAGTTCGGCACCAGGTAATTAATTTGGTAGTTCAGATCAGGGCTTGTTTGTTTGTTATCATGCGCGGAAACTTAACGGAGAATAGCGATTATGAAACCTGCCTTTTCACGATTTGATGTTAATCCGGCCGCAGGCATGCTGCCTTCAGGCTTTACTGCGCCGGATGCCTTTACCACTGACGACCAAACCGAAACGAACCACTTTTATTTCAATACCGATGACGAAAGTATTTTGACCGGTGTGTGGGAATGTGCGCCTTGTAAGGAAGTATTCGATGCATATCCTGTGCACGAAATGATGACGATATTGTCGGGCTCAGTCACCCTGACCGATACCGACGATGGCAGTTCAGAAACTTTTACTGCGGGTGATACCTTCTTTGTCGCCAAAGGTACGCGTTGCACCTGGGAGATTACCGAGACCTTGCGCAAGTTTTATTTTATTGCCGCCTGAGCACGCTTGATCATTGGATTGACCGTCAGGGCTGGTTTTTACACCGCTTCGGCAACAATCGGACACCGAAAATTACAGTAAAAACGTATCCTCTTTTTAAACGGCTGAAGAAGGGACTGGCGATAAGCGGTTAAAATACCGGGTAAGCCCTTAAGGCGATACCCGGTATCTAACGCTATTTACGCTTTACCAGATTATGATTCGAAAGTGCCCCCGGCGCCGTCGCACTCGGCTTTGCTCATTTCAAGAAATCCTTGTCCCTTGCATGAATTAAGACCTTTACAGCTGCTAGTGGCAGTTTTGCATGAACTTAGACCCTTGCATGAATTGGCGCCCATGCACTTGCCACCGTGGCTACTTGCATGTGCAGTCATAGGAGCCGTTGCCAGCATGGCAGCCGCGGCAATCGCGAGCGCAGCTCCAGTTGTTTTTCTTGCGGTGTTCATAGTTTGTCTCCCCTCATAAATAATTGTTTGAATGTATGTTATTCGCCAGTTAATAGTAAAATGCATACCTGACAGTAAATTCTGACAGGCTTTATTGATGCTTAGTTCATTATTGAATTTACTAAATGCCCATTGCTCACCTCCTGACCCATAATCTAGGTCATTACAGGTGGTCCACTAAACCAGGACAAGTCCTGGGAGGTCTTGCTCCGTTTCAGTGGACGGTTTCATGAAGCCGCCTTACTTTGCTTGCTAAAACCAACCAATCCGAATAGTCCTGTTCCAATCACCCGAAAGGCTGCGGGGATGGGGATGGACTTGCCCATCTACACTCAGCCACCTAAAATAGGTGCCCAGGATAAATAAAATCAGAGGGTATCGTGACAATAGCATCGAAATTGAAAAATTATCTGCAACAGCGGGAAGTTGAGTATCAGGTAGTGACTCATCAGCATAGTGAACACAGCATGGAGACTGCCGAAAAAGCCCATGTCCACGGTGATGCCCTGGCCAAGGGGGTGTTGGTAAAGGATGACGAGGGCTACCTCCTGGTGGTTTTGCCTGCCGACTACCACATTGAACTTGAATCCCTGCACAAGTTGCTGGGGCAGGATGTGGCGATGGTGGATGAAGCTACCCTGGGGGAGGTCTTTAGCGACTGTGAACTGGGAGCGGTGCCGCCCATCGGTATGGCCTACGGGATAAAGACAATATGGGACCCGAAATCCAGCCTTGGTAAACTCGATGAAGTCTTCTTTGAAGCGGGTGATCACCAGAGCCTGGTGCGGATGAGTGGTGTGCATTTTCACGAGCTGATGGCGCCAGCCGAGCGTGGTGAGTTCAGTCACCACATCTGACCGGTACTTTTTTTTCCAGTGATACAGATCAAATTTCGCCGGGTGATGTGTTGGTCGAAAAATCGAAACCACTTCGGATAAAACCAAATTCAGTGCAAAGCCGAACTGGCTAGATATCGGTTGTTCACGGATTTCAATTTGAGTCGAAAGTCCAAAGGCCAGTTTGCTGCCGTTAACAATTCTATTTTGGAGGTCCGTTTTCTCGATAGAAGACGCTGAAATACGCTTCACAGGCTTCTCGAAACGGCCAACAACGGACCCCCAGCCTCCGTTTAAACAACGATAACCCAATCCTCGTAATATCAGCACTATTTTGCACAATGGGCTGTCGATTGACCCAGATCAATACCGGATTAAGTGTGGGGATATATTGTTAGTGTCTGGATCCTCATGGCATTATGCTAGTTCCAAATACATGCGTATCCGATTAAGCATTTGATGCCTGGTGGATTGTGTCCAGTAGCGATCGAGGATTATGGGTGGTAATGCAGTGTATTTTTATTTATTGAAATGTTACTCGTTTGATACCGAGTAACAAATCAGACTAACAATAAGGAGGCAATCATGATGAAGAGGATTATATATTTCGCGGTGATCTTGGTTCTGGGACCCTGTAGCCTGAACGCTTATGCTCTGGACTTGGCGCCTTACTTCAATCTGACCGAGGGAAGGACCCTGGTATACGACAGATACGACTTCCAAGCTGGTGTCCCCGTCTTTGACGGGAGCTTTGCAACAGTGGTCGTTTCCCTGGCACCTGGCGTGAAAGGGAATTTACAGCTTGAACTGCCCGGTGTGGAGCCGAATAACCTGGATATCTGGATCCTGGAGGCGGATGGGCACCACTGGCTGGGGGAACTCGATATTCCGGCAGGCATATTGAACCATGCCGAGCCACCGCCTGGCCCCGTCGACGGTACGATGGAGGTCGGGCAGTTGGTGTCATTCGATTTTCAGGAGTTCGAGAACGGAGTGTTTCAGGGGGCCACGAGGGTCGAAGAGACACTTTTGGCGGCAAATGTCCCATGTCCTCCGACGACTGCCGGTACGTTCAACGATTGCGTCTATATCCTGCTTGAAATGTATTTTGACGGGTTTCTGGATGAAAGGAGTATCTGGATCTGGGCCAATAATGTCGGCCCGGTACTGGAATATATCCTTGCTCCCGATGGCACCCCGATAGAAGCAAGACTTCTCACAAGTATCATACCCTGATTCGAAGTGGGTTAGATGTGGACCGGGAGCGGCCAGGCCGACTGACTGACTGACTGACTGACTGACTGACTG
>CAMYML010000040.1 GCA_947259305.1 uncultured Gammaproteobacteria bacterium | reverse complement strand
AGATCACCCGAATGAAAGTAACCGCCCTCGAAAGCCTTGGTCGTCGCGGACGGATTTTTCAGGTAACCCTTCATGACGATATTGCCGCGAAACATGATTTCGCCGATGGTCTCGCCGTCACGCGGCACCGCTTGCATCGTCTCCGGATCCATGACGACGAGTTTCTCGAGCATCGGGTAGCGCACGCCCTGGCGCGCTTTCATCTCGGCCTGCTCGCCGATCGGCAATTCGTCCCACTCGTCGTGCCAGGCGCAAACCACGGCCGGGCCGTAGGTTTCGGTCAGGCCGTAGGCGTGCGTGACCTTGAAGTTCAGCCGCGCCATCGCTTCGAGGATCGCCGGCGGCGGCGCGGCCGCGGCGGTCATGATGTTGACCTGGTGCTCGATGCCGGATTTGAGCGCGTCGTCGGCGTTTGCCATCAGGCTCAACACGATCGGCGCGCCGCACAGGTTGGTGACCTTGTGCCGCTTGATTGCGTCGAAGATCGCGTCTGCCCTGACCGTACGTAAACACACGCTGCAACCGTTCAGCGCGGCCAGCGTCCACGGGAAGCACCAGCCGTTGCAATGGAACATCGGCAAGGTCCACAGGTATACCGGGAACGCGTCCATGTTCCAGCCGAGCGCATTCGATACCGCGTTGAGATAAGCGCCGCGATGATGCGTGACCACGCCTTTCGGGTCGCCGGTCGTGCCCGAGGTATAGCCGAGCGAGATCGCACGCCATTCGTCCTCCGGCAGGCGCCATTCGAATTCCGGGTCGCCCTCCTGCAGAAACGCCTCGTACTCGAGTTCGCCGATGAACTCGCCGCCGTCGTAGGTCGGGTCGTCGACATCGACGACGAGCGGCTTGTCGTCGAGTTGCGCCACCGCATCCCGAACCGTCGCGGAAAACTCGCGATCGGTAAAAAGGACCCTGACCTTACCGTGTTTCAACTGGAATGCGATCATGTCGGCGTCGAGACGGATATTGAGCCCGAGGATGACCGCGCCGGCCATCGGGATGGCGAAGTGCGCCTCGACCATCGTCGGCAGGTTCGGTAGCATCAGCGCAACGGTGTCGTCGTCGCCGACCCCGCGCTGGCGCAGCGCCGAGGCGAAGCGGCGGCAACGCGCATAGGTATCGGCCCAGTTACGCCGCAACTCGCCATAGATCACGGCCGTGCGTGCGGGATAAACCGACGCCGCGCGCTCGATGAAGGTCAGCGGGGACAGCGGCGTAAAATTGGCCGCGTTTTTATCGAGGTCGGTCGAGTACTGGCCCGCCATCTACTTGCCTTTCCATTCGGGTTTGCGTTTTTCGATGAACGCGTCTATGCCCTCGCGCGCATCCTGCGAATCCATGTTGCAAGCCATGCGCTCGGCGGCGAAGGCATAGGCCCCGGATAAATCCATCGGCAGCTGCCGGTAGAACATGTCCTTGCCAAGGCTGATCGCGTGCGCGGATTTGGCGATGATTTTTTGCGCCAGCGTAATTGTCGCCGCTTCGAGTTCAGCGGCCGGCACGACTTCGTTGACCAGTCCGTACTGCTGTGCGGTCCGGGCAGAAATGAAATCCCCGGTGAGCAACATGTGCAACGCCTGCTTGCGGCCCATGTTGCGCGAGAGCGGCACCGCCGGGGTCGAACAGAACAGGCCGACGTTGATGCCGGATACGGCAAAGCGCGCCTCCTCGGCCGCGACCGCGAGATCGCAGTTGGCGACCAGTTGACAGCCGGCGGCGGTGGCGATGCCGTTGACACAAGCGATCACCGGCTGGCGCAGCCGGTTTATGCTCAGCATCATCTTGCTGCACTTACTGAACAGCGCCAGGTGGAATTCGCGTTCTTCGCTGGAACGCATTTCTTTCAAGTCGTGACCCGGGCAAAAGGCCTTGCCGTTGGCGGCGATGATGACGACGCGTACCGACTCATCCTGGTCGATGGCGTCGAGCGCGGCTTGCAATTCGTCCAGCATTTCACCGGAGAGCGCATTGTATTGCGCCGGGCGATTCAGCGTCAGCGTGGTAATGCCGTCGCTGTCGTCACGCAACAGAATAGGTTGATCGACCATTTGGTCGGCGGTGGCACTCATAAACTTATCCTCGCTGAAACTTGTTCCTGATATAGATGGAAAAATAATCCCCGTAGCGCGCCTGCAATTCGGGTAACTGCCAGTCCTGGCCGGTAAACATAAACCACCTGACCGCGAAAACCGACGTTGGGATCACAGGAATGGTTTATGAATACCGACATGTCTTCGACTTCGTCCGGGTTCTGCGGCGCCAGGTAAAAATCGTCATCGATTTGCAACGCCATGTCGCCGGCCTCGGCGGTTGCCTGCTGCAGGTCATCGCGGGTGATAATGTTACCGGCCTTGATTGCGACAATTTCGTCCTTGGCGATATCTGCGCGCGCGATCACGCCGCGCCCGGCCAGGGTGTCGCTGCGAACTTCGATTTTGGGCGAGCGGTAGGTTTTCATCGAGATAATCCGGTTTGCCTGACTGGCCGCAAGGATTTTCACATTACCGCGAGAGCGGATTATTTTCAATCGGGACAGCAACCATCATTGGGTCGCCTCGAGCGGGAGCGGGATTTTACCCTGACCGGAATTCGAGGCATTTGTCGGGCGTTTTCCCTGCCGGTCCATTAGCAACGACTGCATCGATCCTTGATGCCGGTCAAGAACCTTTATCCCATGAGCCCTATCTTTATCAGGTGGCCGGTTTTGACTGGCCAAGGGATTGTTATGAACCAACGACAACAACACGAAACCCTGAGCGAAGGCGTGGTCTTTCATGTCCATGGCGTCACCAAGGTTTACCAGATGGGCGAGGTACAGGTGCATGCGCTGCGCGGTGTGGACCTCGATCTGTACCGGGGCGAGTTCACCGTTCTGCTGGGCGCTTCGGGCAGCGGCAAATCGACCTTGCTGAATATCCTTGGCGGGCTCGATACCCCCACTGATGGCCACGTGTTCTACGGTGATCGCGATCTGACCCGCGCCAGCGAAAGCGAGCTGACGCAGTACCGGCGTTACCATGTCGGTTTCGTGTTCCAGTTCTACAATTTAATCCCGAGTTTGACTGCGCTCGAAAACGTCGCGGTGGTCACCGAAATTGCGCGCGCCCCGATGCAGCCGCAGGAAGCGCTGCAGCTGGTCGGCCTGGGCGAACGCATGGGGCATTTCCCGGCGCAGCTTTCCGGCGGCGAACAGCAGCGGGTGGCGATTGCGCGTGCGATTGCCAAAAATCCCGACGTATTACTCTGTGACGAACCCACCGGCGCGCTCGATTCCAGGACCGGAATCGTCGTGCTCGAAGCCCTGCAACGGGTCAACCAGGAACTCGGCACCAGCACCGCGGTGATCACTCACAATGCAGGTATCGCGCAAATGGCGGACCGGGTGATTCACCTCGCCGACGGGCGTATCGACCAGGTCATCGTCAACGCCACCAGGCTCGCTCCCGGTCAGCTGAGTTGGTGAGCGGCCTGCGATGAAAGCCATCGACAAAAAACTCTGGCGAGAACTGTGGGGTTTGCGCATGCAGGCGCTGGCCATCGCCATGGTAATCGTCGGTGGCGTAAGCATTTTCATCATGTCGCTGAGCACGCTCGATTCGCTATTCGAGACCCGCGCGAGCTATTACAGCGACCATCACTTTGCCCAGGTTTTCGCGTCACTCAAGCGCGCGCCGCAATCGCTGGCCAGACGCATCGAAGCGATTCCGGGCGTCGACAAAGTTGATACCCGGGTAGTGGCTTATGTCAGCATCGATGTTCCCGGTTTCGACGACCCGGTCAGCGGCCACCTGGTGTCGCTGACCGATAACAGCCGCGGCCTGTTAAACCAGGTTTACCTGCGCCAGGGCCGCCTGCTCGAACCGGGGCGTGACAACGAGGTATTACTCAGCGTCAAGTTTGCCGAAGCGCATGGGCTCGAGCCCGGCGACAAGCTATATGCCACGATTAACGGGCGACGCAAATCGCTCGACATCGTCGCGCTGGCGATGTCGCCCGAGTACATCTACCAGATTGCGCCCGGCGCGCTGTTCCCCGATTACGCGCGCTATGGCGTCATGTGGATGGCGCATAAACCGCTGGCAACGGCCTATGACATGGATGGCGCGTTCAACAACGTCGCTCTGACCCTGGTCAGGGGCAGCAACGAACAGGATGTAATCGATCGCCTGGATGCGATATTGAAACCTTACGGCGGTATCGGCGCCTACGCGCGTGAAGACCAGCTCTCGAGCCGCTTTCTGAGCGAGGAACTGAAGCAGCAACAAACCACCGCCACGGTATTTCCGGTGATCTTTTTCGGCGTTGCCGCATTCCTGCTCAACGTCGTCATCAGCCGCCTGGTCAGCCTGCAACGCGAACAGATCGCCGTGCTCAAGGCCTTCGGTTACAGCGATCTGGCAGTCGGCCTGCATTACACCAAGCTGGTGTTACTGATCGTCGGACTCGGTGTCGGCGGCGGAATTGTAGCCGGTATCTGGATGGGCCAGGGATTGAGCAATATTTATATGGAATTTTTCAGCCTGCCGTTCATGATTTATGTGCTTAAACCGCAGGTCGTGATTTCCGCCGTCCTGATCGCCGTAGTGGTCGCTATTCTGGGAACATTGTATGCAGTACGCAATGCGGTCAAACTGCCTCCGGCGCAGGCGATGCGTCCGGAACCGCCCGACATTTATCAAGCCACCCTGGTCGAACGCCTGGGCCTGCAGCGCTGGTTTTCGCAACCCACGCGCATGATTCTACGACATATCGAGCGTCGCCCGGTCAAGTCGTTGATGACGACGCTCGGCATTGCCATGGCCAGCGGTATCATGGTCGTCAGCGGCTTCCAGGAAGGCGCCATCGATTACATGATCGAAGTGCAGTACGGACTGAGCCAACGCGCGGATATAATCGTCAACTACACCGAGGCGACTTCGAGCCGCTCACTTTATTCATTGCGCAGCCTGCGGGGCGTCGAACAGGTGGAAGGTTTTCGCGCGGTGCCGGCAAAGTTGCGATACGAACACCGTTTCTATCGTAGCTCGGTACAGGGCATCCAGGCCGACAGCAGCCTGATGCGATTGCTCGACAGCGATTTGAATATAATCGATCTGCCACCACGGGGCCTGGTGCTGACCGACTACCTGGCCGAACTGCTGCAGGTCGAACCCGGCGACCTGCTAACCGTCGAGGTACTGGAAGGCAGCCGACCAACACTACAGGTACCGGTGATCGCAACCGCCAAACAGGACCTGGGCATGAACGCCTACCTGCAGCGGCCGACGCTTAACCTGTTGCTAAAGGAAGGCGGCGCGTAATCCGCCGCATTACTGAAAGTCGACAGGCGCTACCAGCGTGAAGTCTACCGGGAGTTGAAAGATATGCCGCGCATAGCCGGGGTCGTCGAACAGACATCCGCGGTCGACGCGTTTTATGAAAACGTGGCGCAAACGGTGTTGTTCTATACCTTTATCACCACCATCCTGGGCGCCAGCATCGCCTTTGGCGTGGTCTACAACAGCATGCGCATCGCCCTGTCCGAACGCGGCCGCGAACTGGCCAGCCTGCGCGTGCTGGGTTTCGAGCGCGGCGAAGTGGCCTATATTCTGCTCGGCGAAATGGGGCTGCTGACGCTGGTCGCGATCCCTGTGGGCTTGCTCATCGGCTTTGGCCTGTGCGCCTACCTGGCCTTTGAATTCGACACCGATTTGTATCGCGTGCCGCTGGTGCTGGGAATCAACGTTTATGCCTTCGCCGCCCTGGTGGTGATCGTTTCGTCCATTGTTTCCGCCGCTATGATCTGGCGTAACCTGGCCCACCTCGACATGGTGGCCGTACTCAAGACCAAGGAGTAGATCGATGCTCACCCTGCTACGACAACACCCGGCCATTGCCGTATCAACCCTGGTAATCATTGCGCTACTGGCATGGGGCTTCTGGCCGCAAGCGGTGATGGTCGAGGCAGTGGCGGCGACGCGCGCCTCGCTGGCGGTCACCATCGAGGAAGAAGGCCGCACCCGGGTCATCGATCGCTACATCGTATCGGCGCCGGTCGACGGCGTGGCCTGCCGGGTACAGCTCGAAGTCGGCGATCCGGTCGAGCAGGGCCAGATATTGCTTGGCATAACCCCGCTGGAATCGCAGGTGCTGGATCCGCGCAGCCGGGCCCAGGCCAGTGCACGCGTGTCGGCGGCAGAATCGGCGCTGCGTGCCGCCAGGGAACAGGCGCAAGCCGCCATCGCGGCGAAAGAATTCGCCGCCGCCGAACTCGAACGACTGCGGCCCCTGATAGAGGAGGGACTGGTATCACGCGAAACCTTCGACCGGGCGGAAACCGAGGCCAAGACCAGTGCCGCCGCCAAACGCTCGGCCGAATTCAATGTCGAAGTGGCCGGCTATGACCTGGAAGCCGCTCGCACCACGCTGGAGTACTCGGCGGCCAGCGCCAGCGGCGTCCCGGCCGAAAGGGTAGCGGTACGCTCACCCATCGATGGCCGCATCCTGAAAGTTCACCATGAATGCGAGGGCGCGGTGCGTACCGGCCAACCCCTGCTCGAAGTCGGCGATCCGACGGCGCTGGAAATCGAGGTCGACGTACTTTCAGCAGACGCGGTAAAAATCAAGCCGGGCATGCAGGTCCTGTTTGATCGGTGGGGCGGCGAGCAACCGCTGCAAGGCAGGGTGCGGAATATCGAACCTGTCGGTTTTACCAAGATTTCCGCGCTTGGGGTCGAAGAGCAGCGAGTCCTGGTTATCTCCGATTTCACCTCGCCGGCCGAGCAATGGCAACGCCTCGGCGACGGTTACCGGGTAGAAGCGCAATTCATCCTCTGGCAGCAAGCGGATGTGCTGCAGGTTCCCGCCAGTAGCCTGTTTCGCTATCAACAGGGCTGGGCGGTGTTTGTCATCGAGGGCAATCGCGCCAGCCGCCGTGAAATCGAGCTGGGCCAGCGTAACGGTTTGACTGCCCAGATTGTTGCAGGTCTCGAAGCGGGAGAGATGGTTATCAACCATCCCAGTGATGCGGTGGAGGATGGCAAAAGCGTCAAGCAACGGTGATCGATGGCGTAAAATGAGCAGATCCCGGGAAGATCCGCGCGACTCGATGCTATTCGCGGAATCATGGCCGCGTTAATAGATCCCGATACGTCAACCCAGCGTGCGCTGGGGGGCCGCTTGCGCGGGGATGACTCGATAGAGAGGGTATGACGCAGGGGGTTGGAGTAACGTCCAGGAGCGAATCTGGCGTATTAGTCGTTGTCGGTGAGGCCGGCGCCGGCGCCGGCGCGGGATTCTTCGGTTGCCGGGGCGCAGGTTTTGAAGGCGAGCGCGTCGATGCGCTTGAAGATTGCTGCATCGATCGAGTAGGCCCGCGTCGAAGGTAACTGCTGCGGTGTCGACTTCTCTTCGCGACAGCAGCAAACATGGTCTACTTCGGCGAGCAACAGATTTTCGCGCTTGCCTTCGATTCTGAGCCCATTCTCGAAACAATCGATGCGCACCCCGGACCAGCAGGTGACAAACACGGTCTGGTAATGGCGTGCGGCCTGCCCCAGCGTCGCCGCCAGCAGCAGCGGGTAAGCGGTGCGCCCGAGTTTGATCGGATGCCCCTTGAGCATTATCGCGGCGCGGTCGGCGAGCGCGGCGCCGGTAATGACCGGGCACAACACCCCGCCGCTGGCCTGCCAGGGCTCAAGATTACATTGCGGAATATATTCAGCGTAATCCTTGCCCGCCAGGTTCTGTAAATGGCTGAGCATGGTTTCCGGTCCCGGCAGATCGAATGCCGCGAGCCAGCGCGCCGTCTTGCCGGCTTCTTCGGCGATACCCCAGTCGAGCCCGCTGGCGCGCGCCGCTTTTCGCAGGTAGGACTCGGCCTCGGCCAGCGTTAGCCGGTAACTCATACTGCTGGCTCAAGCCACTCGTGCGGGTAGGGCGCATCCTGGTACATGCAGATGCGTACCCAGCGGTCCGAACGCGGGTCGAACTTCGTGGCGCCGAAAAAGGACAGTTTGCAACGCAGGATATCGATTGGCAGCATGTCAGCCGCGATCAGGTTGTCCTGGATTTCGGCATAGGGGCGCGACGCCAGGTTTTGCACGCGCCGCGCAGTGTGCCTGTGCTCGGGGTGCGCCAGCAGGAATTCCGCGGTCGTCGGTCCGCCTTCCCAGACCAGTAAGGCGGCGTGCATATGCTTGATATCGCAGCCAATTGCGAGCGGCAGTTCGTACTCGGCGCCGGGCTCGTGAAAACGTTCGCCGACACGCGGTTCGAGTTTTTCCGCCGAGGTGTACCAGAATCGCGCGCGATTCTCGGGTTGTTCATAGTCGACCCCAAGCGCCCACCGGCACTGGGTTTCGACGATTTCGCGCAGGCGCGATAGCGGCATCGAACCATCGATGAAAAAGCTGACATGCTCGTCGGCGTCCATGCACCGGGTCAGGTCGTCAACCAGTTCGCCATAAGGCTCGAGCATTAACGACAGCAGCTGCTCCTGGCCTTCCAGCGACAGATTTTCCTCGGCCCAGCGATAAAATCGGTCCCAGGGATGGTCGTCGCTCAGAGATTCGCCTTCGATGTAGGCCGTCATTTTTTCGAGGTCCGCATTCAACGCTTCAAGTTTTTCGATTTGAATCGGATGCTCGGAATGCCACTGGGAAACATTGAAACGGGCGCCCGCAAAATGCTGTTTGAAGATCTCGATGGCTTCATTTTCGGCGCGCGGCAGCGAACGCACCCGGGCGAAGGCCTCTTCGCGCGCCATCATCCAGTTATTGAGCAACGCCGGGTGATTCACCAGGAATGGGGCCATCCCAAGCCCGGTGGAGTTGCCGACGCCGATGCGACGGCGCAGTTCGGGATCGATAGCAACCGCCTGGTCGCCGCCTCGCGCCCTGGCGATATGTTCGACCAGGTCGATTGAAAACGCGCGCGTCAACCACACCGACAGCAGCTCGGCCTGAAACGGGCCGCTGAGCTCGGGGCGATCACTAATAGTCAGCCGATCGGCGGCGCCGAATTTACCCGAACCATAGACCGCAGTGGTGCGCACCAGGTAACCGACCGATTCGAGTTGCACGCGTTCGGGCTGAAGCCCGGCAGACAGGCGATCGATGACGTGTTGCCACAGCCGCACCGAACGATTGGCGCGTGACAGGCTCAGCTCGGAGTCGGAAATCCGGCCTGCTTCCTGCCTGGGTACATTCAGTTCGAGACGATCCAGATCGGCTTCCGTCGGGATACCGTCGAACAGCGTAAAGGTCGCATCCCAGGCGGTGGCAATGACCCGGTCCGAACGCATGTCAGCGGGCAGGTCGTGCGAAAAGGCGACCAGCGAGTAAGCCCTTTCGGGCCCGTAGACGGTATAAACCGCGCGCCCGAACCCCTGCTGATCGATGGCCCACAGGCTGCGTTTGAAACACCAGTTTTCCCGTTTCAGGCGGCGTAACAAACTGCGCATGAACGACAAACGCGTCTGGTGAAAACTGCCCATGCGCGCCAGGCGCATGACTACTTCGGGCGGACGCCGGTAGGCGGCGGCCGCGGGCATCGGATTGTTAGCCGCACAGTCGATCGTATCTGTCATTTAATAATCCGGGCCAAAGTTATCGTCGAAAAATCGCAGCCAGTTGTTGCCCATGATTTTGGCGGCCTCCACCCCGTCGAAGCCGACTTCACGCAGGCCCTGTTCGATATTGCCGAAATCTCGATTGTCGTTGAACCATTGCGGCATCGGCGGGAAGCCGGCGTTGCTGGCCGAGCCTTCTCCGTAATCGATCTTCCTGGTCCAACGCCCGACGCGCATCCATTCGACCACCGAATCCGGCTGGTCCTGGCACAGGTCGGAGCCGAGGCCGATATGATCGACGCCCATTATTTCGGCGCAATCGGCGATCATTTGACAGAAGCTCTGCAGGCCGCAATCGCTGCCATCTTTCAGGTGATGCGGGTACATGCTAAAGCCGAGCATGCCGCCGGATTCACCGAGGCCTTTTAAAATTGCATCCGACTTGTTGCGCAACGCCGGATGCCAGAACGCCGGGTTGGCGTGGGTGACGACGATCGGGCGTGCGCTGATTTCGATTGCTTCCAGCGTCGAGCGCTCGGCCGAATGGCTCATGTCGACGACCAGGCCGACGCGATTCATTTCCGCAATCACTTCGCGCCCCATGCGCGTGATACCCGGATCCTCGGCCTCGTAGCAGCCCGTGGCGAGTAGCGACTGGTTGTTGTAAGACAGCTGCATGAAGCGTGCGCCCAGCGTGTGCAGGATTTCGACCAGGCGAATATCGTCTTCCATCGGCGACGGATTCTGGAAACCGTAAAAGATCGCGGTGCGGCTGGTATCGTGCGCGAGGCGCACATCGTCACCGGTAAAGCCCTGGAAAATCAGGTGCGGAAAGCGCTCGAAGTAACTGTTCCACTGCTCCATGTTGGCCACGGTTTCGCGAAAATTCTCGTGATAGGCGATGGTGACATGCACCGCGTCGACGCCGCCGGCGCGCATCTGCTGGAAGATTTCCTCCGACCAGTTGGCGTACTGCAGCGCGTCGATGCGGTAGCCCACGCCAATAGATTCATCCCCACTCATGCCGGATCGCCGCTCAGGATGTAAGAGGTCTTGACCGTGGTGTAAAACTCCTGCGCGTACTGCCCCTGCTCGCGCGGGCCGTAAGACGATTCGCCGCGGCCGCCGAACGGCACGTGGTAGTCGGTGCCCGCGGTCGGCAGGTTGACCATGACACAGCCGGTTTTGACGTTGCGCCGGAAATGGGTCGCGCGCGCCAGGCTGCTGGTGACAATGCCGGCGGTGAGACCGAAGCGGGTGTCGTTGACGGTAGCCAGCGCTTCCTCGTAAGAGTCTACCTTGATCACGCAGGCGATCGGCGCGAACAGTTCTTCGCGGTTGACCTGCCAGTCGTTTTGCGTGCCGCTAAACACTGCCGGCGTCATGAAATATCCCTCGGTTGCGCGCTCGACCTGTTCGCCGCCGCAGAGCAGTTCGCCACCCTCTTGCCTGGCGAGTTCGACGTTTTCCAGATTTTGCTGCAGCTGAGCTCGACTCGACACCGGGCCGATCTGGGTGCCCGCTTCGAGCGCGTGGCCGACGACCATGTTGCGCGCGCCATCGGCCAGCTTTTCGACAAAGTAATCATGCACGTTCTTGTGTACGACGATGCGCGACGACGCGGTGCACTTTTGCCCGGTGCTGCCGAAGGCGCCATTGAGCGCACAGGCGAGCGCGATATCGAGATTGGCATCATCCATGATCGCGAGCGCGTTCTTGGAACCCATTTCGAGCTGGACCTTGGTGAAGTTGCCGACCGCCGCCTGCGCGATGCCCCGTCCGACCGGCACCGAGCCGGTAAAACTGATCGCGTTAACCTGCGGGCTTTCAACCAGCTGCTGACCGACAGCACTGCCGGAACCCATGACCAGGTTGAACAGCCCCGCCGGCAAATCCTGGCGCGAAATAATTTCCGCCAACGCGACCGCACTGGCCGGCACCAGGTTGGCGGGCTTCCAGATCACCGCGTTGCCGAAGGCCAGTGCGGGCGCGACCTTCCACACCGCGGTCGCCAGCGGAAAATTCCAGGGTGAAATGATCGCCACCGTACCCACGGGCTCGCGCCGCACGTCGACCTCGATGCCGTCACGCACCGAGTCGGCGTTATCGCCGATCTGGCGCAGCGCCTCGGCGGCGTAATAGGTGAAAAATTGCCCGGATCGGTAAACTTCGCCCTTGCCCTCGGGCTGGGTCTTGCCTTCCTCGCGCGCCAGCAGGGTGCCGAGCTCTTCACAGCGCGCGATCAATTCGTTACCGATCGCCATCAATACGTTGTAACGCCGCTCGAGCCCGGCCCTGGCCCATTCCTGCTGCGCCGTTGCGGCCGCATCGAGCGCGCGCTGCAACTGGGCAGCGTCAGCCTGGGCGTAGTGGCCGATGGTGTCGGCCAGGTCGGAAGGATTGATGTTGGCGATTTCACTGGTGCCGGCAAGCCATTCGCCAGCGATGAAATTCTGGTTGAGGTTGGACATTATTATTTCCCCGGTCATGGCTTGAAAACAGGGCTACACCATAAATCTGCCCGGTCCGCTCGTCAATGGTATTCAAGTCCTGGTTAGCCCGGCGATACTTTCCTAAGGCATTGCCTTTAGGGCGGTCCTGCTTCACTTGTAAATCCGCGACTCGATCCTGATCTTTGGGGCGGCGGGATCCAGAGTTACCGGCGGCTTCGGGCTGGATCCCGCCGGTCCGACGCCTCGGGTCAAGCCGCGGGATGACTAAAGATGGGGTCAATCGAGGATCAGGGTTTCGCCGATTTTTACGGGCCGGAATTGATCGGCAGGCAGGCCGCGTTGGTTCATTTCCGAGGTCAGTAACTGTGCCGGCTCGCGGATCGGCTCGCTGGTGAGCTGGAAGGTGCCCCAGTGAATCGGCAGCGATTGCCGGGCGTTCACTTCGAGGTGGATGTCGATCGCCTGCACCGGATCGATGTGATGGCCCGCCATGAAGTAGCGCGGCGCATAGGCGCCGATCGGAATCATCGCCAGGCGAAATGGTCCCAGGCGAGATCCGATTTCCTTAAAGTACGAATCGTTGTAACCGGTATCGCCGACAAAGTAACTCTTGAAGGCGTCGATTTCGACGACCCAGCCACCCCACAGGCTTTCGTTGGTATCCCAGGGGCTGCGTTTCGACCAGTGCTGCGCCGGCGTCATGGTGACTTCGACCCGATCGTTGTAGCGGTGGCTTTGCCACCAGTCGAGTTCGACCACGCGCTCGGCGGAGATGCCGCGCCGGAGGAACCAGCGCTTGAGTCCGAGCGGCACATACCACATCACCGAATCGCCAAACATGGCGACGGTATCGCGATCGAGTGAGTCATAGTGGTTGTGCGAAATTACAACGAAATCGATTGGTGGCAACTGCTCGAAACTCAGCGCCGGCTGGGTATAACGCGGTTTGACCAGGAACCCATTGGAAAAAGGGAATTGCGTCAAATGCGGATCGGTCAGGTAATTAATCCCACGATACTGCACCAGCGTGGTGGCATGCCCGATCCAGGTTGCTCGCGGAGTTGTCGCGTCGGACTCGATCAATTCCAGGTCAGCGGAGCCGACCAGCGATGCAACCTCTTCCGGGTCGAGCGGAGCCGGCCTGTCTTCACGCAGGCGCATGAAAAAGAACTTGACCATGGAAGGCTTTGCCTGACTGATAAACTCACCATCGCCATGATGGGCCTTACCAGCGTCGAACTCGACACCTGAATAGCTGCTGCATCCGCACAGAAACCCACAAATCAGGTGCAATAATCCCTTGCGTATAGGTTTTTGCTGCTTCGACTGGTTCATTTGGATACCATAACCCGCGAATTGCCGGAAATAAACATGTCTCAGGAATTCTGGAACCCTGAAATCGAATCACTTGACCGGGATCAGATATGCGCGTTGGAAGCGCCGCTGATCGCCGACCAGATACGTTACGTCTACGACAAAAGCCCGTACTACCGCGACAAGTACGACCGCGCCGGGGTCGACCCGTCGAGCATCGACTCGCACGGGGCGCTCGCCGCGCTGCCGTTTACCGAAAAGGCCGATATCGCGGACGCCCAACAGCAGGGACAACTGTTCGGTCCGAACCAGTGCTGCGACTTCGAGGATATCGTACGCATGACCTGCACCGGCGGCTCGACCGGCGAACCGACCCGGCTCGGCTGGACCCAGAACGATATCGAGGTCTACAACGAGATGGGCGCTCGCGCGCTCTGGGCCATGGGTTGCCGCCCGCGGGACCTGGTCGTCAGTTGTCTCAATTACTCGATGTACGCCGGCGGAATCATGGATCACGGCGCCTTCGAAACGCTGGGTGCGGGCATACTGCCCTACAGTATCGGTAACTCCGAACGGCTGCTCGAAATGCTGTCGCGCTTTCCCGCGCGCGAGCAGGGTTACTCGCTTTTCATGACACCTTCCTACGCGGTACGCCTGGCCGACATCGCGCAACAACAGGGCATCGATTTGCACCGGCTGAACGTAACCCGCGGCTATTTTTCCGGCGAGGCCGGACTGCAGGTTCCAGGCTACCGCGACAAGATCGAACAGGCGTGGGGGATGACGGCGATGGATATGTACGGTACCGCCGAACTCGGGGTACAAAGCGGCGAGTGCGAACATCGCGCCGGGCATCACTACTGCGGCGCCGGGCTGGTGGCGGTGGAACTGGTCGATCCGGATAGCGGCGAGGTGCTCGCCTTCGACAACGACAGCAGCGGCGAGCTGGTTTACACCTCGCTGCGGCGCGAAGCCTGCCCGCTAATCCGCCTGCGCAGCCACGATATCGTACGTATTTATACCGAGCCCTGCGCCTGCGGCCGCAACAGTTTTCGCCTGCACACGCTTGGGCGCAGCGACGACATGTTCATCGTCAAGGGGGTTAACGTGTTTCCGCTGGCGATACAGGAAGCGTTGCTCAAACACCGGCCCGAGGTCAGCGCCGAGTTTTTCGTCGAATTGTCGCAAACACCGCCAATCGATTACCGGCCGCGGTTGTGCGTAGAGGTGTCCGCAAAGGTAGACGCGGCTCGCTACGCGGCGCTGGCAAAGGCAATCGAAGCGACGCTGCAGTTAGGCTGCAACTTTAGCGCGGCGATCGAACTGGTGGCGCAGGGATCCATCGCGTCGGAACACAAGACCCGGCGACTGTATCGCGCTTACCTCGGTAATTCCGCGCCCGAACTCGAGATTCTTTACCGGCAAAGCTGAGCGCGGCGCGCGGCAATGTCAGGCGGCCGGCTTCTTTTTCGCCAGATAATCGGTCATGTTCTGATCCGACAGCGGCTTGCTGAAATAATAACCCTGGTAATACTTGCAGTTGAACTTCTTCAATAGCTCGAACTGCGCCAGCTCCTCGACACCCTCGGCAACTACTTCGAGACCGAGGTGCGTGGACAGCGCCAGGATCGACGCCACCATGGCCTGGTCACCGGTATCGTTGCAGATATCCTCGACGAAGGAACGGTCGATCTTGATATGGCTCACCGGCAAGTTCTTCAAATGCGCCAGCGACGAGTAGCCGGTACCGAAATCGTCGAGCGAAAAGCTGATACCGCGCTGGATCAGATCCTGCATGCGTTGAATCGCATCGTCGATGTTATGAATGATATTGTGTTCGGTAACTTCCATGATGATGTTCTTGGTCGGTACGTTGATGCGCTCGAGCTGGCTGTGAATGTTTTCCGCGAACTGCTTGTCGAGGAACTGGCGTGGACTGATATTGATACAGATCAGAAAATCGCTGCTCAGCAATCCCTGGTCGAGCCATAGTGTCATTTGTTTGAGTGCGGTTTCGATCACCCAGCCACCGACTTCGACGATCTGACCCGAGGTTTCGAGCACGTCGAGGAACTCCGCGGGAGACACCAGGCCGAGCTCCGGATGTTCCCAGCGAATCAGGGCTTCGGCGCCGATGACTTCCATCGATGCATTCACCAGCGGCTGGTAATAAAGCTGAAACTGATTTTCCTTGAGCGCGCGGCGCAGCTGGTTTTCGAGTTCCAGTTGACGGGTTACGTCGCTGCCCATGCCCTCGCTGAAGAATTCCAGCCTATTACGCCCCTCGCGCTTGGCCTGGTACATCGCGGTGTCGGCAAAGCGCAGCAGATCGTGGCCGCTGTGCTCATCCCTGGTAATCATCGAAATCCCGATACTCGCGGTAACCTGCAGCTCGGTGTCATGGACGCGGCATTCCATCGCAATAGTGTCGCGGATCTTGTTGGCGATTTCGCGCGCGTGCGATACCGCTTCGCGGCCGTCCTGGCTCAATCCCGACAGGATGACGATAAACTCGTCACCGCCGAGCCGCGCCACGGTATCGTCGCCGCGCAGGTGCGCCTTTAGCCGACGCGCCATTTCCTGCAATACCATGTCGCCCGCCGGATGACCCATCGAATCGTTGATGTACTTGAAATTATCGAGATCAATAAACAGCAAAGCGCCGTGGTTCTGGTTTCGCTTGACCCGCGACACCTCCATGTCGAGCCGCTTGGCGAGCTCGTTGCGATTCGGCAGACCGGTCAGGGTATCGTAGTAAGCCAGGTACTCGACACGTTCCTCGGCCGCGCGCAGGTGGCGGATGTCGCGCGCGATGGTGGAAAAGAATTCGATATCGCCACGGTTGTTACGATGCGAGATCAACACCTGCGAGGTCAGCACCTTTTCGCCGTTGAGCGCCAGAAAAGTGGTTTCATCGGTCCACATGCCTTCCCTGATCGCGTGCGGAATACCTTCGCTCAGGATTTTCTGGCCGTCGGCCGGAGAGTGAAAGTCGGCCAGGCGAATACGGCTGATGTCTTCGTCTTTGCCGATGCCGAGCAGCTTGCGCCCCGACTGGTTGATGTAGGTGACAAAACCGTCCAGGTTGGCGATACAGATCAGGTCCGGGGTCGCCTCGAGAATAGCGGTCAGCCGCTGCTGGCGCTCGCGCGCGAGCTTCTGATCGATGACCAATCGCCATTCGCGCATTACGCGACTCGCGGTGCGCGGCAGCGAGGTCATGGTTTCCTGGGTTTTGACGATGTAGTCAGCGGCGCCCGATTTCATCGCGCTGACCGCGACCTTTTCGTCGCTGTAGTTGGTCATGACGATGGTTGGGCAACCCGGGCCCGGGTTGAGCAACTCGGTGCCGTGACCATCGGGCAGCCTGACGTCGGTGATTATCAGGTCCGGGCTGGAATGATTGATCAGCGACTTCGCCTGTTCCAGCGTCGCCGTAATCACCAGGTGGCAATGCGCATGTGACTCGAACGCGCGGTTGATCAGGGCCGCGTGGCCCGGATCGTCCTCGACGAGTAAAATGTTGTATTCGGGCTGGTTGCGCATATTGCTACGCCGGTTTGTTATCCCAGTAAACCTAGATGTAGCAGGGTTATCGGCGTACCCCTGTTTAACCTAAGATAAAATTTCTGACCTCCGAACATTGCTGCTCGCCGTTTTCCATAATTTTAGCAATGGAAGCTTGACTGATTCCAAGTTGTTCGATTATAGCTGATAATCTGGGGTCAGACTCAATATCTCGATCTGTTTTTGGGTTCGCCAGCAAATTGGCCAGCGCCAGCATCATGGCCGTCTGTTTGTTGATCTGCGCCAACTGATATTGATGATGACAACGCGTCAATTCGCTGAGCTCCTGTGACAGGCCCCAGGCCTCGATCAGTAGCGCACCCACTTCGGCGTGATCGAAACCCAGCACTTCACGCTCGGCCTGATCGCGCAGCTGGTGATTTTCATCGATCTGCCGTGAAATCGCGTCGGCTAATGCGGTATCATTTTGATATATAACCAGAATCCCGAGATCATGCAGGATTCCTGCGAGAAACAGTATTTCCGGATTAAAACCACCGAGCGATCTCGCGATCAGGCGCGCGTTGATGCCGCAGCGCAGGCTGTGCAACCAGAATTCATCGATATTGACGCCCTTGCAGTCCAACGCACTCATCGAACCGACGACCGAGGTAGCCAGCACCAGGTTGCGCAAATCCAGCTCGCCGATAATGCCGACCGCGGAGGCAACGGTCTCGATTTCGCGCGGGAAACTGTAATAAGAACTGTTGGCGATACGCAGCACGCGGGCGCTCAGGGAAGAATCGTAGGCGACGACCTCGGCAACCTGGTCGCGCGTGTGCGTCGGGTCGTCGATAACCTGCTGCAGCCGCAGGTATATCTCAGGCAGGCTGATTAACTGCAGTACATTTTCGACCAGCGACTGTGGCGTGGTCATTCTGGCACCATTATCCATGGCGGGTAACCTGTGTGAAGCTCCCTGCCGAGTATAGCCGGGATATGCGGAAATGAATCGGGGTCAAGGCCGGCCTGGCGGGGACCGCTCAGCGCCAGGGATTCTGATTCCAGGCCAGCCAGTAATAGCCGAGATCCTGCATCAGGGCCTCGAACTTGGAGAAGTCCATCGGTTTAACCACGTAACTGTTGGCATGGTACTCGTAAGACTGGGCGATATCCTTGTCCGCCGACGAAGTCGTCAGAATCACGACCGGGGTTTTGCGGGTATTGTCATCGCTTTTTATACGGCGCAGCACTTCGAGGCCATCGACCTTCGGCAGACGCAGATCGAGCAAAATACAGTGCGGGCTGGGATACTTTTCGTCATCGGCATAGTCACCCTCGCGGAAAATATAGTCCAGCGCCTTTTGACCATCGTCGACATGATAGATTACGTTCGATATCTTGTGCTGCTCAAAACTGCGTTTAACCATTTCGGCATGAGCGTCATTGTCTTCGACCAAGAGCAATTTCAGCGGCTCACCGACAGCATCTTCATTCATAATTTCAACTTCCTCTCTGGATCGGTAGCGTAAAACAAAAACAACATCCCTGTCCATCGCCCTGCGATTCGATCCAGATACTCCCATCGTGGATTTCGATAATTCTTTTGACCAGCGCGAGTCCGACCCCAGTTCCCGGCACGGCCGTGTCAAGCCGATCGAACAAGCCAAAGACTTTTTCGTGATAGCGTGGCTCTATGCCCGGGCCATTGTCCCGTATCCGGCAAAGAACCTCTTTTCCGCGCAACTCGGCAGTGATTTCGACCCGGGGACTGCGCTCTGCCGCGGTAAACTTGATCCCGTTTTCAACCAGGTTCTTGATTACCTCCCGAATTCGCGCCTCATCGGCATAAATCCGGGGCATGCTCTCCTCGATATCAACCACTGCAGCGCGCTCGTCGATCAATCCCTGCATCATTTGCACCACTTCGCGGCAAAGCGCAGTAATCGAAAAGCGAGTGGGCGGATTGACCGACCGGCCTATGCGTGACAGCTCGAGCAAGTCGTCGAGCTGCCGGCTCATGGTGTCGATCGCGCCCGATATTTTTTCCATGTCCTGGCCGATCTTCTCCTGGTTATCGGCAGCCATATCTTTTTGTAAAAGCCCGAGAAATCCATTCACGGTCACCAACGGCGATTTCAGTTCATGAGACACAGTATAGGTGAAGCGTTCGAGTTCCATGTTTTTCTGTTCCAGCTGATCGATGAGTTCCCGTTTTTGCTCGTCATTTTGCTCAAGCTGATCAGCCATGCGGTTAAAAGCAGCGGCCAGTTGGCCGATTTCATCGGTTCTGACGACGTCGCGGGAGCGCTGCTGAAAATCACCCTTGCCCAGGCGGGTAATCACCACCTGCAGCTTTTCCAGCGGCCTCAGCATGCGATCGAGACGCCCATAAATCAACAGGTAGCTGACCACCAGCGTCAGCAGCAGGATAGCGCCCGATAAAAACAGGGATTCGCGCAAATCCCGCCAACCTGCCGTCTCCGTATTTGTAATCGCGCCACCGATTGTGAGATGCAGATCGATGCCCGTCTGTTCGGCCCTGGATAAGGCGAACTGGGCCTCTTTATGGGCAGCGCTAAACTGATCGACGACTTCCAGCATTTTTTCGAAAATAACCAGTATATCGGTTGATATCGATCCCCGGTCGGCCGCTTTAGCCTGGTTTATCTCCAGCATCGAACTGGACTGCCTGATACGCTGTTTCAGGGCAGCAATCTGTGCTTCATTATCTGCAAGCGAACCGGTCTGCGCTTCACGAATTTCCAGAAACAATTGCAAATACTGCTGATGCAGGCTCTTGATCATGCGCAGTTCGGGTAGATACTGCCGCGCTAGCCGATCCCAGGCCTGATCTTCGATAGCGGCGCCGATATCAAGGCTGACTTCATCCTGGTAG
This sequence comes from uncultured Gammaproteobacteria bacterium, assembly GCA_947259305.1. GTDB lineage: Bacteria > Pseudomonadota > Gammaproteobacteria. Next base: position 13,442 of record CAMYML010000040.1, on the reverse strand, counting down.
CGCTGGAACACCCGTTGGATATCACCCTCGAGTCGCCCCTGTAGCGAATCTATCTGGGTAAGTTTCGCCCTGGCGACAATCAAATAGCGGCCGATTTTTTCAAGCTCGCCGATCGAGTTGCCGATGGTGACTACGAGCTGCTCTTTGGGTTCCTGTCCAACAACCAGCTCGCTGTATTCATCCAGGCTTTTGCGTATCAACACGATAGACCCTTCGAGTTCATCGACGCTAATCAGGTCCGGGGTCAGCATGAAACGAAAATAATTCTGCAGCAGCAAGGCCGAGCGGGACTCTACATCGCGCAGGCTGCGGTTTTCGGGTACGAATTCTTCGAACAAATGCCGGTCTGCCAGCATAATCACCAGCACGAACGCAATCAGCCCGATGCTACCAACCGAAAACAGCAGCACCAGCAGCTGTTGACGCAGCTTCAGCTGCGGCAGGGTCACCCGGGTTTCGGCTTAAATGCGACCGGCCTCGGGTATCGCGAAGTAATGTCGAATCGGGTCAGGTCCATGTGGCTGCGGGTATATTCCTGCGACGCGTCGCGCGCCGGGTTGAAGTCCCAGCCCTGGTAACGACCGAGGCGCAGCGCGGCGTGCACCGCGCGCCGCCGGTCCTGATCGCGAATCACCGCCTGCTGCAGGGCCGCGCTATCCCAGTAGGCCGCGGCCTCGTTGCGGAAATCCTCGAGCAGCGGGTGCTGCAACAGATTCTCCAGCTCGAGCGGATCCTTCTCGAGATCGAATAACTGTTCCGGATCGGTACTGCAGGAAATGTATTTATACTGCCCGCGACGGAGCATCAGCATCGGCGCGCCGGTGCCTTCGGCCAGGTATTCACTGACGCAGGCATTGGGATCGTTACTGGCATCGCCCGCGCACAGCGGGATCAGCGAACGCCCGTGCAGCGGATCGATCGGTTCGGGCCGCGGCGCGCCCGTGGCCTCGGCGGCGATATCGACCAGAGTCGGCAGTACATCGACCTGCGCCACCGGCGCCGCCACGCGGCGCGGCTGGAAACGCCCCGGCCGGTGCAGGATCAGTGGAATGCGATTCGACCACTCGCGAAAGCTCATCTTGTACCACAGCCCGAACTCGCCGAGCATGTCGCCGTGATCGGAGGTAAACAAAATCGTCGTATTTTGCGCCATGCCGCATTCTTCCAGCGTCGCGCGCAGGCGGCCGAGCCATGCGTCGACATAGCTGACGTTGCCGTAATAGGCGCGGCGCGCGTTGATGATCTCCTGCTCGCTGACATCGACCGCATCGAGCGCGATAACCTTCTCGAGACGCGCATTGTGCGCATCCTGTCGCGCCGGGCGTGGCACCGTCGGCAGCGGGATATCGACATCCTGGTACAGATCCCAGTACTGCTGGCGGGTGGCGTAGGGATTGAATGAAGCTCGCCACCAGACATAGCGGGCGCTCGTCTTCAGCGCGCGCATGGTCGTAAATGACGCGCACCGCCTGCGCACCGACTTCGTCGTCATAGGCGAATTGATTAGTGATCGCCGCCACCCCGGCCTGCTTGATACTCGACATGTTGTGATACCACAGATCGATGCGCTCGTCCGGGTTGCGCCAGTCGGGCACCCAGCCGAAGTCGGCCGGATAGATATCGGTGGTCACGCGATCCTCGAAACCATGCAGCTGATCCGGGCCGACAAAATGCATCTTGCCGGACAGGCAGGTGCGGTAACCCATCAGGCGCAGGTAGTGGGCAAAGGTCGGCATCGTCGCGGGCATGTACGCGGCATTGTCATAACCGCCGCAAGCCGAAATATTCTGACCGGTCATGAAGGCGTAGCGCGCGGGGGTGCACAAGGGGCTGGAACTGTAGGCCGCGTCGAACAATACGCCCTCTGCAGCGAGCCGGTCGATATGCGGGCTCTTTACCGCGGCATTACGGTAACAACCAAGCGCCAGGGCGCTCAGCTGATCGGCCATTACGACGAGAATATTCTGCATCTGTTGTTTGCCCGGTTAGACCATTTGTTTATAGCAGGTTCCTGCCATCGAACACGACAAGCTCGAGCTCGCTGGTATCGAGGTCGTCGATACAGCCGAGGTTGACACGACAGCTGCCCGGCGCGCGGACGGTCTCGTTATGGGTATAAATGCCGCAGTGCTTGCAGAAGTAGTGCCTGGCGATTTTACTATCGAACTGGTAGAGACCGATATCATCCGGATTGGCATGAATTTTTAGCTTGTCCAGCGGGATAACCTCGGTGCTCATCAAGGCGCCCTTGCGCCGGCAAATCGAACAGGTGCAGCGCAAGCCCTGGGTGATCTCTTCGCCGTCGTAGGAAAATTTGATTGCGCCGCAATGGCAGCTGCCTTCGTAATGCTGTGTCATGACTCCTCCTGGTACTTGTTTAATAACCCATCATCGCAGTACAAAACTACGCGGGGATGACGCTAATCCTGGTAATCCCGGCCTTCGAGCCGGGATCTTGCAGCGCGCCGCTGTTGCAAGATCCCCGCCTACGCGGGGATGACTACAGATCGTGCCGCTGTTGCAAGATCCCCGCCTACGCGGGGATGACTACAGATCGTGCCGCTGTTGCAGGATCCCCCTGTTGCAAGATCCCCGCCTACGCGGGGATGACTACAGATCGTGCCGCTGTTGCAAGATCCCCGCCTACGCGGGGATGACTACAGGCACTGACACTGTCCCTATTTAACCGCGGTGAACAAAAACCGGTTGACGCAAAAAAAATATGCATCCTGTTCGATGAGCCCGTCAATCCCGGCTAGCCACTCGTCTGACTCCGCCCTGGAGATAATGTTCCGTCGGCGAGCGACGGCCGCGTAATTCTCCAGCATGTTGGCGGAGAAACTGTTTTCCGAGTAACTCGAGTTCAGTATCGGAATCGCTTCCACCCGCAGCGCAGCGAAACCGAGCCCCCGTAACAGCGGCCGGAGCCGCTTCGGCAGATTCGGATTGGCCAGGGCGATGTCCCAGGCACCGAAAATGCGCTGGGTCAGGGCCTGGTCGTGACTGTTGAGGATGGCCCCGCTCCAGTCGGTTTCGAGCAGCGCGATACGCCCACCCGGTTTCAACACGCGATGCAGTTCGCGCAAGGCCTGGTCGAGCTGGTCCACGTAGAGCAGGGTCTGGGTACAACTCGCGGCGTCGAAACTCGCATCCTCGAACGGCAGAGTTTCGATATTACCCTGCTGCAGGCGCACCTGCGGCATGTCGGCACAACGCGCGCCGGCGCGCTCGAGCATGTCTTCGCTGAAATCGACGCCCTCGGCGCGTCCCGCCTTACCGACGGCGAGCGCTTCCTGTTCGAGCAACAACCCGGTGCCGCAACCCGCGTCGAGCACGCTTTCGCCGCGGCATAAGGCCATCGCGTTCAAAGTGCGCAGGCGCTGGTTGACGATTTCAGGAGTCTGGTAGCTGCGATCGACCAGCGCGGCGGCTTTTTTATCGTACTTTTCCATCGATCCCGGGTCGCAACTAGCGACCGGCTGCGAGACTGAGCTTGAGCCCCTGCTGGTAATACCGGGCGGCCTTGTCCGGTTGCTGCAGCTGTTGTTCGAACAACTCGGCCAGCGCCAAACAGGCCGCCGGGGTCGCTTTAGCGCCGATACTGGCTTCCAGGTAGCCCTGCGCCTTGCCCCACAGCCGCGCCCGCATCGCGATACGCCCGAGCGCGAGCAACAGGTTTTGGTTGTGGCCGAAGTCATCCAGCCATTTCTCGGCACGCGCCAGCTGCGCATTGGCGTCCCGGGCTTCGAGGCGACCGTAAACCTCGATCAGCGAATCGTCCCACTGGTTTTCCAGCGATTTCAGCAGCATTTGCTCGGCACTGCTGCTGTGCCAGTGCTGCTGCGTCAGCATGTCGAGGTAAAAGCGCATCATCACGGGATCGGACTGCAGGGATTTCGGAATACCGCGCCAGGCTTTTTCGAGACTCTCCTGGCTGCTGGTCGAGCGCCCGAGCGCGCCGCAGTAACCGGCCAGCTCCATTTCGTGCAGGCGCTTCTCCTTGAGCAGTTTCTTGCGCCGCACGTCGGGCAGAATTTCTACCAGCGCGGTCCAGTCCTCGAGCTCGAAATAGGCGCGCGCCAGCAGCATCGTGACATAGTCATGGCGCGGCGCGATGCTGTGCAAATGGCTGAGCGTCGCCAGCGCCTGCTCGGTTTGCAGGTGCGCGAGCTGCAGTTCCGCCTGGGTCACGCCAATCGCGAGTTCCGCCTCCGGGTTGGCCTCGTGCGCGGCTTTCAGGTAACTGTCGCGCGCATCGTGCTTGCCCTGCAACTGCGCGGCGCGCGCCGCGGAGAGATAGTGCACCAGCGGGCTATCGCTTAAATGAACCAGCCGCATAAAGTGATTTTCGGCCTGTTCGAAACGCCCCTCGGCAAGATCGATCAGACCCTGGTTGAGCTGACGGCGGGCCTTGGCGTGGCGCCGGTTTTGCGACTGACGCTGCATCGCAGACGGCATGCGCCAGATACCGCGCAGAAAGCGGAACAGGTAAAAAATCGCGACCGCGATTATAACCACTGCCGCCAGTGCAACCGCCAGACTGGTGTCAATCGTCCAGCCACGGTAGCGCAGCATCACGACACCGGGATCATCGCGCACCAGCAGCACCGCGCCGAGTACAAGGATAATCAGGATAAGCAGCTTGATGATGAACTTACCCATTGCCTGCCTCCGTCGCTGCTTCCGGCGCGGTGGGTTGCGGCGCATTTTTACGCTGGCTGAGGATGCGTTGTAACTCGCGCAAAGAGCCATCGATATCCGGCTTTTCCGGCTTTAACTGCATTTTTTGCAAATCCTGCAACTGTTTCATGAAATCCTGATTGGCGGCATTATCCAGGTCGTAGAATTCGCGAAACAGTTGCAGGCTTTGTTCGATCAGTCGCGCGTACTGATAGCCATCGCGGTCCAGCACCGCCCAGCGCGCCAGCTTGAGGTTGTCTTCGAGGGTTTCGCCGACATTGAGGACATTGGCCTCGACTTTGCTGGGCTGAGTCTTCTCGTAACTGATCGAAAACAGCGACTCGATGAAACTGCTGAGCCTGTCGAGCCAGCTCTGCGACTCCGGCGCCGGCTGCGGAGCCGGTTTGACTTCATCGACGCGCACCGCGAACCCCGGTTCCAGCACACGCACCTGGTGCGCGAGCTGTGCCAGGATCAGCGTCATGCCCACCAGATCGGCACGTTTGCGCGTCTTCAGATCGGCGATTTCCTCGCTGATCATGACCCGCACCGGCAGCAGCCCCGGATCGCCGGTCAAACCGATCTTGTCGCTGGCCGCCTGCAGGGTGATCGCCGCGCCTTCGAAATCGTCCTGCAGGATCAGCTTATGCTGCGCGACCCGCATCAGGTATTCGACCTCGGCGAGCTGCCAGTCATTCTTGTCACGACCGTAGAGTTCAAACAGTTTTTCGCTCGACTCGCGCAGGGTCTGTTGCCCAAGCCCGAGCTCATCGATTTTTCTGCCGAGGCCGCCGATATCGGACTTGAGCGGCGTCAGGCTGGAATCGAGGCGGCTGCCGCTGACCCTGGATTCAATCTGCTGCCTGAGATCGGCGATGGTGTCACGATAGTCCTGCTGAACCTGCTGTTGCAGCCACCAGTAGTAAGCCGCCGCCGCGGCGAGAGCGAGTATCAACAGAAAATTGAACAGGTTGAACCAGGATCGGCGCGGCCTGGGCGGCGCAGTGACGGCCGGTTTTACTTCTGGGCTGGAGTCCGCTTCGGGATCGGGTACGGCCTCGGATTCAGTTGCGGCTTCGGATTTGGGTTCGGGCTCGGCCTCAGGCTGATCGTCAGCACTCGTCTCGGCATCGAAAACCACCGCATCCTCGGTATCGATAACGACGACTTCCTTGCTGTCTTTGCCGTCCTCCTTTTCGCTGGATGAATCTATTTTGCTCATATCTTGGTTAATACCAGGTCTATTGCCGGGATTTATCGCCGTGGTTTATGCTTGATTCGCCCACTCGCAAATCGTTTGCCGTATTCCATCGTCGCTTGCGCCAGATGCGACTATGATGGACGCATTATGTCCCAGTTTCAGCGCCGATTCACGCATTCTTTCGCTGATCAAAAGCCACGGGGTTTGCCGCAGGCGCCGCGCCGCCGCGGTATCCACCAGCTCGAACAGGTTATGCATACCCTCGTTACTGGTCAGGATCACCAGCGTCGGAAAGGTCCGCGCAACCAGCCGTTCGAAAGCGCCGGCGCCAACGCACGGCAGGGCCCGCCGGTAAACTTCTGCATACTCGACGCGCGCGCCGCGCGCGGCGAGCTCGTCGCCGAGCAGGTTACGCCCCTCCTGCCCGCGCAGAATCAGTATGCGTTTACCCGCCACCTGCTGCAGGGCATCCGCGGCCAACAGGGCCTCGCTATTATAAGGATCGCTGGATATCAGTTTTGTGCCCGGATCGCCGATGTGGTCGATCAGCGCCGCGCGCGTCGCCGCTCCGATTACGCCCAGCCGGTCGATCGCCGACAGCTGCGCAGCGCCGAAAAGTTCGACGGCGCCATCGACGGCGTTACGACTGACGAACAGCAGGATGTCATAGCGAGACAATTCGCGCGGTTGCGCCGACGTCTCGAGCCGCTGGATTTCAATCACCGGAAATGACAACACGCTTGCGCCTTCGCTTTCGAGCAGCGCGCTAAGCTCGGCCTGCTGATGCGCCGGCCGGGTATTCAGTATTACCTGACCCTGCAGTCTAGCCGCCATCGCTTAAGCGCTGTTTCGGCGGTTGCGCCGGCATGCTTATTCCAGCAGCCTCGCGAGGATCCGGTCGGCGCCCTGGGCCAGCAATTGCCGCGCCAGTTCTACCCCGAGTTCATGCGCCTCGGCGCTGCTGCCGCGCACTTCGGCGCGCAAAATCTCGCTGCCGTCGGGCTCGCCGACCAGGCCGCGCAGATAGAGCTGATCCTGTTCGAGCACCGCGTAACCCGCGATCGGCACCTGGCAACCGCCGTTCAGGGTCTGGTTGAGCGCGCGCTCGGCGGTCACCCGCAGAGTGGTATCGGCATGCGCCAGCGGCGCAATCAATTCGCGCAACTCCTCGTCGTCACTGCGGATCTCGATACCGAGCACGCCCTGGCCGATCGCCGGCAGGCATTCCTCGGGCGGGATCGCCGCGCGGATGCGCTCGCTGAAACCGAGGCGCTGCAGGCCGGAGGCGGCGAGTATGATGGCATCGAAATCACCGGCATCGAGCTTGGCCAGGCGCGTGTTGACGTTACCGCGCAACCAGTCGACCTCGAGCTCGGGATAGCGTCCGCGGATCTGGGTCTGACGGCGCAGGCTCGAGGTCCCGACCAGGCTGCCGGCGGGCATCGCCGAGAGGCTGTCGTAGCTATTGGAGACAAAAGCGTCGCGCGGGTCTTCGCGCTCCATGACGAGCGCCAGCTCGAGGCCATCCGGGAAATGCACCGGCACGTCTTTAAGCGAATGCACGGCAAGATCGGCGCGCCCATCGAGCAGGCCGGCCTCGAGCTCCTTGACGAACAGACCTTTACCACCGACCTTGGCCAGCGGCGCATCGAGCAGCTTGTCGCCGCGGGTTTTCATCGTCAGCAGCGAAACTTTCAGCTGCGGGTGCAGCGCTTCGAGCCGTGCCCGCACGTGCTCGGCCTGCCATAGCGCCAGTGGACTACCGCGCGTGGCGATACGTAATTCGGTTCGGGATGTCATCATTTAAAGATTCTTGATAATTTTACGTACCCCCGGCAGATGCCGGCGGCTTACCTCGAGGTAATCGTCGATATCGCGGAAGGTGACCTGGTGGCCATCGTTTTCAGATTGCATCCCGGCGAGCGAGGCCAGGTTCACCAGCGCGTTGCGATGGATGCGATAAAAACGATCGCCGAATTCGGTTTCGAGACTCTTCAGCGCATCCTCGATCAGAACCTCGCCCTCGGTATGGCGCACCGTGACATATTTCTGCTCGGCATGGAAATAATAAATATTCTCGATCGGCACCAGCACCAGGCTGCCGCGCACGCGCGCGCAGATATGCTGGCGAGGTTCCAGGCCCGACAACAGGTCACCGCTCTTCGAGGCCTGCGCGCGGGTCGGACGAGTCGCGGCATCCATCGCCGCCTGCAAACGTTCCTGCTTTACCGGCTTGAGCAAGTAGTCGACCGCGTGGGTTTCGAAGGCTTCGAGCGCGTGATCGGAAAACGCGGTCGTAAAGACGACGGCCGGCGGCTCGTCGAGCCTGGCGATATGCCGCGCCGCTTCGATGCCGTCCATGCCCGGCATGCGAATATCCAGCAACACCATATCGGGTTCCAGGCTTTGCGCCATGCCGAGCGCTTCCAGCCCGTTGACCGCCTCGCCGACCAGCTCATGCTCTTTCAATTCACCCACCATGCGCGCCAGGCGATCGCGCGCCGGTTTCTCATCGTCGACTATCAGTATCTTCACGCAGCCTCCGCAGTCGGAATGGTTAATTTAACAGTATAGCGCGACTCGGTCTCGGATAAATCCATCGAAGCCGCGCCATCGAACGCCAGTGCGAGGCGCTCTCTTATGTTGTCGACCGCCATTTGATTACCTTTACGACCATGAGAAAGCTGTTGGTTCACCAGCGGGTTGGAAATCGTGATGATAATAGCGGAATCGACGTCATCGATCGCGACTTCGATTACCCCGCCGCCGGGCAGCGGCTCGATACCATGGTAAATCGCGTTTTCGACCAGCGGCTGCAGCGTCAGCGCCGGCAGGTAGAGCGTCGGTTCCCTGGCCGGCAACTGCCATTTAACTTCGAGACGCTCGCCGAGGCGCAGCGCCTCGAGATCGATGTAGCTGCGCGTCAGCTCGAGTTCCTGCTGCAACGAGATGCTGGACTCGGCCGCGAGACTGGCGCGAAACAGGTCCGACAGGTTTTCGATCGCCTGCTCGGCGAGATTGGGTTGATCGTGGGTCAGACTGGCGATGGTGTTCATGCTGTTGAACAGGAAATGCGGGCGGATGCGCGCCTGCAAGGCCTGCAAGCGCGCCTGCGCCTGCACCTGGAGACGCATGTCGGATTCGTAATGCAGGTAAAAATAACGCAACGCGAGACCCACCAGGATGACCGCAATCGCGAGGTTGCGCGTCAGCGTGTAACCGACGTCGCGCGCCGTCGGCCCGAAGTTCATCATGCTGCCGAGCCCGAGGCTCAGAAAACTGACCAGCAGCGTCATCAGTATCGCGACCGCGAACACCACTATGGTGGTGCGCAAATTATCCCCGAGCCAACCCTGGCGTTTAAGCAAACACAACACTGCGGCCGTGGTCAGGCCGACCCATAGCATCGCCACCGAAATCAGCGCGATATGCACGAACAGGGCACCGCCGCCGTAGCTGACCAGCGCAAACATGATCGCGATCAACTGGACCACCAGCAGCAGGCGCAGGAAAGCATCCCCATCGCAGAAATTGGGCAGGTAGGTCGAGTTTTCGGAGCCGGGTATACTTTTTTCCGTATTTTCTGGCATAAAGAGTTGATTTGTTCGTCTTGCGCTGCAAGCATACAACAATATACAGCGCAATGTGTCGCCGTATTCGCGCGTCCGATGTCAGCCGAATGACCAGAAACCAATGAGCAAAGATGATTCCCGCATGTGGGGCGGGCGATTCAACGAACCCACCGATGAATTCGTACAGGCCTTCACCGCTTCGGTCGGTTTCGACCAGCGCCTGGCGCATGCCGATATCGAGGGTTCACGCGCGCACGCGAAGATGCTGAAGCGCATCGGCGTGCTCAACAGCGATGAACTGGCCGCGATCAAATACGGACTGCAGCAGATTCGCGAAGAGATCGACGCCGGCAAGTTCGAATGGTCGGTCGCGCTCGAAGACGTGCACATGAACATCGAGGCGCGCCTGACCGCGTTGATCGGCGACGCCGGCAAGAAACTGCACACCGGGCGCTCGCGCAACGACCAGGTCGCGACTGATATCCGGCTCTACCTGCGTGACCAGATCGGCATTTGCAGGCAGGGCATCCGCGCTTTTCAGCACGGCCTGCTCGACCTCGCCGAGCGTGAGGCGCACACCATCATGCCCGGTTTCACCCATTTGCAGGTGGCGCAACCGGTCAGCTTCGGACACCACATGCTGGCCTGGTTCGAAATGCTCGAGCGCGACCACGGCCGGCTGGGCGATTGCGCGACGCGCATGAACCAGATGCCGCTGGGCAGCGCTGCACTGGCCGGAACCTCTTACGATCTCGACCGCGAGTTCACCGCCGACATACTCGGCTTCGACATCCCCTGCCGCAACTCTATCGACGCGGTCAGCGATCGCGATTTCGTGCTCGAATTCTGCGCCGCGGCCGCGATCTGCATGACGCACCTGTCGCGCATGGCGGAGGAACTGGTGCTGTGGTCGAGCGCGCAGTTCGACTTCGTTCGGCTGCCCGACCGCTACTGCACCGGATCGTCGATCATGCCGCAAAAGAAAAACCCCGACGTCGCCGAGCTGGTGCGCGGCAAGGCCGGGCGCGCGACCGGCCACCTGGTGAACCTGCTGATGCTGATGAAGGGCCAGCCCCTGTCGTATAACAAGGATAACCAGGAAGACAAGGAACCGCTGTTCGATACCATAGACACGCTGATCGGCAGCCTGCGCGCCTTCGCCGACATGGTGCCTGCGCTCGAGGTCAACCACGAGCAAATGTACCAGGCCGCACAGCAGGGATATGCCACCGCGACCGACCTCGCCGACTACCTGGTGAGAAAGGGCGCGGCGTTTCGCGACGCGCACGAAGTGGTCGGCAACGCGGTTGCCTTCGGCATTGACCGGGGCAAGGACCTGGGCGAATGCACGCTGGCAGAGCTGCAGCAGTTCGACACGCGCATCGAAGACGACGTGTTCGAGGTGCTGACGCTGGAAGGCTCGATCAACGCGCGTAATATCACCGGCGGCACGGCGCCCGAACAGGTGCTGTTCCAGGTCAACGCCGGGCGGTCGATGATCGAGGATTGAGCCGCTTGTCGTTGAACGCTTGAAATCAGTCATCCGACCAAATTTAAAGCGTTACCCGTTTAGCGAGGTCTACAAACATCCTGGCCAGAATACCGACTGTTGTCATCCCGCGGCTTGACCGCGGTATCCAGTTTTGACTGAATGCACTTTCTAATCTGGATCCCGCGGTCGAGCCGCGGGATGACAGTTTGAGGAGTCGTCGCCGCAAAAGTGGCGACTTAAGAATCCAGATCTGACCGGATACGAAAATCCGTTAGCGCGAGGCCATTGCGAGATCCCGGCTCGGGGGCCGGGATGACAGTTTGAGGAGCCATCGACGCTTTGCGGCGATGGCATCATGTCAGGACTTTTTCCAGCCACTCGGCGATGTGGAAGATTTCCTGTTCCGAAACGCTGTGCGGCATACCCTTGTACTCGTGCCACTCCACGCTGTAGCCCGCCTGCTCCAGTTTTTTGTGCGAACGCTGAGCCAGGTGGATAGGAATCACCGGGTCGGCTGAACCATGTGCGAACAAAATCGGAATCTCAGCATTGACCTCGGATTTTTCCTCGTCCAGCGCATCCTCGAGCGGCAGGTAGGTCGACAGTGCGATGATGCCCGCGAGCTTTTTGGAATAGCGCAGGCCTGCCTGCAATGCGATCACTCCGCCCTGCGAAAACCCGGCCAGGACGATACGCTCGGGCTCTATGCCAGCCTCGATCTCGGCGTCAACCATATTGCTGAGCAACTCGGTCGATGCGCGAATGCCTTTTTCATCGGGCTCGTTGCCGATGTCCGCCGTGCGGATGTCATACCAGGCGCGCATGACGAAACCCTGGTTGATGGTAACCGGCATCATCGGCGCATGCGGGAACATAAAGCGGATGTTGAGCCCCGGGTCGAGCCGCAACTCGGGGACGATGGGCTCGAAGTCGTGACCGTCGGCGCCCAGGCCATGTAGCCAGATGACGCAGGCGTCGGGCGCGTGCACGCCGGTTTCGATTACCAGGGGTTCGTCAGCCATAACGGGTCTCGTTCAAAAATCAAAGGCCGGATTATAGCGGCGCGGCGCCGTTCGATCACGTTTTATTCAGATCGCTGAGTGGGCTACGCACGCCACGCGCACCGCGTTTCAGTACGTGGGTATAAATCTCGGTTGTCTTGACATCCTGGTGGCCGAGCTGCTCCTGCACGGTACGGATATCGGCCCCCGATTCGAGCAAATGCGTCGCAAAGGAATGACGCAACGTATGGCAAGTCACCTGCTTTTCGATTTTTGCCTGCAGCGCGGCGCGCCTGAGCGATCGATTGATATTGGATTCATCGATGTGATGGCGCCGCAACAGACCGCTTTCCGGATCTACGGCAATCCTCACGGCTGGGAAAAGATATTGCCAACCCACTGTCTTACTGGCTTCCCGATATTTGCGCGCAAGCGCATCCGGCATCCATACGCCGGCGTAATACTGGTGCCGACTGTCTTCCCTGAGTTGCATACGAACCAACTCGACCTGAATTTGCAGCGCTGGAACAAGCTCTGGCGCGAGCGTCGTAAGACGGTAGTGAAAGCCCTTACCGTTCCAGACCTGCAATTGATGGTGATCAAAGTCGATATCTTTTATACGCAAACGCACTGCTTCGGAGCGGCGTAAACCCGATCCATACAGCAAGGATGCCACCAACTGAGAAGTTCCGCTCAGATGCTGCAGTAATCGCGCCACTTCCAGGCGAGTTAATACAACAGGGAGCTTTGCCTGCCTGCTAGCTCGATTGAATTCCCCCAGATTGCCAAGCGGCTGTTCCAGAACACGGTTGTACAAAAAAGCCAGAGCATTCAGCGCAATTTTCTGAGTTGCAACAGACACGGTTTTCTCAACAGCGAGATGCGTGAGGAATTTTTCCACCTCGATCGCGCCCATTTCAGTGGGATGCCGCATTTCGCTAAACACGATAAAGTATCGAATCCAGTAAACGTACGACTTTATCGTGCGTTTACTGTAGCGACGCACAGCCATGAAATCTGAAATCGAATCAAGAAAAGGGGATGATTTGCGAGAAACGGTAGCCATAGTACGAATCCTTTCGTTAAACTATTCCCGGCCACCCTAACAACATGACACTAAATTTCAAGGGTATTATCAGGTCAAAAACCTGACAACAGGGACAAAGAAAATTAATCAGCAATTTTTGTATGCAAATCAGAAACTTGAAACAGCCCAGATTCGCCTCACCCAATTATCAGGTCAACCTACTAATAACCATTAAAGGTCGAAGACCTTTTAATTAGACTGTTAGGCAAAAACCATGGCATCTGAAGAAAAGAAGCATCTAGAGTCAATCCTAAAACCGATTCTCAAGATAGAAGGTTTTCGGAAAAAGGGGGGCACCTGGTGGAGGGGTTTAGACGAATTTATACAGGTTATAAATATCCAAGGCTCCCAGTTCTCTAAGCGATTCTATATTAATCTGGGTGTCTATATAAAGGAGATCGGGGAGAAG
>CAMYML010000039.1 GCA_947259305.1 uncultured Gammaproteobacteria bacterium | reverse complement strand
TATCAACAGGTTCCAGTCCATACAACCGGCCTAGAAAAGTAGATCGAATGATAAAGCCGCCCGGTTTCCGTAGAAGCCGGGCGGCTTCGCTCAGATTACATGTTGCACTGACTGGCGTAGGGATCCTGGTGATTTGTCAGAACCGCCGAAACGATCCTTGTGGTCCAGCGGCCCTGGTCGTCCTCGACGACTTCGCGCAAGTAGAAGTTCTGAATCGGCATATGATTGTTGCCATAGCTGTAACGACCACGCACTGAATCGAAATCAGCCGCCTTCAACGCCGCCCGCAACGCATCCTTGTCCTTCAGGTTGCCGCCCACCTTCTCGATCGCGCTCTTGATCAGCATGATCGCGTCGTAGGATTGCGCACCATAGAAAGACGGATACTTGCCGTACTTCTTCAGGTAATCGCCGACGAAGCGCTGGTTGGCGGCATTCAGTATGTCAGGCGACCATTCCTGGGTATTCTTCGAACCCAGCACGCCGGACAGGCCTGCGGCCTGCAGCTTCGGCAGGGCGATCGAATCGACGGTAAATACCGAGTAGAGGTCCATCTTGCCCTGCAGGCCTGCCTGCTGGTACTGCTTGATGAAGGCGCCGCCTGCCTTGCCGGGATAGAAGACGAATATGCCTTCCGCACCCGAGGCCTTTGCCTTGGCGAGTTCAGCGGAAAAATCGAGCTGGGCATCGGCGCCCCACTTGGTCATGTCCTTGCCCAGTATCTCGCCCTTGAAGGTGGATTCGACACCGCGCACCATGTCCTTGCCGGCGGCATAGTTCGGCGCCATAACGTAGATCGACTTGACGCCCTTCTGGTTCAGGTGCTCACCCAGCGCCATCGGCGTCTGATCGTTCTGCCAGGACGTCGAAAAGAAGTTCTTGTGGCAACGCTTGCCCGCCATCTGCGACGGCCCCGCATTGGCGCTGATCAGGAACTTGTCCGCGTCGAGTACGGATTTGGCCGATGCCAGCAGCACGTGCGACCAGATGTAACCGACAACGAAATCGACATCGTCCTGCTTGACCAGCTTGTCGGTCTTCTGCTTGCCGACATCTGGCTTGAATCCGTCGTCTTCCATGATCAGCTCGACGTCGAGCGGTCCCATCCTGTTGCCGATGTGCTCCAGCGCCAGTTCGACCGAATTTTTCATGTCTTCGCCGATAACGGCGGCCGGGGTTGTCAGCGTCGTGATAAAACCGATCTTTACGCTTGCAGCCTGGGCGGCGCCCGTCATTATAATCGCGCTCGCAATCAGGCCTGTTCGAATTAATTTAAATAACATTATTGCTCTCCTCTGGAGTTGTTTTGGTAATCGATGGCACTGGCCACCAGGTCTAGCTACAGGTTTTGTGATGCCTGTTTTAAGAAATCGAATTCCAGTTATTCGAGTTCCGCTTCTTATATTCGATCCGGTTGCGGATCGACTGCTTACATATAAAACCATTTTTCGGATTTATGCAGCATTATATTTAATATTGCGCATAAAAACCTGTTTCGTCTGTATTAGCCTGCGCCACGGAATCCTGCAGAAATCGGCTGGTTATCTCAATCAATTTGTGCGCCTGATCCCGATGCGGCGAATGGCCACAGTCGGCCAGCTCAACGATCTCGGCTTGCGCAACTCGCCGCGCGATACCGTGAATTTGCTCAAGGGTACCATATTCGTCCCCCAGCCCCTGCACCGCCAGCAATGGGCAGCGTATGCCGGCGAGTTCGTTTTCGATCGACCAGCCCTTGAAAGTCGGTTTTAACCAGATATCGTTCCAGCCCCAGAATGCCGAATCCGGATCGTCGTGGTAGCGTCCAAGCCTCTGTTTCAAATCCGTTTCCAGGTAAGTGCTGCGCGCCTGCTCGATGCTGTCGACGGTCAAATCTTCGACCATGATATGCGGTGACAGCACGACCAGGCCGGCGACCTGGTCCGGGTAGTTTGCCGCGTATATCAGGGCGATGGAACCGCCGTCGCTATGGCCGAAAAACCAGGGCGCAGCGAAGCCATCGATTTCCAGCGCCGCCAGTAATGCGGGCAATACGGCATGCGCCTGCCGATGCATGAAATCGACATCCCAGTGTTCGTTGGCGGCACGCGGAGTCGATTGCCCGTAGCCGGGTCGCGAATACACCAGGCCACGGCAGCCAGCCGCCTGACACAGACGTTCGGGGAAATCCTTCCACATCGCCAGCGAACCCAGTCCTTCGTGCAGAAATACGATCAGTGGGGCCGAGGCCTGATCGACACCAACCCATTGGTGTTCGATATCTAGCGCGCGGCCGTCCCACTCGATCGTGACGAACTCGACCGGACTCGTCATGCGCCCGCTTCGCGCTCGCGCAGGCGGAATCGCTGTATCTTGCCGGTTGCCGTCTTTGGCAACTCGTCGATGAATTCGATAAATCGCGGATACTTGAAGGGTGCTAGCCGATCCTTGACAAAGGTTTTGAGCTCGTCCTCGCTGGCTTGCTGGCCATCGGCCAGCACCACGAAGGCCTTGGACTTGATCAGGCCCTCCGCGTCGGCTTTACCGATCACCGCCGCTTCCAGCACCGCCGGATGCTCCACCAGCGTGGCTTCGACCTCGAATGGAGAAACGTACATGCCGCTGACGCGCAACATATCGTCGCTGCGTCCGGAACAGGTATAGCTGCCATTTTCGTTGCGCAGGTACTTGTCGCCACTTTTGGTCCATTCACCCTGGAAGGTATCCCGGCTTTTTTCGCGATTGTTCCAGTACATGATCGCGGTGCTTGGGCCCTTGACGTAGAGATCCCCGATTTCACCATCCGCAACCGGTCGACCATCATCGCCGCGCAGCTCGATTTCGTATCCTGGAACCGGCCAGCCCGACGAACCAAATTGAACATTACCGGGCTGGTTGGAGATGTAAATATGCAGCATTTCGGTGGAGCCGATGCCGTCGATGACATCGACGCCAAAGTGTTTGCTAAAACGTTGCGCCAGGTCCGCCGGCAAGGCCTCTCCGGCGGATACCGCCAGGCGTAGCGCAAGCTGATCGCGCGCGGGCGGGTCGGGAGCCGCCAGCATGCCGGCATAACCGGTGGGTGCGCCGAAAAATATCGTCGGCTGGTGTTCGATCAGGCGTTCGAAAATTGCGTCGGGCGTGGGACGTCCAGCAAACAGCAAGCTGGTCGCGCCGACGCTGAGTGGAAAGGTCAGGGCATTACCGAGGCCGTAGGCAAAAAACAGCTTGGCGGCGGAAAAACACAGGTCCTGTTCGTTAATGCCCATGACGCCCCTGGCGTAGAGTTCGGTCGTCCAGTAGGGGTTGGCGTGGCTGTGTACGGTGCCCTTGGGCTTGCCCGTGGAGCCCGAAGAATACAGCCAGAAGGCGGGCTCGTCGCGGCTGGTCGTAGATGGGTGGCGCAGCGGTTTATGTTGCTGTAGAAAATCTTGCAGCGACTGCGCGCCACCGCTCAGTTCGTCGCTCGGACGGGAAACGATGACTGTCGACACTTCGTGCGAGCCTTTATCCATGGCTTCCTGCAACACCGGCAACAGAACTGACGACACCAGCACCGCGCGTGCACGGCTGTGTTGCAGCATGTAAAGGTAATCATCCGCGGTGAGTAATGTATTTACCGCAACCGGTACGATACCGGCATAGATAGCCCCCAGAAACGAGACCGGCCAATCGTTACAGTCGTGCATCAACAGCAAAACCCGTTCTTCACGGTGGATTCCGGCGGCCAGTAAGGCCGCGCCCAGGCTTCTGCTGCCCGTGTCCAGCTCGGCAAAACTGAGATTGCCCTGATCGTCGATGTAGGCGGTTTTATCCGCGCGCTCGCGATTCAGCTCGAACAGGTATTGCGCGTAGTTAAAAACTTCGCCCGGTGCCGCTACATTGTCGATATTCATCATTCCTCCAGGGATATCCCGGATCTGACGCCCGGACTTATCGGGTGAATTCTATACTGCCCTCGGGTAATAAATACAGAACCAGCGCGCGGCCGTTGGAAATCGTGGGCCTGTGCGCGCTGCCAGCCGGATAAACCACCCAGCCGGCCGGATTATCATCGAACAGGGCATCGCCCTCGAGCGGCATAACGAGGTCGATTTCACCGGTTGGGTGCGAGTGATGCGGTCCGGCGCAGTTATTCATGTCGACCACGTCGACCGAGAAATCCTGCAGGTCGCCCTCGGGTTTGAATACGCGGCCGTAACGAATGCCACCGGCTTCATGTCCACACATCCAGCCTTCGGCCATGCCCTTGCGGCAAGCCTGTTCGAGTTGGTCGTAGGTATCGCTGCCCGGACCGTGCTCGGCATTCAACCAGGTTTGTAACGCCTGGTTCAGTTCGCGGCCGGCGAGTTGATCGGTTAAGCCACGAATCTGTTCGCGAAATTCGGATTTTGACATGATGCGCCCCCCCCTGGTTAGAAATACTCGACTTGATTAAGCAACTAGTATGAATTATTGTGCATGTTTGAACGATAAGAGCTGCTTGCGTTTATGTCAAGCACTATACTGCATGTTGATATCGGTTTGGGAGCAGAAGGCATGACCAAAACCAGTAAACCAAAGACCTCTTCCGCAATATCCCGCGACACCGGAGAGCATCTTTTCCTGGTAGCGCTCGGGCAACGGCTGCGCGCACTGCGTGACCGCCGTGGGATAACCCGCAAGTCGCTGTCGCTGGCGACCGGCGTCTCCGAACGGCACCTGGCTAACCTCGAATACGGCGAAGGCAATGCATCGGTGCTGGTGCTGGTGCAGGTCGCAACCGCCCTGCACTGTTCGCTGGCCGAGCTGATCGGCGACGTTACCACCTCCTCCCCCGAGTGGTTGATGATTCGTTCGCTGCTGGAAAACCGCGACGAGCAAACCCTGCACGAGGTGCGCATCGCCATCGGAGAAACCCTGGGCGGCATCCTTGCAGGCAACGGGATCGCTTCTCGAATCGCGCTCATAGGCCTGCGCGGCGCCGGCAAGTCGACGCTCGGAGAAATGCTGGCGATGGATCTGGGCTTTACGTTTGTCGAACTCAGTCGCGAAATCGAAAAACTGGCCGGCTGTACAATCGTTGTAATTCAGGATTTGTATGGCAGCGAGGCCTATCGCCGCTACGAGCGACGCGCACTGGAGCAGGTCCTGCAGATATATCCCGAGGCGGTGATCGCCACCCCCGGCGGGCTGGTGTCCGATCCGGTCAATTTCGAACTCCTGCTGTCCTGTTGCGCAACCATATGGTTGCAGGCAAAACCGGAAGACCATATGCAACGGGTTATCGCGCAGGGCGATTTTCGCCCGATGGCGGGTGCCCCGGAGGCGATGCAGGACCTCAAGGGCATATTGATGGCGCGTGAGAATTTCTACTCCAGGGCCCAGTACCAGTTGAGTACCAGCAGTCAGCCACTGGAACCGACATTTGCCGAGTTACGCCGCCTGGCGCGCACTATTCTGCAAACGAAAACGGTGCTTTCAAATGCATTATAATGCTTGACTCATTGAGAATTTATGCAATATATTGCTATACATTCTTACACCCCAAACCGGAGGTCCAGGCGTGACTGAGCTTGTCGATTATCAAACCGATCCAACCCGGTACAAGCACTGGAGATTACAGTTCGACGGCCCCGTCGCGACGCTAGCGGCTGACTTCGACGAAGATGCCGGGCTGCGGCCCGGTTACAAACTCAAGCTCAACAGCTATGATCTCGGGGTCGACATCGAGCTCAACGACGCGATCAATCGAATCCGTTTCGAGCATCCCGAAGTACGCGTGGTCGTTATCACCAGCCTCAAGGACAAAGTTTTCTGCTCCGGCGCCAATATATTTATGCTGGGGGTCAGCAGCCATGCCTGGAAGGTCAACTTCTGCAAATTCACCAATGAAACCCGAAACGGGCTGGAAGACTCCTCTCGTCACAGCGGCCTTAAATTTATCGCGGCGGTCAATGGCGCCTGCGCCGGCGGTGGTTACGAACTCGCGCTGGCCTGCGACGAAATCGTCCTGATCGACGATCGCTCGAGCGCGGTCAGCCTGCCCGAAGTGCCACTACTCGGAGTATTGCCAGGTACCGGCGGCCTCACCCGTATTACCGACAAACGCCATGTGCGCCACGACCTGGCGGATGTTTTCTGCACCACGACCGAGGGCGTTCGTGGGCAGCGCGCCAAAGACTGGCGCCTGGTCGATGCCATTGCCAAACCTGCCGTGTTCGAGCAAACAATCGAAGCGCGAGCCCAGGTGCTGGCAGCAGGCTCCGACCGGCCGGCCGATGGCGCAGGCGTTAGGCTAAGCGCGCTCAATCGCAGCATCGAAGACAATGCGCTGCGCTATGACCAGGTTACGGTGGAAATGGACCGGGCCGCGCGCACCGCAACCTTCATCGTCAAGGCGCCAGGCGGAGAGCAACCCGCCGACATCGCCGCGATCGAGGTGGCAGGCATCGACTGGTACCCGCTGCAGCTCGCGCGTGAACTGGACGACGCGATCCTGTCGATGCGCACCAACGAACTGGATCTCGGCACCTGGTTGATCAAGACAACCGGCGATGCCGACGCGGTGCTGGCCATGGATGCCACGCTGCTGGCGCACCAGAATCACTGGCTGGTGCGCGAAACCATCGGCCATTTACGCCGCGCTTTTAGCCGTCTCGACCTGTCTTCACGCAGCCTGTTTGCACTGATCGAGGCAGGCTCCTGCTTTGCGGGCAGCCTGCTGGAGCTGGCCCTGGCCTGCGATCGCAGCTACCACCTGGCGCTGCCGGACGAGCCGCAGTCTGCACCCCGTATCACGGTCGGCGATGTCAACTTCGGACTGTATCCGATGATAACCGGCGAAAGCCGAATGGAGAGACGCTTTTACCACGAGCAGCCCGCGCTCGACGCGGTGCGGGCAAAGGCGCAGCAGCCCCTCGACGCCGATGCCGCTTTCGAACTTGGCCTGATCACCAGTAATCCAGACGATCTCGACTGGGAAGACGAGGTTCGTATAGCAATCGAGGAGCGGGTTGCGATGTCACCAGACGCCCTCACCGGCATGGAAGCCAACCTGCGCTTCAACGGACAGGAGAACATGCTCACCCGGATTTTTGGCCGTCTCACCGCCTGGCAGAACTGGATCTTCCAACGTCCCAACGCGGTCGGAGAGACGGGCGCACTGAAAGTATACGGTAGCGGCGAGAAATCACGCTTCGACTGGAACCGGGTTTAATCACCCCAGGAGAAAGATAATGTCCTCGATCGATTACAACGAAAGAATTCCGAACAACGTCAACCTGAGCGGAGATCGCGCCCTCAAGCGCGCGCTCGAGCAGTGGCAACCCAACTACCTGGAGTGGTGGCGGGATATGGGGCCCGAGGAATCGCAGGACTTCGACGTCTACCTGCGCACCGCGGTCAGCGTCGATCAGGAAGGCTGGGCCCAGTTCGGCTTTGTAAAAATGCCCGACTATCGTTGGGGGATTTTCCTCAATCCCGGTAATCCGGAGCGCAAGATTCATTTCGGCGATCACAAGGGCGAAGACGCCTGGCAATCGGTGCCGGGCGAATACCGCGCCAACCTGCGCCGCATCATTGTTACCCAGGGAGACACCGAGCCGGCCTCGGTCGAACAACAACGCCATCTCGGACTGACCGCTCCCAGCATGTACGATCTGCGCAACCTGTTCCAGGTCAATGTCGAAGAGGGCCGCCACCTGTGGGCGATGGTCTACCTGCTGCACAAGTACTTTGGCCGCGATGGCCGTGAGGAGGGCGAAGCCCTGCTCGAGCGACGCAGCGGCGAAGAGGATAATCCGCGCATCCTGCAGGCCTTCAACGAGAAAACGCCCGACTGGCTGGCATTCTTCATGTTTACCTATTTCACCGACCGCGACGGCAAGTATCAGCTGCACGCGTTGTCGGAGTCCAGTTTCGATCCACTGGCGCGCACCACACGCTTCATGCTGACCGAGGAGGCACATCATATGTTCGTCGGTGAAACCGGTGTGGCGCGTATCATCGAGCGTACCTGTGACGTCATGAACGAACTGAAGACCGACGACCCGGCTAGCCTGCGCGCCGCCGGCGTGATCGACCTGCCGACGATTCAACGCTACCTGAATTTCCATTTCAGCGTTACGGTCGACCTGTTCGGCGCCGACGAATCGAGTAACGCGGCGACTTTTTACTCGACCGGGCTCAAGGGTAGATACACCGAAAGCACGCGCAAGGATGACCACGTACTGAAAAACGATAGCTACCCGGTGCTGCACGTGCGCGATGGCAAACTGGTCGAAAAACAGGTGCCGATGCTGAACGCATTGAATGAAGTGCTGCGCGACGATTATATTCGCGAGGCGGCGTCCGGCGTCAAACGCTGGAATCGTGTTATTGAGAAAGCCGGTCTGCCCTTTCAGTTGACCGTTCCGCACAAGGCGTTTCACCGGAAAATCGGCGCGCTCGCCGGTTCGCATATCAGCCCTGAGGGCGAGGTACTGACCGCCGAGCAGTGGCAGCAGAACGCCAGTCGATGGCTTCCGACCGGCAGCGATCGTGAATATGTTGCCAGCCTGATGGGACGGGTCGTCGAACCCGGTAAATTTGCCAACTGGATTGCACCTCCGGCAATCGGCATTCATCGTCAGCCGGTTGATTTCGAATACATCCGCTTTAACTAGCGCTCCGGGTCGACAGGCTCGGCGTATTCGATTTACTATCGACCCGGAGCCGATCTCTCAGCGTAGGGGAAACAAGTCGGCAATGATGTGAAACCAGGCTGTCGCCAGCCGGGAGGCCAGTCAATGAGCGAATCAATCCTCGAAATCAGTCGGCGCGGCGCCGGCGTAGCGCAAATTACGATGTCACGTCCCGAAGTGTTCAACGCCTTCGACGAAGCGATGATCGCTGAGCTCGATGCGGCTTTCGATGCCTTCATCGATGACGATTCGGTGCGCGTGATCGTACTTGCCGGCGCGGGCAAGCATTTCAGCGCCGGCGCCGATTTGAACTGGATGAAACGCGCCAGCGAAGCGTCGCTGGAATGGAATCTCGAGGATGCGCGCCGCTTTGCCGCGATGCTCGGCAAAATTGACAGTTGCCCAAAGCCAACGGTGGCGCGCGTCCAGGGCGCCGCGCTCGGCGGCGGTGTCGGATTGCTTTGCGCCTGCGACATTGCCATCGCCGCAGACAACGCCAGTTTCGCCGTCAGCGAAGCCAAATTCGGTATCCTGCCGGCGGTGATCGGCCCGTTCGTCGTCAACGCGGTGGGCAAGCGTCACGCGCGTCGACTGGCGCTGACAACCTGCAGAATCGGCGCCGCGGAAGCACATGCGCTCGGCTTCGTGCACCAGGTCGTAGCCGTTGATGAGCTCGATACGGCCATAGACGCGACGCTACAGCAATTACTCGCGGGCGGACCCAACGCGCAGCGTGAAATCAAGGCTTTCTTCGCCGCACTGGAAATCGGACCGGTGAGCGAAGACGTGCGTGAACTCTGCGCGCAAACCATCAGCCGGGTACGCTCTACCGACGAAGCGCGTGAGGGCTTAAGCGCCTTCTTCGAAAAACGTCCCGCCAAATGGGTACCTGAATGACCGCGGGCACTCAACCGCTTGAGGTACTGGTGATTGGCGCCGGTATCATGGGGACCGGCATCACCCAGATCGCCGCGCAGGCCGGCCACCCGCTCATGCTTTACGACGTTGCTCCCGGGGCCGCCGAGCTTGCTCGCGACCAGCTTGCGGCAACCTTTGACAAGCTGGTCGACAAGGGCAAGATCGGCAGCGGCCCGGCCCGGCAGACGCTGCAGCGCATTCGCGTAATCGAAAATCTCGCCGATGCCTCCGGCAGCGGTCTCGTGGTGGAGGCGATTATCGAAAATCTGCCAGCCAAGCGTGACCTGTTTAAACAACTCGAAAGCATAGTCGACAGCAGCTGTATTCTCGCGAGCAACACTTCATCACTCTCGGTAACCGCGATTGCCAGGGATCTGCGCCACCCGGAACGCGTCGTCGGCATGCATTTCTTTAACCCGGTACCGCAGATGAAACTGGTCGAAGTCGTTTCCGGGCTGGGAACCTCGGCAAGCACCGCGGACAGCGTCTTCGCGCTCGCCGAGAACTGGGGTAAGTCGGCAGTCCACGCCCGCTCTACCCCGGGTTTTATCGTCAATCGAATCGCGCGCCCGTTTTACGCCGAGGCCCTGGACCTGTTACAGGAACAGGCCGCCTCGCCGGCAGTGCTCGATGCCTGTCTGCGCGGCGCCGGCTTTCGCATGGGCCCCTGCGAATTGATGGACCTGATCGGTCATGACACCAATTTTGCGGTCACCCGTTCGGTCTACGAAGCCAACTTTTTCGACAAGCGCTTCAAACCTTCCCTGCTCCAGCAAGCGCTGGTCGACGGCGGACTGCTGGGGCGCAAGACGGGCCGCGGATTCTACGACCATAGCGTCGATGAAAAACCAGAGACGCCCGCTTTTGTCGAGCCGGATGCGCCACCTTCGAGCGACAACCTGGCGGTTCGGGGACAGGGGCCGATTGCCGAGCGTATTGCCGCCGCGCTGCAGCGGCATGGCTGTCGCTTCGAGCGCATACCCGACAGCAAATGGATCGGCCTGCAGGCGAACAGCGCACGCCTGCGACTGACCGACGGCCGCGCCGCTGCCGAACTCGGTCGCGACGTTGCGGTGTTCGACCTGCCTTTGAACGACGAGCCGGGAGCCGCCCTGGCCTGGAGCCACGCGGCCCGTGCAGCGGAACCCTGGATCAGGGACGTACCCGAGTGGCTCGCACTGTTTGGTTTTGCGCCGCTTAGAATCGCGGATACCCCGGGGCTCGTCGTTGCGCGCACGGTTGCGATGCTGATCAACGAAGCGGCCGACGCCGTGCAGCAGGGCGTGTGTAGCGCGACGGCGGCTGATGTGGCAATGAAGCTCGGGGTCAACTATCCGGCCGGGCCGTTCGAATGGCTCGAAACCTGGGGTAGCTGCGGCGTGATTCGATTGCTCGATGCGCTGGATGCTTATTATCGAGGCGAACGCTACCGCGTCAGTCCCTGGTTGCGCCAGCACAACTGGCACAACCAGAGCAAATGAAGCGCCGCGCCCAGGGTTGATGAAGTTCTCCGAGTTCTATGCGGGTCAACAGATCGAGGCGGGTTCCTACGAGGTCAGCGAATCCGAAATCATCGATTTTGCCTGCGCCTATGATCCGCAATGGTTCCACACCGATCCGTCTGCCGCCGGGCAGGGCCGCTTCGGTGGCCTTATCGCCAGCGGTTGGCAGACCTGCGGCATCGCGATGCGACTGATCGTCGATAACCTGCTGGCCGGTTCGGAATCGTTTGCCTCACCCGGACTCGACTACGTCAAATGGCCGGCGCCGGTGCGCCCGGGCGACCGCCTGAGGCTGCGCGCGGAGGTGCTGGAGGCGCGCCGTTCGTCCAAATCTCCCGACCTCGGTATACTGCATTGGCGCTGGCAGCTGTTCAACCAGCACGACGTCGAGGTACTGCAACTCGCGGCGACCAGTTTTTTTGATCTTTCACAGGGGCAATCGACATGACCCAGGCCTTTATCTGCGATGCGATACGAACCCCCATTGGCCGCTTTGGCGGCGCCCTGGCGAGGGTACGTGCCGACGATCTTGGCGCGCTGCCGATCCAGGCGCTGATCGAGCGCAATCCCGGCGTGGACTGGAGCGCGGTCGCCGACGTCATCTACGGCTGCGCCAACCAGGCGGGCGAGGATAACCGTAACGTCGCGCGCATGTGCGCCCTGCTCGCGGGCCTGCCGCAGGAGGTATCGGGTTCCACAGTCAACCGGCTGTGCGGCTCAGGCATGGATGCGGTCGGCAGCGCGGCGCGCGCCATCAGGTGCGGCGAGGCCCAGCTGATGATTGCCGGCGGGGTGGAAAGCATGAGCCGCGCGCCGTTCGTGATGCCCAAGGCCGAGAGCGCCTTCAGCCGCAATAACGCCGTCTACGATACCACCATCGGCTGGCGCTTTGTCAATCCGTCGATGCAGCAGCGCTACGGCATCGACTCGATGCCGGAGACCGCGGAAAACGTCGCCGCTGAGTTCGGTATCGAGCGTGAGGCGCAGGATCGCATGGCCTTGCGCTCGCAGCAAAACGCCGCGCGCGCCCGGCAGTCCGGTTTCTTCGAGACCGAATTAACGCCAGTCTCCGTGCCGCAACGCAAAGGCGATCCGCTGCTCGTCACGCGCGACGAGCATCCCCGGGAAACCTCGCTCGAAGCGCTGGCGAAGCTGCGACCGATCGTGCGCGCAGACGGCAGCGTGACCGCGGGCAACGCCTCCGGCGTCAACGACGGCGCCTGTGCGCTGCTGCTGGCGGACGAGGCCAGCGCCGTAAAATACGGCCTGACCCCCCGCGCGCGCGTGCTCGGCATGGCAACGGCGGGAGTCGCCCCGCGCATCATGGGTTTCGGTCCCGCACCGGCCACGCGCAAGGTGCTCGAATTGACCGGCCTTGGCCTCGATCAAATCGACGTCATCGAATTGAACGAAGCGTTTGCCGCACAGGGTCTCGCCGTGCTGCGTGATCTCGGCCTCGCCGACGACGACGAACGCGTCAATCCTAACGGCGGCGCGATCGCGCTCGGTCATCCGCTCGGCGCCACCGGCGCGCGCCTGATCACGACCGCGATCAACCAGCTGCACCACGGCGGTGGACGTTACGCGCTGTGCACCATGTGCGTCGGCGTCGGCCAGGGCATCGCCGTTATCGTCGAGCGCAGCTGACCTCGGCGCGCGGGCAGCACGCAGATTCGTGTCAGGCTAAACTTTTGAACGCGCATGAAACCCGAAGCCCGATCGTATCCCTGCATTGTGCTAGCGCAGTCAGACCGGGACAGGTCCAGCGTTACGCAGCACTATCACCAGCAGAACAACTGGCGGGCCATTAGCCTGGACACTGCTTCTCGATGACCAGAACCCACTGGACCAGAGTCTGGGTCGCCTTCGTGGCGGGCTGTATCGGCGCCTTCCAGATCGGCAAGACCTTCGCTTCGCTGTCATTGATCATCGACGAGCTCGAACTCAGCCTGATTCAGGCCGGATTGATTCTGTCATTATTCAGCCTGATCGCCGCCTTCGCTGGCGCCGGCTTCGGTCTCCTGTCCGACCGCATCGGTCATTTACGCACTGCGCTGACGGGCTTGCTGGTATCCGCCGGCGGCGCATTCCTCGGTGCCACCGCCGCCGGCGTAGAGCTGTTGCTGCTGTCGCGCCTAATCGAAGGCTTCGGCTTCATCCTGGCGATCGTGGCCCTGCCCTCGTTGATCAGCGGCTCGGCCGAGGACCGCGACCGCCCCCTGGCAATGGGCCTGTGGGCGGCGTTCATGCCGGCCGGCATCGGCGCCTCCATGCTGATCACCCCGATGCTGCTGGAATGGCACGGCTGGCGCGGCCTGTGGAACGATATCGGCGTGATTATCCTGATCTGGGGCGCGATCCTGTTTATCAGCTTCCGCGGCGCCTCCGATAAATCGGGAATTCAGCTCAGCACCACCGATTTCATCGCCAGCGTCATGCGCCTCGGCCCCTTGCTGGTGGTCGCGGGTTTCATCTGTTATTCCAGCCTTTATCAATCGCTGACCGCCTTCCTGCCAACGATCCTGGCGACCGAGTACGGAGTCACCCTCGCCAGATCCGCCCACCTCGGCGCCCTGGTGGTGGTCGCCAACGTGGTCGGCAACGTCACGGCCGGCTGGTTGATCGGTCGCGGTGCGATCCCGTGGAAGCTGCTGACAGTCTCGTTCCTGGCGATGGGCGTCTGCGCCACGCTGGTGTTCGCCAGCTTCAGCGATCCACTCGCCAAAACCGCGGCCGGCATCCTGTTCTCCGCCTTCGGCGGCATGTTCCCGGGCACCGCCTTCGTGCTTGCCGCGCGTTATTCACCGAGCCCGTCGCACATGGCGCTGATGGCCGGGTTGATGCTGCAGGGCGCGGGCATCGGGCAAACCATCGGGCCGCTGATGGTGAGCTCGGTGGTCGAGTATTCAGGCCGCTGGGATTTCGCCAACTGGGTTGTCGTCAGCATGGCGGCGATCGGGCTGATTTGCGCCCTGCTGTTGCGCAAACGAACCTGATCGGCGCGCAGCCGGAGCGAGCGCTTACATATCGAAAAAGACGGTTTCCTCGGGCCCCTGCAGGTGAATATCGAAACGATAGACCCCGCTGGATTCGGATTTCGCGATCAGCGTGTCGAGACGCTGGCGCTGTTCGATGCGCGACAGGATCGGATCCTGCGCGTTGGCGGCTTGCTCGTCATCGAAATACAGCCGCGTGTGCAGGCCCGTGTTGATACCGCGCGCGACGATCCAGAAGGTAATATGCGGTGCCTGGATACGCCCGTCAGGATATGGCACCGGGCCCGGTCTGATGGTTTCAAATACAAATTCTCCGCTCTCCATGTCGCCCGGGCTGCGCCCCCAGCCGCTGAAATTGGGATCGGACTGACCGCGGGTTTCCTCTGCGGAGGCGTACAGGCCCGCCGCATCCGCCTGCCAGATCTCGACCAGCGCGTCCTTCAGCGGCACACCCATTCCATCGTAAACCCCGCCCCTGATCGAAATGCGATCGCCCAGTGTTTTCTCGTTCAGCATAATGCTGCCGGGGTCTTCGCGATAAAGCCCGTTTATGCCGCTGAAATTCGGGGTACAGCCGATATGCACATAGGGGCCCGCGGTTTGCGAGGGGGATTCGTTGAGGTAATTCAGCGACTGCGGCATCACAGTCCCTCCGGCCGATTTTCAAAATAAGTCTGGCGCCGGCCGCGCAGCGTGATGTCGAAGCGATAAGCCAGCGTATCCATCGGAATGCTCGCGTTCAAATCGAGTGGCGCGATCAGATCCTCGATCGCCTGCCGACTCGGGATGGTGTTGACGATCGGACATTTCCAGATCAGCGGATCGCCCTCGAAATACATCTGCGTGATCAGGCGTTGCGCAAAGGCCTCTCCGAAAAGCGAAAAGTGGATGTGCGACGGACGCCAGTCATTGACGCCGTTGGGCCATGGATAAGGCCCCGGCAGTACGCTGCGAAACTCATAGTATCCCTGGGCATCGGTTAAACATCGACCGCAACCGCCAAAATTGGGATCCAGCGGCGCCAGGTAAGTTTCCTTCTGGTGGCGATAGCGTCCACCCGCATTAGCCTGCCAGACTTCGACCAGCGTAGCGGGCAGACCCCGCCCCGACTGGTCACGCACCTGGCCATAAACCAGGATGCGCGAACCGATGGCGCTCTCGCCGTCGGCGGCATGGTTATGCAGCAGATCGTTGTCGCGCGGCCCGATGATGGATTGACTGAATACCGGCCCGGTTTCTTCCGACAGGGTCGTCGGCAGGGATAGCAACGCCTTTTGCGGCGAGCGCGTGACGCTGGTCTTGTAGCCTGGATGGTACGCCGGTGGATGCCAGCCGCGATCGCGCTGGATGTAGCCGCCGCGCGGCCTGCTCGTGTCGGTCATAGCTCCACTCCCATGTCTTCGTAGGTTTGCCGGGCAATCTTGAGCGCGCGGTTGGCCTTGGGCACGCCGGCGTAGATCGCGACATGCAACAGGGCTTCCATCACGTCGGCGGGACTCGCCCCGGTATTGGCGGTGGCGCGGATATGCATCGCAATTTCGTCGAAATTCCCGGCCGCGGCCAGCAGCGCGATGGTCAGCATCGAACGCTCGCGCAACGGCAGGCTGTCGCGTGCCCACAGATTTCCCCAGGCGGCCTCGGTGATCAAGGTCTGAAAAGGTTCATCGAAGGCGGTCTTGTTCGCTTCCGCCGCATCCACGTGCGCATCACCCAGCACCTTGCGACGCATTCGCATGCCCTGTTGATAGCGCTCAGACATGACCACACTCGCGAATGAAATCGTTGAGCATGCGCGCATACTCCGCCGGCTGCTCGACGCAGGGCAAATGGCCGGCATTGTCGATCAGCTCAAACCGCGATCCGGTAATCAGTTCGGCGGTGGCGCGCACCACGTCAGGTGGGGTCGAGCCGTCCTCGCTGCCGGCTATGGCCAGCGTCGGCAGGCTAAGGCCGGTGCTACTTTCGCTGAAATCGGTGGCCGCGATCGCAGCGCTGCAACCGATATAACCCTCGAGTGGGGTGCGCGTCAGCATGTTGCGCCAGGCGGCCACTTCGAGGGCACGATGATGGCGAAAGGATTTTGAAAACCAGCGCTGCATAATGTTGTCGGCAAGCGCTTCGATGCCACCCGTGCGCAGGGTATCGATACGCTGCTGCCACATTTCAGGAGTACCGATGCGCGCCGCGGTGTTCGAAATTACCATCGCGCGCAGCAGATGCGGATGGCTGGCGGCGAGCCCCTGGGCGATGATGCCACCGATGGAAAGGCCGACAAACAGGCACTCGCGAAACTCGAGCGCCTCCAGCAGCCGCACCGTATCCTGGATCAGGTCAGCCATCTGGTAGTCGCCCGCGGGGCAGCTCGACAGGCCGTGCCCACGCTTGTCGAAACGCAATATTTTAAGCCCGTCCGGCAGATACGGAATAATCTGATCCCACAGGCGAAAATCCGTGCCCAGCGAATTGGCAAACACGATCGACGCACCGTTGGGATCACCCTCGATACGGTAATGCAGGGTAACATCCCCCAGTTGTATCATTTCCATAATGTCCTCCCTCAGTACGGCAGCCCGAGGTAATTCTCGGCCAGTGAAGTCTGGGCCGCAACCGATGATTCCAGGTACTCGAGTTCCGCCTGCTGCATGCGCAGGTCGAACGGCGACTGTTGCGGGAAACGGTGCAGCAATTTGGTCATCATCCAGCTAAAGCGTTCCGCCTTCCACACCCGCGACAAGGCCGTCGCCGAATAGTCTTCGATGCCCTGCTCATCACCGTCGTGATAATACTGACGCAACGCACGCCACAGGTAGTAGACATCCGAGGCCGCCAGGTTGAGTCCCTTGGCGCCGGTGGGCGGCACGATATGCGCGGCGTCCCCGCACAGAAACAGGCGGCCCCAGCGCATGGGCTCGGCGACGAAGGAACGCAATGGCGCGATCGATTTTTCGATCGCGGCGCCGGTAACAATCGACTCCGCCGCGGCGTGCGGAATACGCTGCCTCAATTCATTCCAGAAAGCCTCATCCGACCACTGCTCGACCTTGTCCTCGAGTGCGACCTGCAGGTAATAGCGGCTGAGGCCCGGGCTGCGCATCGAGCACAGCGCAAACCCGCGTTCGTGGCTGGCATAAATCAGCTCGTCGCTGACCGGCGGGGTTTGCGACAGTACCCCGAGCCAGCCGAACGGATAAACCCGCTCGAATTCACGTAGCAGGCTGGCGGGAATAGTTTTGCGGCTAACCCCGTGAAAGCCGTCACAGCCGGCGATGAAATCGCACTCGATGCGCTGCTCGTGGCCATCGCGAACAAAGCTGACGGCAGGGTGCTCCGTGTCCGCGGCATGGATCTGCACCTGATCGACCTGGTGCAGCATGGCTGCGTCCATGGCGTCGCGCGCCTGGTAGAGGTCCAACGTCAGCTCGGTCTGGCCATAAACCATGACGCTGCCGCCACAAAGCCGTTCGAAATCGATGCGAAATCCGCGATTCGAATTCGCCAGGTAGATTCCCGCGTGTTTCAGGCCCTCGCGCTGCATGCGCTCGCCGGCGCCCGCTTCACGCAGTAGATCTACCAGCCCCGACTCCAGCACGCCGGCTCGGATTCGCGCCAGCACGTACTCACGGCTGTGACGTTCGAGCAGTACGCTGTCGATCCCCTGGCGGTGCAACAATTGCCCCAGCAGCAGGCCGGCCGGCCCGCCACCGATAATCACGACCTGGGTGCGCATAGCTGACTTGTCGTTATTCACCTGTTCAATTTCGCAAATTGGCGGCCTTTGTCAATCAAAATATCCCGCTCCAGCAACCTGATCTTTGTCAAACCGCGAGTCAAATCACTATGTTAAGATCGACAATCCAGCCTGAAATTCAGGCCCGACAAAACTATAGGATCATTATGCGCGCAATTTCCATCATCAAAAGCGAACATAAAAACCTGGGCGCGGTACTCTACAGCCTCGACAAACTCATCGAGGAGATCGATAGCGGCAAACATCCGGACTTCGGCATCTTCCATGGGTTGTTCACTTATCTCGATCGCTTTCTCGACCGCTACCATCACCCCAAGGAAAACCACTATCTGTTTCCGAA
Organism: uncultured Gammaproteobacteria bacterium; assembly: GCA_947259305.1. Lineage (GTDB taxonomy): Bacteria > Pseudomonadota > Gammaproteobacteria. The sequence continues at coordinate 948 of CAMYML010000039.1, read as the reverse complement.
ACTTTTGCTACGAGCACCCGATACCGAGGGCATCATCCGCGAGCTCGGTCAGCAGCATACCGAAGGCGAAATTCTGTTTGTCGAAATGCTGAAAGCGTTATCCGCCTACGAATTTACCGGCGCGGCGGAATTCCCGCATTTCCGTGATACCGTGCTGCGCTATACCGACTTCGAACGTCGTCACGCGCAAAAGGAAGAGGATGAAATTTTACCGCGAGCCCGGGATGCACTCGAGGCATCGGACTGGGAAGAAATCGACGCCGCCTTCGAGGCAAACGATGACCCGATATTTGGTACCCGGTGGAACAATGAGTTTTCGGAAATGCTGAACCAGCTAATTAACCGATTACCCGCACCTCTGGGCCTGGGCGACGACTGGAAGTAATTCGGCTTATGGCGCGGGAGGAGTAAATATATTTACCTGATGGCGTGAGGAGATAAGCGATAAAAATTAAAAATATCAGCGACCTCATCACCGGCCACAAGCTACCTGCCGAAAAGGGCGCCATCACCTGGATGCGAGGCCCGCTTGGGGGGCTGTTCACATCGACCTGGTTTGACCGCGCGTCGATGTACTTCCTGCGCAAGCTGTATTTACCCCTGTCGCGATTATGGGGCGTGGCGGACGAGGCGCATGGCTCGATTCCCAGGTTTGCCGAAATTGCTCAGATCGAGCTGAGTTATAGCCAGTACCAGCGCCTCTCCAAGGTTATTTTTCGCTACGAAGTCTCCCGTGCCCGGGTTAACGCAATCGACGCGGCCTGGCGGTTCGCGTTCTTCGGCGATACACAACCGGCCCTCGGAGATCTCGCGGCCATCGAAAAGGCGCGTAAGGAGGCGCATCAGGCGCATAACATGATGCGCCGCGATTTACGCTTTCTGCTGCATTTCAAGCCCCAGACTTCACGCTATGAAATACCCTCCCAGGTAGAAGTCGAAACCCATTAT
>CAMYML010000038.1 GCA_947259305.1 uncultured Gammaproteobacteria bacterium | reverse complement strand
ATCGCGCTTAACCCCCTGGCCGCGTTGATATCTGATCCCCAGACTGGTCTGCGCCTGCGGTTCGCCTTGCTCGGCGGCAGAGCGATACCACTCGATCGCCCTGGCCTCGTCCCTTAAAACACCCGCCTCGTTTTCATACATCCAGCCCAGGTTGAACTGGGCCTCGGCGTGCCCCTGTTCGGCGGCCAGTTGGAACCATCGGATCGCGGGTTTATTGTCTTTTTTGATGCCCAGCCCCTTTTGATAGCGAGTGCCGAGGTTGAATTGCGCGTGGGCATTGCCCTGCTCCGCGGCCAGCCGGTACCACTTGACCGCGGCCTGATGGTCGCGCGCAACCCCTTTGCCTTCCTGGTACATGGTTCCGAGGTTGTTCTGCGCGGCGGCATCGCCCTGCCTGGCGGCGATCCTGTACCAGCGGATGGCAGCATTATCGCTGCGGGTGATGCCTTTGCCATTTTCATACATCGAGCCGAGGTTGGTCTGCGCGACCGCGTTGCCCTGTTTGGCTGCCAGCCAGTACCATTTGAATGCAGTCTCGTGGTTTCGCCTTACGCCCTTACCGTGTTCGTACATCCAGCCCAGGTTATTCTGTGCTTCCGCATGGCCCAGTTCGGCCAGCGGTTTCCATTGGCTGACTGCGCTTGCATAGTCATCGTTTTTATAAAAATCGACGCCGCTGGCGAAATCGGCGGCAAACACCGAAGCGCCCAGCAACAGGCAGACCAGAACAGGAAAAACTACCAATCCTTTCATACAGGTTTGTAAAACAGCCCAGCTCTTTATCTATTTTTGCAGCAGGTGACGGCCCGGTTATTATTTTTCTGATACACGCGCTTCGGCCCGTTCATTAACCCGGCATCTTAAAGCAGTCGCCGAGTATAACAAGTCTCGAATCATTTTCGCTGCCTGAAAAAAATGCAACCAGCATGGGTCGCCGGTCGAGCCGAGCCGCCCAACGCGATATACTAGACCCGATGATGAAGCGACGCGACTTTCTCAAACTCGGCTTAGCCAGCAGCCTGCTGGCGAGCTGCGACGCCTGGAAATCAGGCGGCGACCTGGGCCTCGCGCTGGGTGGCGGCGGCGCCCGCGGCCTCGCGCATATCGTGATGCTGGAAGTACTCGACGAATTGAAAATTCGGCCGCATCGTATCGCCGGCACCAGCATTGGCGCGGTCATCGGCACGATGTACGCGGCAGGGTTGTCGGGGCGTGAAATCCGCGAGCTCGTCGACCGGCTGACCGTCTCCGAAAATGAATCCTGGCTCAGTGGCCTGTTCGAACAGGACCTGGGGCGCTGGTGGGATCTTATTCAACTGAAACTGGGCAGCGGTGGACTGATCGACACCGATGCTTTCGCCCGTTATATCGAGGAAACCAGCGGCGTGTCCAGATTCGATCAACTGGGTATTCCGCTGCAGATCGTGGCGGCGGATTTCTGGCAGCGCGGGCAGGTAGTTTTTGAAAGCGGCAACCTGGGCCCCGCGCTTCAGGCCAGCATCGCGATCCCGGGGCTGTTCAGTCCTGTACAGCATCGGGGCCGGGTGCTGGTAGACGGCGGCCTGGTCAACCCGGTTCCATACGACCTGCTGTTCGATGACTGCGACGTCGTGGTCGCGATCGACGTCTCGGGCAAACGCTATTCGCAATCGGAGGACGCACCCGGTTACTTCGAAACCCTGTTCAATACCATGCAGATCATGCAGGCCCAAATCCTGCACGAAAAAATGCAGCGGCGGCCCCCGCATATTTACATTCGCCCCGAGCTCGAGGATGTGCGCGTGCTCGAATTCAACCGCGTGGACGAAATTTACCGGCAATCGATGCCGGCGCGCAGCCAGCTGAGGCAGGCCCTGCGCCAGCGCTACCCGGTCTAAACAGACCCGCAGACTCAATCCCCTGACCTGGCATCGACCGGCAGTTTCAAGACCCCAACTCTGAGGTCGGGATGACGTCCATAGAGTCATCCCCGCGTAAGCGGCGGTTCGACGTATCGGAATCTCCCATGGCACCGATACAAGATTCCCGCTTGCGCGGGAATGACCTTGAAATACAGGTATCCCGGCGCATGCCCGCGCGTAATAAAAGTGTGCCGCACGCGCCCCTTGACCTGTCCTGTCAGTCCCGACAGGTTGCCGAATTAAAAGGATGTATGCCGGGTCACCATTCGCGGCCAGGAACTCACGATCATTACTTGTGCGTAGTGGCTTTTTCGATCAGCTCGGGGAGTTTCAGGCGCAGGATCTTGCCCGAGGGGCCTTTTGGCAAATCGTCGAAGAAGTAAATAATTTTCGGCGCCTTATAGTTGCCGACACCGGCCTGGCAGAAAGCCTTGAGTTCATCCTCGCTGCATTGGTAGCCATCACGTATGACGACGCAGGCGACCACTTCCTGACCGTAGTTTTCATCGTCGACGCCGACCGCGGCGGCTTCGAGAATCGCTTCGTGTTTGTACAGCACATCGTCGATTTCGCGCGGCGCGATATTTTCACCGCCGCGAATAATCAACTCCTTCGAGCGGCCGGTGATAAAGATGTAACCCTCCTCGTCTTTCCGGCCGAGATCGCCGCTGTAAAACCAGCCGTTCCTGATCGAGTCCGCGGTCGCGTCCGGATTCTTGTAGTAAAGGTCGAGCAGGTTGCTGCCTCGCATAATCAGTTCTCCGACTACATGCGGCGCACATTCCTCGCCGCTTTCATCGACGATGATGATTTCGTTGCCAAACGGCAGCCCGACCGAGCCCGGCTTGCGCGGTGCCGGCGGCAACGGGTTGCTGGCCACGGTGCCGGCGGTCTCGGTCAGACCCAGGGTCTCGATCATCGGCACTTTAAAAGTCTGCTCCCACTGCTCCAGCGTCACCGCCGCCAGCGGCGCCGAGGCCGAGCGCGCGAAGCGAAAATTCGCCAGGCGTTCGTCGTTGCCGAAGTCATAGGGTTCCTGCGCGGCGCGATCGAGCAGGTACTTGATGATGGTCGGCACGATACTGCTCCAGCTGCAGTTGTTCTCGGCCACGAGTTGCCAGTAATCGGTGGCGCTGAAGCGCTTCGGCATGACCACGCTGCTGCCGCTGTAAAGCGGCGCCGAGACCGTCACCATGGCGCCGTTGATGTGATACACCGGCAGCACGCAGAGCGCACGGTCCTGCGGCTGCAGCTGATGGCCTTCGACCACGTTGCGCCCGCCGCTGGTGACCGCGCGGTGGCTCAGCACCGCGCCCTTGGGCAGACCGGTGGAACCCGAAGTATAAAGCAGTAGCGCGGTGTCCTGCGGCGTCGGCGAAGGCGGCGTCGCAACTGCTACAGCATCATCCGGCCATTGCGGGCCGTCGCTGTCGCTTATTTCAATGACCCGGATCGGCCGCTCGACCTGGGCCATGATTTCGGCCAGCTTGTCGCGATACTCGGGCGCGACGAACACGATCTCGGCGTCCGAGTGGTCGAGTACATGCACCAGTTGCACATTGCCGGCGACGGCGTTGAGCGGCACGATGACGCGATTATTCGCCATCACGCCGAGAAACAGCCGGGTGGCCCAGAAACCGTTTTTGAGCAGGAAGGCTACCCGGGCGCCGTGCCCCAGACCGAGGCCGTCGAATTGCGCGCCGAGCTCGTCGACCGCGGCTTTTAACTGGGCAAAACTCAGCGTCTGCCCGCTTTCGGGCGCAATCAGAAATACCGAATCGGGAGTAGCACCGGCATGCTGCTCGATGCAGGCACGTATCGTCTGCATGCTCAGTCCGTTCCGTAACGCGCGTGATAGGCGCCGAACAGTTCTGCTTCGCTGGGCTTGTCCTCGGCAACCGTGGTCACCAGGTGGGTTGTATTGATGAAGTGTTTGTAATTCAGATTCTCGCTGATGCTGTTTCCACCCCAGGTGCCGCAACCCATGCTCAGCGTGAAATTGAGCGCGTTATTGAAACTGCCGCCGTTGCCGAAGGTATGCGCCTGGTTGACCAGCACGCGCACCACGTCGATTTCCTCGGCGAGGCGCACCGGGTGGTCGAGGTTGCGCGTATGAATGCCGCAGGAATGCCCGCGCCCCTGCACATCGAGAATACTGGTGACCAGTTCGACCGCGTGGTCGAAATCGCGCGCGCGGTAAACCGTCAGCACCAGCGATAGTTTTTCGTCGGTAAACGGGGACGCCGGATCGAACTCTTCCTCGACCATGAAAAAGCGTGCCTGCCTGGCCGCCTGGTCGAGACCGACGCCCGCGGCAAACACGTCGGCATCCTTTGCGATTAGCTCGCGATTCAGGTTGCCATCGACCCAGAGCTTTGCGCGGATCAATTCTCTTTCCGCCGCGCTGCAGCGATAGGCGCCCGCATTTTTAAGCGCACTGATTGCTTCTTCGTAGCGGTCGTCGAGAATGATGAGCGAGTTTTCCGACGAACAGGAGGTCGAGTTGTCGAAGGTTTTCGAGGCGCATATTTTTTGCGCGGCGTCGTTAAGATCGGCATTGCTGTCGATAATCACCGGCACGTTGCCGGCGCCGACGCCAATCGCCGGGGTGCCGCTGCTATAGGCCGCGCGCACATTGTTCTGCGAGCCGGTAGCGACGATCAGATCGGCCTGCTCCATCAGCAGCCGCGTCATGTTGCGCGACACCGGGGACGGCAGAATTTGCACCAGGTCCTCGGGTGCAGCGACCTTTTGCAGCGCGTCGCGCATCAGTTCGACCGTGGCATTGGTGCTGTTCCAGCCCGCCGGCGAGGGCGCGATGACGATCGCGTTGGCGCCCTTGAGCGCCATCATGGATTTATTGACCGGCGTCGCGGCAGGGTTGGTCGATGGCGTAATCGCGGCGACCACGCCGACCGGCTTGCCGTACTTGATGACGCCATGGCCGGTGTCGTTTTCGATCACGCCCACGGTGCGCACCCGCATCAGGTCGCGCAAAGTGCCGAAGGTTTTGCGCTGATTCTTGATAATCTTGTCGGCGACGTTGCCGATCCCGGTATCCTTGACCGAGAGTTCAGCCAGGTGCCTGGCATTCTCGGGCTTGTACAACGACCAGGCGACCGCGGTCACGACTTCATCGACCCGCGCCTGATCGGCGCCGGCAAATTGCTGCATTGCCGCCTGCGCGCGTTCGATCAGTTGCGCCACACTCGTCTTTTCATCATCTGTTGCGTTGGTCACCGCGGAAACTGCTGCCTTGGCCATATTAAATACCTGGACGTCAATCGAAGGCGCAAGTTTACTCGCTGAATCCCCGAATTCAAATGCGTAACACAAATCCGATCAGCCAGTCTTTTCGGCCTTGGAGTTCCGGGGACACAATACTTAATTCCGGGGAATTAAGTATTGTGTCCCCTTAATATTGTCCCCTTAATATTTGACGGGCGTCGGGTTTCCATCTTGGCGCGGGCTGATATCATGCTGCGCTTTGCTCGAGGATTATCGATTTGCTCGCAGAATACGGCCCCACGATCGTCACCTGGTGCTTTTTCGCGCTCTTGTGCGGCGGCTTCATCAAGGGCGCGCTCGGCGTCGGCACTCCGTTACTGACGGTGCCGATGATGGCGCTGGTGCTGCCGCCGCAAATGGCGATCGCGATCATGGCGATCCCGGTCGTGGTCGCCAACCTGTGGCAATTCGCGCAGGCCGAGCGCGGCAGCGCGGTGATTTCGCGCCTGTGGCCGGCTTTCCTGGCGATCCTGGTCGGCACCTGGGTCGGCGTAAAAATACTGTCGGTGATCGATGAAACAACCCTGCTGGTCCTGGTCGGCGTCGCGGTAATCGCCTTTGCCTTACTGCAGGGTTCGCGCTTCCGCCTGCATTTGCCGGACCCCCTGGTGCGGCCTGCGGGCGTTTTCTTCGGAGGCGCCTCGGGCCTGATCGGCGGCCTGTCGTCGTTTTTCGGGCCGATGCTGATCATTTACCTGATTTCGATTCGGGGTCTCAGCAAGAACCAGTTCGTCAGCTCGATCAGCTTCCTTTATGTCAGCGCGGTCGTGCCCTGGGCGATCGCGCTCTACCTGTTCGGTATCCTCGACCAGCGTCTGCTGATTTATTCTGCACTGGCGACAATTCCGGTTACCATCGGCCTGCTGCTCGGGCAACGCATTCGCCAGCGCATCAGCGATGCGCGCTTTCAGTACCTGATCATCGGCATTCTCGTGGTTTCGGGCGTTTCGATGCTGTGGCGGGCCTATCACTAGTGGCCCGGGCTGGGCCCGTCAGGGTGCTACTCTGAGCGCATCCATGCGGATACCGAGGGGCCCGCGCGCCAGGTAAAACTGCAGCGTCTCGCCATCGCGCTCGACTTCGACCGGCACCGTGTCGCTGATATCGCCGCTGGTAGTAGCCGCGCGTAAGTCCATCCAGTTGTAAATACGCTGACTGTCGTAGCGCAGGATATGATCGCCGGACTTTATCCCGGCCTGCCCGGCCTGGGCACTCGCCAGCACGCTGGTTACCGCCACGCGATTGGTCTGGCCCGAGGCATAGAGATAGGCGTCGTAGGCGGTTTCCCCGAGCCGTTCGCGCAGTTCATCCTCCCTCGATTCGAGCGCCTGCAATTCGGAGCGCATCTGCTCGCGATCCCAGCCTTCCCGGGCCGCGCGGTCACGCAGAAAGAGTCGCTCCATCTCCAGCTGCTCGAAAGTAAGCTTCAATTCATTCGCCAGGCTGCTGTTCATGCCGCTATCGAGCAGCGCCTGCTGGTCGAACCAGCCCGCTTCGGGGAGCTCGGAGTCATCCGCGCCCGCAACGGGCTGGTCGGCACTAAGCGCCGTTGCATCGAGGCCCGCTGCGCTATCCAGAGCGGCTACCTGGCGGCTCAGTGTTTCCAGTTTTTGCGCCAGCGCCTGGCGCGCGCTGATTTCGTTTTGCAGCAGTCGACTCAGCTCGCCGATGCTGGTCGCCGTGCGCTCGGCGGCATCGAAATTTTCCGCTGCAGCAGAGCCCGCCGGCATCGCCTGATCGACTTCCGGGGTCTGCACTGAAGCAGTCGGCGAGTCGGAGTCGTCAGCCATCATCAGGCCAATGGCAATTCCGAAAACGACGGCCAGGCTGAGTGTTACGAGTGGAGTTTGCAGTTTGGAGAACATTATCGGGAGTTTGACAAGCGCAACGGTCCAAAGTTTAACGACTGGCGTCGTTCGGACTCAAACGCACATTCTGATCCCAGATCCGATCCCAGATCGGGCGCAGCAGGCTCATATTGCGTTCGGCCTGGATTTGTTCGGGCACGACAGGTTTCGGATGCGGGTTGGAAATTGTGCCGACCTTGAACTGGAACGCGTAGCTGGGCTCGAGCCCCATTCGCAGATCGCTGATAACGATATCTCCCTCGCGCTCGGAGACCGCGTAAAATCCGCGGCTGAACCACTGCAACTGCTGCACCGGCCAGTGATCGGCGATTTCGGTCAACAGGTCTTCCCTGCTCGGATAATAGCTAAAACGGATATCGTTATCGGCGTCCAACAGCGAGTAATAGGCTTCGTAATAACCGCCCTCGTCCCTGACGACGGCGCGCCACAGCAGCGAGTTAAACGGCGCCGGCGTGCTGAAAATCTTCTGGTAGCCGATGCCCTGATCGCGCAACGCATCTTCAAAATTGCGCTCGACGATGATCTTGGCAAACAGGGTCCATCCCAGGTAAATCGAGCTCAGGATCAGTCCAAAACGATTGAGCAGGTGCCCGCGGTCGCTTTGCCGCGTCATCACCAGCGCGGCGATGACGCCGATCAACAGCGGCAGCGTATAGGTCGGGTCGATGATGAATATGGTCGACAGCGACACCGGCGGCACAGGCAGCGGCCAGAATATCTGGGTGCCGTAGGCGGTCATGCTGTCGAGCAGCACGTGAGTCGCAAAAACCAGGTATATCGTCAGCATCCAACGCTTACGCAGTGCCCGGGTATCGGTATGAATTCGCGTGATCAGCCACACCAGTAGCGGCGTCATTAGTGCCAGCACGAATAACGAATGGCTGGCCGACCGATGGTAGGTGAAATCCCTGACTGCATCGCCCAGTGGCACGAACACATCGAGATCCGGCATAGTGCCGGCGATCGCGCCCCAGAGTATGGCGCGATTGCCGATCCGGCGACCGAGCGACGCTTCGGCGACCGCGGCGCCGAGCGCTATTTGAGTGACTGAATCCATCCCGGCCTATTGAGTAACAGCTTTCATTCAGTCAGATACGTTACGAATACTGATTCGGATTGCAATTGAGCCAGCCACAATGACAGGTGCTAGACAGTTTTGGCAAGCTTGTATAACATCCGGCGAAGATTATTCTAATAACTAATCGCAGTTATAAATAAAACAACCGGAGGAGCATTATGAAACTCAGAAAATTCGTGGCCGCGAGCGCTATCGCTTTCGCCACCATGACACTTACCGCCAACACTGCCTACGCTGCCTGTGCCACCGACAACTTGCCGTCAGGCAAGGACAAGCCCGGCGGCTATCCCGCACGCGCGCTAACCATGGTCGTGCCCTACGGCCCGGCCGGCGGCTCGGGCCAGGTGGCCCAGGCCATGGCGCAGGCGGTAAGCGACCTGACCGGCATCTCGATCAACCGCGATCACAAGCCCGGCGGTTCAGGCACCGTCGGCATGACCGCATTCATGGCGACCCCGCCCGACGGTTATACCGTGCTGGAACATATCGACGATGCCTCCAGCGCACATGCGCTTGATTCAACCAAACCTAATCCGGCGACCGACCTGATCCCGCTGGTGACTTCACAAATCACCTTCTCGCAGGTCTACATTAAAAAGGATGAAGATCGCTTTACCGACTGGAATTCCTTCGTCAAGTGGGTCAAGGCACAAAACGGCAAGGCCACCATCGCCAACGTTTCCAAGGAAGGCTCGATGGAACGCATCACGATGAAATTCATCACCGATGCGACCGGCATGAAGATTCAGCAAATCTCGTTTGACAAGGGTGCGCCGCGTTATGGCGCGCTCGCAGGCGGCCAGGTCGATGCACTGTTCGAGCAACCCGGTGACGTACGCAAGTTTCTCGACGCCGGTAAGTTCAAACCCATTCTGACGATATTGAAAGAACGTCCGTCAGCGTTTGCCGACGTGCCGAGCCTGAGCGATGCGGGTTTGAAATTCGAACCGCTGTTCCGCTTCCGCGGCTTTTACGTGCACAAGGGTGCGCCGGCCGATCGCGTCGCCTGGTTGCAGTGGGCGTTCCAGAAGGCTTATTGCCAGCCCAGCTACCAGAAGTACAACGAGAGCAAGTTCATGACCTTGATCGAGAGCTTCCGTGATACCGCGGGCACCCGCGAGCTGATCACCGCGACCGTCAAGCAGTACCGGGATGTCTACAAGGAAATGGGGCTCGCGGTTAAATAGCGCCGCAATGAAGACCTGTCTCAGGCAACGCCCGGAATTTACCCGGGCGTTGCACACCCCGAAACGCCGACCCATTGCTGAATCATGGGCAAGCTAAGACCCGGGCACCTGGTCGAAGCCGCGATGTGGCTCGGGCTGTGCCTGTTTCTGTTCATCTATTCCTTTCAATTCGACCAGGATATCGAAATCTACAAGTTCGGGGCGACCGCCTGGCCCCGCGCCATCGTCCTGCTAATGGCGATCGCGGCCCTCGGCCAGTTGTATCACCACTGGAAACGCGGAGATGAAGCCTCGGTGCAGATGATCAGCGCCGCGGTCGACGATGGCTCCGAGGAAGCCGCGCACGAGGCGCACCACGAAGGCCTGAAGTGGTATGCCTCGACCTTCGCCATGCTGCTCATCCCGTTTGCCTACATGCGTATCCCGGACTGGATCACGGCCCTGCTAGCGGCCGAAGGTGGCAGCGTGCACGTCATTCGCATTGTCGTCGCCGCCATCCTGATCGGAATTTTCCTATACACCATGCGCCGCAACATGATCGGCGCGATGCTGACCCTGCCGCTGTTTTTCGCCGCCATGCTCGAGGATATGGGGTTTTATTCGCTGGCACCGTTTTTCATTATCGGGGTGATGATCATGTTTGGCGAAAACCGTCCTAAACCGATGCTTGCGATCATGGGGCTGATCTTCGGCCTGCTAATGCTGCTGTTCGTAAATATACTTTACGTCGGTTTACCGGTCGGCAATATCCATCCCTTCTACGATATCGGTAGCTGGGTCGTGACCGTGCTGCAGTAGGATGTGAGGAGAGCCCCGCGTGGATGCATTTGATAATTTCCTGACTGGCACCGTCACGCTGTTCAGTGACCCGCTGGGTATCATGATTTTCTTTGGCGGCGTAATTGGCGGCATGCTGTTCGGCGCCATTCCCGGGGTCAGCATGCTGACACTGGCCGCGATCCTGTTGCCCTTCACCGCGCACCTTTCGCCCGAGCACGGCATCATGCTGTTTTCGGTGATTTACTGTACCGGAGTCTATGGCGGTGCGATTACCGCGATCCTGTTCAACATTCCGGGCGCGCCGGAAAACGCGCCGACCGCCTTCGACGGTTACCCGATGACACTAAAAGGCCAGGCGGGTAAAGCGGTTGGCGCCGCGGTCATGTGTTCCGCACTGGGTGGAACCATTTCGACGATAATCATGATGCTGGCGACCGCACCGATCGCCGACTGGGCGATCTCGGCCTTCGGTCCGCCGGAAATTTTTGCACTGGTATTCTTTGGCCTCGCAGTAGCCGCTTCGGTCGGCGCCAAGACCTTCTGGAAAGGCTGGTTGTCGATACTGATTGGACTCATGGTCGCAGTCGTCGGCCTCGATCCGGTCGGTGGCATCAAGCGTTACGATTTCGAGATGCCTTACCTGCTCGCGGGAATCCACTTTATTCCCACGATACTCGGATTTTTTGCCGTTTCGGAAATTTTCGTGCAGGCCGAAAAGAAAGCCAAAGGCTCTTATGTAGCGCCCAAACTCAGTGTCGACTTTCCGAGCTTAACCGAGCTGATTGCGCACAAGTGGGCGGTCATTCGTTCGATCGTGATCGGCTTCTTCTGCGGTATCTTGCCCGGTATCGGCGCGACCCTGGCAGCCTTCATGGGCTACAACGAAGCCGTGCGCTGGTCGAAGACCCCGGAAGAGTTCGGCAAGGGCAAACTCGAGGGCGTCATATCCTCGGAAACCGCCAATAATGCCGCCACCGGCGCCGCGATGATTCCACTGCTGGCGCTCGGCTTGCCCGGTGGTGCGCTCACCGCGATGATGGTCGGCGTGTTTCAGATGCACGACATGGAACCGGGCCCGCTGGTGTTTATCAACAGTGCCGACCTCGTCTGGGTCGTATTCGCGGCAATGTTTTTTGCCAATGTGTCGATCCTGTTTGTCGGTTTCCTCGAAACCAAGACCATCATCAACCTGCTGCGCATTCCGTTTCAATTCCTCGCGCCGATGATATTACTGCTCGCCACGGTCGGCGCCTACGCGGTGCGCGGCCTGACCATCGACGTCATCGTCATGTTTCTCGCCGGTGTCATCGGCTTTTTCCTGCGCCGCTCGGGCTACTCGGTGGCAGGCATCGTGCTTGGCCTGATCCTCGGCAAGATCGGCGAGCAGACCTTCGCCCAGGCGATGCAGATGCTGCACTTCGAGTGGAGCGGCTTTTTCGACCGCCCGATCGCACTGGGACTGCTGATCGTCGGTGTCATAACCCTGATGGGCAGCGTCTACGGTGAGTTTTTCAAAAAGAAACCGCCAGCCGCAGAAACGCCGACTAGCTGACTCCGGGCTAAATGGCGGAGTACGTTATTGCTGACGATCTACTTCAACCAATCCAGGCTGCCATCGCCGACAAACTTAAGCCCCCGGCAACCACGCCGGCAACCAGGCGGCGTTTAAACAGGTAATAAGCGGCAAATGCGATGACCACGGCGGCGATACGGATCGTTAGCGAGACCGCCGCGAGATCGCTCTCCGGCATGATGATCATGCGAAATATCAGGCCCGCCACCATCGCGTAGGAAACGCAGGTTACCCACTGGAAAAAACCACCCTGGGGGTCGATGCGCCTGACCACGACGACGCCCAGCGCACGCCAGACAAAGGTCGCCGCGGCGCAGCCCAGCACGATCAGCCAGAGCGATTCAGCCGGCATTGCGCGGTTTCCAGAATTTGCCAGTCGCAAAGCCCAGGCTACCGCCCACCACGCCGGTAATCAGCAGATCGAACGCGGGGAAAAGACTGTTCGCGACGATTACGGTCGCGCAGCCGAAGATCATGGAGAATCGCTCGGCGCGACCTTTCACGGCGGACAGCACCAGCGCAAAGAACAACGGACTAACGAAGATCAGTCCCAGTACCATCACCGCCGGCAGCAGGATCGCGCCGTGGTAACCGATCAGGGTACCCATGGCCGCGGCGAATAGTATCGAACTGGCAAAAGTGACATAGTAGCGGTGCCTGAATGCAGGCTCGATATGCGGAAACTCACGCATACAGACCGCCCAGGAATTAATCGACAACAGTTGCGCGTCGAGTAACCGGCGCGGCAGGCTCGCCTGCCCGCGTGCCAACATCGGCACGAAAGAAACCACCATGGGTAAAAAGCGGGCATTGGCGAGCGAACAGGCGAACACGATCGCCGCGATACCCTGCCCGGTCGAGGTCAATTCGACCATGGCGAGCTGCCCGGGCAGACCCCAGATCAAGAGCGAGGCCACGACTGCCATGTCGGCGCCAAAACCGGCGCCGCGCGCGAGCGAACCAAATCCCATCATCGTGAAAAACAGGATAAATGCCGGCAGCGATAACGCGTCCAGCAACGCCTTGCGCACCACGCTGCCGTTGCCGCTAACCATCGCCGTTAGCTTTCGAGTAACGCGTCTTGCAGCACAAGCGCAATGTGCCGAGCGGCACGCTGCGCACCATCCTGGATCTGATGGCGACAACTGGTGCCATTGGCGATGACCAGCGTGTCGCTATCGGCAGCACGCACCGCCGGCAGTAAACTCAGCTCCGCCATTTTCATCGACACCTCGTAATGACTGGCCTCGAAACCGAACGCCCCGGCCATGCCGCAACAGCCCGAGTCGATCACTTCAACTTCCAGCCCGGGTATCAGTGCCAGCGTCTGCTGCATCGCGGTCATCGTAGCAAAGGCCTTTTGATGACAATGCCCATGCACCAGCGCTCGCCTGGCGGACAACGGCTTCAATTTGAGCTGCAGTTTTCCGGCCTGCTGTTGTTGCGCCAGGAATTCCTCCAGCAACAGGGCGCGTTCCGCCAACGCATTGCTTGCCTCGCCCGGCAGCATGCTCTTGAACTCGTCGCGCAGGGTCAGCAGGCAGGACGGTTCCAGGCCGATGACCGGAATACGGCGTTCGACGTAGGGCTTGAGCGCCTCCAGCATGCGTCGGGCTTCGACCCGGGCCTGCTCCACCATACCCGCCGCGAGAAAAGTGCGACCCTCGGACAATGGACGCCCTCCGTCGAGAGGTTGAACCAGGTGGACCTGGTAGCCGGCTGCCTCGAGTACGGCCTGCGCGGCGCGGGCATTGTGCGGTTCAAAATAGCGATTGAAGGTGTCGACCAGTAACACCACTTCGCCATTGGGTGCAGGCTTCGCAGTCGCCGTTTCACGTTTATCGTCAAAGTAATCGCTGCGCCAACGCGGCAGGCTGCGGCGCGCACTCAGGCCGAGCGTTTTTTCGCTCAGCCAGGCCATAGCGGGAACCCGGTCACGCAGGTTGAGGATATAACTGATGCGCGACGCGAACGGCGCGTAGCGCGGTAAATGGGCGATCAGCCGATCCTTGAGCGAACGCGGATGATGCTGGTGGTAATGATGCAAAAATTCGATTTTCATCTTCGCCATATCGACACCGGTAGGGCATTCGCGCTTGCAACCCTTGCAGCCGACGCATAAATCCATGCTGTCATACATCGTCTCGGAGAGCAGCGCATCGGCGCCCAGCTGTCCGCTGACCGCCAGCCGCAGCGTATTGGCACGACCGCGGGTCAAATGTTGCTCATCCCCTGTGGCCCGGTAGGAGGGGCACATCACGCCGACATTTGCCTTGCGGCAGGCGCCGTTGTTGTTACACATCTCGACCGCAGCGCCGAACCCGCCCCAATCGGACCAGTCCAGCGTGGTTTCAAGTGGCCTGACCTGGTAACCCGGCTGGTAGCGAAACAGCGAGCGATCATCCATGCGCGGCGCGCGCACGATTTTGCCGGGGTTGAACAGGCCTGTGGGATCAAATGCATCCTTGACCCCCTCGAAGGCCCGCACCATGCGCGCACCGAACATA
Source organism: uncultured Gammaproteobacteria bacterium (assembly GCA_947259305.1). GTDB lineage: Bacteria > Pseudomonadota > Gammaproteobacteria. Next base: position 5,110 of record CAMYML010000038.1, on the reverse strand, counting down.
CGCTCATGAAATTCGGAACGTGCCAGGCCGTCGCCGTGTTCGCCCGAGTGCGAGCCCTTGTATTCCTGCACGATCTCGAGCGTTTCCTCCATGATCGCGCGCATCTTTTGCGCCCCGCTGGGATCCTTCATGTTGAGTATCGGGCGCACGTGCAGGCAGCCGACCGAGGCATGGGCATACCAGGTGCCGGTGGTGCCGTGTTTTTCGAATACCCGAGTCAAGCGATCGGTATATTCAGCCAGGTCCTGCAGCTGCACCGCGCAGTCTTCGACGAAGGATACCGGTTTGCCATCGCCCTTCATCGACATCATGATATTGAGCCCGGCCTTGCGCACCTCCCACACCGCCGCCTGAAATTGAGGATCAAGCACTTCGACCACGGCCCCCGGTAAACCCAGGTCTGCCATCAACTCGACCAGCTGGGCGAGCTTGCTGGTTTGCAGGGCGGGATCTTCGCCGGCAAATTCAACCAGCAGTAACGCGTCCGGTTCACCGCGGACAAAACCATCAACGGTAGCGCGATACAGCGGAATCTCGCGCGATAGATCGATCATGGTGCGGTCGACCAGTTCCACCGCGCCGGGGTCGAGCTTGACGATATGCTGGGCAGAATCCATCGCCTGGTGAAAAGTCGGAAAGTGACATACCCCTAAAACCTTGTGCGGCGGGATCGGTTGAAGTTGCAGCTGCAGGCGGGCGAAATACGCCAGCGTCCCCTCGGAACCGACCAGCAGGCGCGCCAGGCTGCCGCTCGCGGCATCAACCAGTTCGTCGATGTTGTAACCGCCGACGCGGCGCAGCAGTTGCGGGAACCTGCGCGCGATTTCGTCCGCTTCACGCTGACCCAGCGCGCGCAATTTAGCGATCAGCTCGGCCTGGGGAGCATCCGGGTCGGCCTGCGCCAGATCCGCGAACTGCGCGCTGCTGCCATCGGCCAGGATTGCGTCGATGGCACGCACGTTGTGCACCATGTTGCCGTAACGAATCGAACGTGCGCCGCAACTGTTGTTGCCGGCCATGCCGCCGAGGGTGGCACGGTTGCCGGTGGAAACATCGACCGGGTAGAACAGCCCATGGGGTTTTAACCAGCGATTGAGCTGATCGAGTACCAGCCCCGGCTCGACCCAGATGGACCTCGACTCGGGATCAAAATCACCGACCTGGTTGTAGTATTTGCTGTTATCCATGATCAGCGCGGTACCCACCGTCTGCCCGATCTGCGAGGTACCGCCACCGCGCGGCAATACCGGTATGCCTTCGTCCGCGGCAATCTGTATCGCGCACAGGATATCCTGGCGATGGCGCGGCACGACGACGCCAATCGGTTCTATCTGGTAAATCGAGGCATCGGTGCTGTAGCGGCCGCGACTGAAAGCATCGAACAGAACCTCCCCTTCCAGCTCTGCGCGCAACTTGCGCGCCAGGGCACTGTCACCGATGCGCGCGGTCATCGCGGCAGGCCTTTGTTCATAGTCAGGGTTTAAAGCCAAGGGAAATACTCTTTAACATGAGGTTGAAAAAACCGCACTATAAGAGAAAAACGCCTGCCAGTAACGCTTAAATTTACTCTGCGCAGAGCCATCACTGGCGGGAGTCGATCCAGCCCGCAGTGGTTGTGAGAGCGCTTGCACTCGTTACCCGGGTCAGGCAGGATTCGAATTCAGAGAAAAAAACATCATTCCGAGGAAACCAGTATGCCTATTCCCGCAGGGCGTCATTTTCTGCAGATTCCAGGGCCGAGCAATGTTCCCGACCGAGTCTTACGGGCCATGGATATGCCGACCATGGATCACCGTGGTCCCGAGTTCGCGCAACTGACTCGAGATGTCTTAAGCGGTATGCAGCAGGTTTTCAAAACCGCGGCTGACGTGGTCATATATCCCGCTTCGGGCACGGGCGCCTGGGAGTCGGCACTGGTCAACACCCTGTCACCCGGCGACCGGGTATTGATGTTCGAAACCGGGCATTTCGCCACGCTGTGGCAGGGCATCGCCAGGGAACTCGGCCTGCAGGTCGATTTTGTCGAGGGTGACTGGCGCCACGGGGTCGACCCGGACGCTGTAGAAGCGAAATTGCGGGCAGACAAAAATCACGCAATCAAGGCCGTGATGGTGGTGCACAACGAAACTTCCACCGGTGTCACCAGCCGCATCGCCGAAATCAGAAAGGCCATCGACAGCAGCGGGCATCCGGCCCTGTTCATGGTCGATACGATATCTTCGCTGGCTTCGATCGACTATCGGCATGACGAATGGGGTGTCGATGTCACCGTCGGCGGTTCGCAGAAAGGCCTCATGTTACCGCCCGGCCTCGGTTTCAACGCGATCAGCGCGAAAGCGCTGGAGGCTGGTAAAAGCGCGAGATTGCCATCCTCCTACTGGAACTGGCAACCCATGATCAAAGCCAATGCGACCGGCTACTTCCCCTACACCCCGGCGACCAATCTGCTGTATGCGCTGCGCGAATCCCTCAAAATGCTGCTCGACGAACAGGGCCTCGACAACGTCTTCGCCCGCCACCAGCGCCATGCCGAGGCGACCCGCCGCGCGGTGCGCGCCTGGGGACTCGAAATTCTGTGCCAGAACCCCGCGGAGTACAGTGGCTCGCTGACCGCGATCCTGCTGCCCGAAGGACAGGATGCCGACCAGCTGCGCCAACTGATCCTGGAGCGCTATAACATGTCGCTCGGAACCGGCCTCGGCAAGGTTCAGGGCCGGGTATTTCGCATCGGCCACCTGGGCGACTTCAATGATCTGATGCTGGCGGGTACCTTGAGCGGGGTCGAAATGGGCCTGATTGCCGCGCAAATTCCGTTTAACAAGGGCGGCATCAATGCCGCGCTTGACTATCTGGCTGATAATCTCTAGTTTGAATCGATCCCAAGCATTCAAATCGCCGGTGGTTTTCGGCCAGATAATCCCGCAAAGAAGCAAATGTAACAGACCATAAAACAAACCTGATAATGACACCAGAAAGAGGACACACCATGAAAATGCTAAGAATTATCATCCCCGCAGTGATCCTGAGCCTGATAACTGCATCACCGGTATTCGCCGCCCCGCTGGAACTCAAATTCGGTCACGTCGGTAAACCCGGTTCGCTGTTCGAGGCCTCCGCCAATGAGTTCGCCAGGCGTGCCAACGCCAAACTGGGTGATAAGGCGAAAGTCGTCGTCTTCGGCTCGAGTCAACTGGGCAAGGACAAGGAGTTGTTGAAAAAGCTCAAGCTCGGCACGATTAATTTCGCGCTGCCATCCTCGGTGATGGCCTCGGTGGCCGATGAATTCGGCCTTTTCGACATGCCTTACCTGGTCAAGGACAGGGAGCACATGGCGCGCATCGAGAGGAAGATCGTATGGCCGACCCTGGCACCGATTAGCGAGAAGAAAGGCTACAAGATACTGGCGATCTGGGAAAACGGCTTTCGTAATATCACCAATAACGAGCGACCCATCAACACGCCCGAAGACCTGCGCGACCTGAAACTGAGAACACCGAAGTCAATCTGGCGCGTCAAAATGTTCAAGGCCTACGGCGCTAACCCGACGCCATTGTCGTTCTCGGAAGTTTTCGTCGCCCTGCAGACCGGTACCTTCGATGGCCAGGAGAACCCACTGGCGCAGATCGCCAGCGGCAAGTTCCAGGAGGTGCAAAAGTATCTCTCGATGACCGGGCACGTGTACACCCCGGCCTATGTGACCGTCAGCACCGAATATTGGAGCAGGCTGCCGGCGGATGTGCGAAATATCCTCGAGTCTACCGCGATGGAAACCCAGGACTTTGTTTACAAAACCGCCGCGCAGCTGGAAATCGATTTGCTCGCCGAGCTCAAGCGAGGTGGCATTCTAGTCAATAGCGCGGACAAGGGTGCCTTCATCAAGGCCAGCAAGCCGATCTACGATGAATTCGGCACCACCGTGCCTAACGGCAAAGCGTTAATCGACAGGGCCCTGGGCCTTGCCCAATAATCTGTTCCTGGCCTGCCCCGCTGCGCGGGGCGGGCCAGTATTTGCACAGATTTGAATTTTCTGATTTTTAACGCTTGCAGGTGAATAAACTCGCCATCGCACGTACGCTGTTCGAGCGCCTGTTAGAGGCAATCGCGGTGTTGCTGATCATCAGCCTGGCGGTTGTGGTGGTGCTCGGCGTTATCTACCGCTGGTCCGGGGAAGCGCTTTCCTGGTATGACGAAGTCGCCTCGGTACAGCTCGCCTGGCTGACCTATTACGGCGCCGCGCTCGCGGCCCTGAAACGTGCTCATATCGGCGTGCCGGGCGTGATCTCGGCGGTCCCACCCGTGTACCGCCTACCGCTGGTGATCTGCGCCGAGCTCGTCATCATCGGATTCTTCCTGGTCCTCGCCTGGAACGGCTACCGCGTGCTGGTCATCCTCGAGGGAGATACGCTGATCAGCCTGCCCTGGATCGGCACCCAGTTCACCCAATCGGTCATCCCGATCGGCGCAATCCTGTACGTGATTGCGGAACTCCTGAACCTGCCCCAGATCTGGCGTGAAGCCAGCGGCCGTGCGCAGGTACTGCGCCATGAATAGACACCGGTCTCTGGCACGATGATCGTATTCTGGATGTTCATCGGCCTGTTGCTGTTGGTGTTACTCAACGTACCCATCGCCGTCGCTTTGGCCGTGGTCGCGAGTAGCGCGATGGTTTACGCCCATGGGCTGGAGGTTTTACCGAATGTGGCGCTGGTCATGATGGACGGCGCGACCAATTTCCCGTTGATCGCTATCCCGTTGTTCATCCTGGCCGGTGCGATCATGAATTCCACCGGCATCTCGAGGCGCCTGATCGCGTTTGCGTCGGCCATTTTCGGATTCGTCAAGGGCGGACTGGCGATGGTCAATATCGGCACCTCGCTGTTCTTCGCCGAAATATCCGGCTCGGCGGTCGCTGACGTCGCGGCGCTCGGATCGATTCTGATTCCATCGATGAAGAAAAAGGGTTACCCGGCTGCGTTTGCCGCGGCGGTGACCTCGTCGTCGGCAACCCTGGCGGTGATTATTCCGCCATCGATCCCGATGATCCTGTACGCGGTGATGGCGCAGAGCTCGGTGGTGCAGCTGTTTGTCGCCGGTATCGTGCCGGGCGTAC
>CAMYML010000037.1 GCA_947259305.1 uncultured Gammaproteobacteria bacterium | reverse complement strand
AGCTGGTGAAAATAACCCTGCGTATCCAGCGCGTCTTCCGAATCCGCGAAGTAGCTGGGACCGCTGCAACCGCTAATGCTGCAACCCAGGGCCATGGTTGCAACAAGACACCAGCGCCGCATTGCATTAGTTAATTTCATGCTTCAGTCCTTCACTCTGCCCGACCTCAGTTTTCTCCGAAGCGCCTCGCCGGAGATTGATCCAGGTCATGCCATGACGACTTAAACCCGAATTAGCATTAATTAACCTGTTGATTTGCTAGACTTAAAGCTCGGCTTGCCAGGATTTACGCATGACCATAAAAGCCTTTCGGTCCAACCGTATTCTGCAGGCAATGATGCTGTGGCTGATCGTGGTCTGGATCATCGCTGCTATCGAACCACTCTATCCGCGGGACTGGTTGCTCGAAAACCTGTTGGTCTTTATCTGGAGTGCGCTGCTGGTTTTCACCTATCGCCGCTTCCAGTTTAGCAATGTTTCATACGGGTTATTTATCGTTTTTCTCAGTCTGCATCTGGCGGGTTCGCATTACACCTACGCCGAGACGCCATTTGGCTTCTGGATGCAGGAATGGCTGGGTTTCGAACGCAATCACTACGACCGCATCGTGCATTTCTTCTTTGGGCTGCTGATCGCCTACCCGATGCGCGAGATTCTGCTGCGAACAACCGGACTCAACATCGCCTGGTCCTACTTCATTACGCTGAACTGTATCGTGGCGTTCAGCGCGATTTACGAAATCATCGAAGCGGTCACCGCGGTCATTGTAAGCCCCGAACTGGGCGCGGCCTATCTCGGCACCCAGGGCGACGAATGGGATGCGCAGAAAGACACCGGACTCGCTTTCCTCGGCTCGATCAGCGCAATGTTATTTACCTGGGCATATTTACGCGCGCAGCGCGGCCGGACCGCTTAAAACAGGCCAGGCGCCGCCGCGGGCCATTCTGCTTTGTTAGCTCATCGGGCCAGTTACGCACAAGCAAGGGAAGATCTGCCGCTCACCTGCTCGCTTGTGCATCACATCACAAATCTCATACAAGGCTGCACATTTACGCATTTATTTATCCCCTGTGTGTAATAGTAGGCATACATTTTCCGCGACAGGCTCTACCATAAATACTGAGGTATTTTACAAAGCCGATATGAACAAAAGATTAAATACAGGCCTGGACGCCATGGAGGGGCGAAGTTTTATCCTGGGCAGGGAAGGCCATATTTTTATTAACGACCCTTCGGTCAGCAAAGAGCATGCCGAAATAAAAATTATCGATGGTCGAATCCGGCTGCGTGATCTCAAATCAACCAATGGTATTTATCTGGTAAAAGATAATAAACCAGTACGTTTCCAGGAAAGTTTCGTGGAGCCAGGGCAGACGGTAGTTATCGGCACCCAACGACGCACGGTGCAGAGCTTGTTGGCGATAATTGGCATTTTTACTGGTTGATCCTGCCAGCGAGGCCGTAAAAGAGCTTTCTCGAGCACCAAGGGTTACGCGGCCCGCGAGATCCTGCTGACCCATAGACCGACGCCATCCACCACCAGAAAAACCTGACTTCGGGTCAGTGATACTTCATCAAACCCCGCCATCGAGCGGGGATTTTTATTTTTCGCGCAGGCGCGGCATCAATTCCACCAGGTTACAGGGGCGCGTGCGGTAATCGAGCTGGGTGGCGATCAATTGCGTCCAGGCGTCCTTGCAGGCGCCGGATGAACCCGGTAGACAGAACACATAAGTGCCATTGGCAACCCCGGCGATCGCGCGTGACTGCAGTGTCGAGGTGCCGATAGTCTGGTATGACAGGCTGCGGAAGGTTTCGCCGAACCCATCGATCACCTTGTCCAGCAATGGCGCCACCGCTTCCGGTGTGCCGTCACGACCGGTTACCCCGGTGCCGCCGGTGGTTAATACGACCTGCAGGCTTTCGTCGGCGATCCAGCGCGAGACCACCTCGCGGATGCGGTACTTGTCATCCGGCACAATCGTCTTTTCCGCTAGCCGGTGCCCGGCCTCGGTGAGATAGCGCACCAGCAGCGGGCCCGACTTGTCGCTGGACTCATCGCGGCTGTCGGACACCGTCAGCACCGCGATATCGAGTGGGATAAAATCGCGATCTTCGCTCACTGGATTCAGTACCTGATTTCGTCTTCGATCGACAGGGCGTCATCGATCAGATCGCATTCGAGCGTTATCTTTACCCGCACCGGGTTACCGTCCAGTCGGCCTTCGCCATTGGCAAGGTCGATAGCGCGTTCGATTTCGCGTTGCGAAGTGATACCCACCTTTTTCAGAAACTTGCGGATCGACATGTTCAGCGCTTCTTCGTCCATTACGTCCTCTTTTGAAAGTTATATATGAATAAGTCGTGTATTTTACCTGTTTTACCAGATCGCCCCAACGAATATTCGACGCGACCCACCGCAAGTTGATAAACTGCGTTACCCGATTTCTATCCAAAGAAAACAACATGAGTATCTCGGTCGAAGATATTACCGCGGTTATCCTCGCCGGCGGTCAGGGCCGCCGCATGGGCGGCCAGGACAAGGGGTTGCTTGAATTCAACGGTGCGCCGCTGATCGAGATTCTGATCAGGGAGCTCGAGCGCCAGGCGGTTGCGATCGTCATCAATGCAAACCGCAACCTGGATCGATACCAGGCTTTCGGCCTGCCGGTAATTAGCGACCGACTCGAGGACTACCAGGGACCGCTGGCCGGGTTTGCCAGCGCCATGGACTCGGTCGATAGCGCATTTATTCTGAGCTTGCCCTGCGACGGGCCGCTGCTTGCAGCGGATTACGTCGCCCGTTTTGTCACCAGCCAGCAACGGTCCGGCGCACCCATCTGCGTTGCCTTCGATGGAGAACGGCTGCAGCCGGTGCACGCGCTGATCAGGGTCGACTTACTGGCAAGTCTGAATCGGTTCCTCGATAGCGGCGAACGCAAGATCGATCGCTGGTATGCGTTACACGCCTACGCGCAGACCGATTTCTCCGACTGCAGCGACATGTTCCGCAATATCAACACCCCGTCGGATCAGCAATCGCTGCAGGCGGAGCTATGAACGTATCAATTCCAATCCTCGGATTCAGCGCCTGGAGCGGCACCGGCAAAACGACCCTGTTGCGGCAGTTAATTCCGGCGCTCAAGGCGCGTGGTTTACGGGTTTCGGTGATCAAGCACGCGCACCATCATTTCGATCTCGATTTTCCAGGCAAGGATAGTTACGAACTGCGCAAAGCCGGCGCCGACCAGACCGTTATCTGCACCACCACGCGCATGGCGGTGGTTACCGAGTTCGATGCCCCCGAGGACGAGCCCGATCTGCAGCAAATAATCGACGCGCTCGATACCGAGCGCGTCGACATGATCCTGGTCGAAGGTTACAAGGACATCAAGTTTCCCAAGATCGAGCTGCATCGCGCCGAACTCGGCAAACCCTACCTGTACATCGAGGATGACTCGGTCATCGCGCTGGCCTGCGACGGCCAGTCTCCGGATGGAATTCAAATTCCGCTACTCGACATCAACGATGCCGAGTCAATCGCACGTTTTATCTGCGAAGAATTTTTCAGAGCTTAGCCATGCACCAGTCGCACAGCCGCAGTTGGGTCAGCCAGTTGACGTTTTAACGCGGCAACCGCACGGGACGCGACCGAGATAATGCGCAGCTGTGAATGATGGATGAACGCAAGCCGGGGCCTGTCCCGGCGGCAGAATATCAGGCCTTGCCGCAAGCCGGGCAATCAGGGTTCTTCGGTAACGTGACCGATTGCCATTCCATCGCGTAGGCATCGAATAACAGCAGGCGGCTAACCAGCGCTTCGCCCTGCCCGGCCAGAATCAGCAGGGTTTGCACCGCCTGCAGGGTGCCGATCACGCCGACCACCGGTCCCAGCACGCCTTCGAGTTCGCAGGATTCCTCGGCACCGTAAGCATGCGTATAAAGGCATTGATAGCAGGCGCTGTTGGCAGCCGGCTGGTAATTCATGATTTGCCCTTCGAGTCTGATCGCGGCGCCGATCACCAGCGGAGTCGCGGTCTCGACGCAGGCCCGGTTGACGTCGAACCGGGTCGGGAAGTTATCGCTGCAGTCGAGCACGATATCGACCGATTCGGCCACCTGTTTCAACTCATCCGCTTCCATCTGGTAGGAAATCACCTCGACCTCGCAATCGGGGCTCAGCGACTTGACGGTTCGCCGGCCCGACTCCACCTTGTCATCACCGACGGCGTCACTGCGATGAATGATCTGGCGCTGCAGGTTCGAGGTTTCGACGATATCGTAATCGCAGAGCACCAGCTTGCCGATCCCGGCAGCGGCCAGGTACATCGCCGCCGGCGACCCGAGCCCACCGACACCAACGATCAACGCGCTGGCATCGAGTATGGCCTGCTGCCCCTTTTCACCGATCTGGGGCAGGCGGATGTGGCGCGCATAGCGCTCTTTTTGCGACTCGTTCATCCGCCGCCCTTGTGAAAATATTGATGGAAGCGGTGAAAGAAATCATCGCGTTGCAAACCGACTGCGTCGCTGACAGAAAATTTTACGTCGAGCACCGGCAGATTGAACAGGCCCAGTTTTCGCGGCGGCTTTTCGGCCACCCTGATGTCGATTTCGAAAGCCGAATCCTCGAGCGAGACGCGCCAGTGATGGCGCCCGATCTCGATGGCATCGAAGGCGCTGCGCTCACCGCTGAACGGGCCCAGCAAAACCTTGCCAAACTCATCGGCGCCATAACCCATTTCATACTCGATCAGGTCGGCCAACGGTTCGGAATTGCTGCTCATCGGGCTCGATCTAACCGCCGGCGACGGGAGGCCAGATCGAAACGGTATCGCCCTCGGTGAGTTTGCGCTGAGCGCGGTCTTCACCGCAATTGACGAAATGGCCATTGACCAGGACGAGGTGTGCCTCGGCCTCGGATATATGAAACTGACTGATCAGACGGCTAAGCGTAATGTCATCGTCGACCTTGACCTCGCGCCGGAAGCGACTCTTGCCCGGCGGCAGGTACTTCATCAACGACGCGTAAAACTCGATATTGAGGTTCATACGAATCTACGAATACGACAGTTCCTGCGTACAGGCGACGTAGGCTTCCATGATTGCGGTCGGATCCCGCATCAAGCGCTGCTTCCATTCACCGAGATGAATCCTCGATTCGATCAGGCCGCGCAACACGCCGACGTGCTGGGTTTTACCGACACTGCTGGCGCCGACCAGCTGATCGTCATCGAACTGCAGGTTGATGTACTGGAATTCATCCGCGTTATAGAGTTCGGCGCTGTCGCCACCGTCGACGCCCATCCACAGGCCGAACGAGCAGGAAATCAGGCCTACCGTATCCAGCACGTTCATGTTCAGCGTACCGTGATGCTCATCCCCCTGCCCTGCCATGTTGAGCGCGGCGATGCGCCCGTGATCGGTCGCGGTCGGCTGAATCGCCTGCACTTCGAAGTTGCCGGTGGAAAAGTCGACTCCCTGGGCAACGTCGCCGGCGGCATAAACATCGGGATTGCTGGTTTGCATACGTCGGTTTACCAGGATGCCCTGGTCGACATTGATATCGCTGTCCGCGACCAGGTCGGTATTCGCCTTGACCCCGGTCGCGGTAATGACCAGAGCCGCGTCGAGCTTACTGCCGTCGCTCAGGGAAACATCTACCTGTCCATTCCCGGCATCGCTGATTGCGTCGACGCTGCAGGAGGTATGCACATCGATGCCCTTGTTTTTACACCAGGTTTCGAGCAAGCCACCCGCCTTGTCGTTGAGCATGCGCGGCACCATGCGGTTGCCCGTTTCGACCACCGTAAGATTCACGCCGCGCTTGACCAGCGCCTCGAGAATAATGCAGCCGATAAAGCCGGCGCCGATTAACACGACGTTGGAGCCGGATTGCGCCAGCTTGATAATGTTGCGCGCATCCTCCAGTGTCCAGCAGGAATGCACCTGTGGCAGATCCAACCCGGGAATTGGCGGGCTGATCGGATGCGAACCGGTCGCCAGCAGCAGCTTGTCATAACCGCGACTGCTACCATCTCCAAGCGTCACGGTTTTTCCACTGGTGTCGATCTTGTCAACCTTCTGTTGCACTACCTCGATGTTCAAATCAGCGAAATGCTGTTTCGGATCACGCAGGTAGGTACCGGATTCGTCGATGTTGTTGATCAGGTAGTAAGGGATGGCCATACGCGAGTAAGGCGGTTCAGGTTCGTCTCCAATGATTGCGATACCTGCATCTGGGTCGGCCTTGCGCAGAGCCTCGGCGGCGACGACGCCGGCAGGGCCTGCGCCGATGATTAAATGTTGCATGATGTTATGCCTTCAACTGAAAACCCCCTGCCGCTGACGGCAGGGGGCGTTTGATTAAAGCGAAAGCCGTTGACGGGTTTCGTCCGGGATCTTGCCGTCGGCGGTCCAGCCCCTGGCTTCGTAGTACTTGGGCAGCATTTCGCCGAGCCGACTGACCTGACCCTTGGTCGGACCGTGCTTGATCGCTTCCTCCAGCAAGCGCTTGGGCAGCTTGTCGTCATCGGCGGTGAAACCGGCTGCCTCGTTGAACAGGCGCTCCATGTTCCAGATACGCTCACCGGTTTCGAGACAGTTCTCGACGCTCCAGTCGCCCTCGCAGGCGGCATCGATCTGCGGCGCGATATTGTCCATACCCCAGGCGAAGGTGGTAAAAATGCACAGCCCGGCGGAATCGACCAGCGCGGTCGCATCCTGGAAGGCTTTCACCAGTTCGGCCTTGCCGTCGGTATCGTTGAGCTCGGTCTTGACCGGGATACCGAGCACTTCGGAAGCGATAGTGTAACCGCGCAGGTGGCAGGCGCCGCGATTCGAAGTCGCGTAGTTGAGGCCGATACCCTGGATGCCGCGCGGATCGTAGGCCGGGAACTCCTGGCCCTTGACCGTCATCGACAAATCCGGCTTACCATATTTTTCGGTCAGGCGCTTGGAACCCATGCCCAGGTCGGCAGAGAATGCACCGCCGCTGACAAACTGCTCGGTGAGCGCGACAAAAGCCTTGGCATCGCCGAACCTGAGTTCGATACCGCCGGTCTCCTTGGTGGTGATGACGCCGTCTTCGAACATCTCCATCGCTGCCGCGACAGTCGCGCCATAAGAGATCGGGTCCATGCCGTCTTCGTTACACAGGAAATTCACGTAGGTGATCGCATCGAGGTCGTCGATTCCGGTATCGGCGCCAAGCGACCATGCGGCCTCGTACTCCAGTCCCCCGGAGGAGCCCTGGTACTGCGGCTTGTCCTTGACCGAAAAATGCGTCGGGTCGACCGTCGAGATACGGCCGCAGGCGATGGTGCAGCCGAAGCAGGCGCCATTCGTGGTCAAGTTCGGTTTACCGTCGCTCTTGCGCGGTTCGGCCATCGCCTCGGCGGAAATATGTTCCGCGCCCTCGAAACCGACATCGCGCATATTGCGCGCCGGCAGGCCGCCGACGCCGTTGATGACGTTCATCAGCACCTGGGTGCCATAGGCTGGTAATCCCTGTCCGGTAACGGCGTTTTCGGCGAGTACCGCCTTGCCGTCATTGGTCGCCGACGCGAAAGCCTCGGCGTCGTCTACATTACCGATACCCTGGGTGCCGCGGACCGCGACCGCTTTCAGGTTCTTCGACGCCATCACGGTGCCGACGCCGGAACGTCCCGCAGCGCGATGCCTGTCGTTCATAATCGCGGCGTAAAGACAGCCATTTTCAGCGGTGCGCCCGATACACGCGACCCGCATTTGCGGATCCTGGTGGGTGGCGTGAATGCTATCGTCGGTTGCCCAGGCGGTTTTGCCCCACAGGTGCTCGGCTGAACGCAATTCAGCCTTGTCGTCCTGCACCAGCAGGTAAACCGGCTTGTCCGACTTGCCTTCGAAGATAATCATATCCCAGCCGGCATACTTCAGCTCGGCGCCAAAAAATCCGCCCGAGTTGGAGCAGGCAATGGCGCCGGTCAGCGGTCCCTTGGTGATGACGGAGTAGCGTCCACCGGTGGAAGCCATGGTGCCGGTTAGCGGGCCTGTTGCCATAATCATCTTGTTGTCGGGCCCGAGAGCGTCGCATTTCGGATCGACTTCCTCGCTCAGGTACTTTGACGCCAGTCCACGCTGGCCCAGATATAACTTCGCCCATTCCATATTGAGCGGTTCGGATTTACAGCTGCCTTTAGAGAGGTCTACCCTCAGAATTTTTCTTGTCCAGGACATGATTTATTTCCCCCATTATCCAGCGGTGGCTTCAGCAGACGGCAGGCTCTTGGCTGCCGAGGCTAACATCCGGTCGTAACCGGTCCAGTCTGCGTCTACGTAGGTAATCGCATCGGTTGGGCAGGCCGCCGCGCACTGCGGGTCGCCGCCACAAAGATCGCACTTGACGACCTTGCCGGTTGCCTGCGAGTAATTGATGGTGCCGAACGGGCAGGCGATGGTGCAAACCTTGCAACCGACACACTTGTCGTCGGAGACAACCTTGGCGCCGGTTGCCATATCGACGCTGATCGCGTCAACCGGACAGGCGCGCATACACCAGGCCTCGTCGCACTGGGTGCAGGTATAGGGCGCAAATCTCCCCTCGTGATGGAAAGTGAAAACCTTGATATAGGAACGTGACGGATTAAAGGTCCCGGTGTGCTCGTAAGAGCAGGCCATTTCGCACTGGAGACAGCCGGTACACTTTCCCGGGTCGATGTTGAGGGATTTCTGCATTGTATCCTCCGATTGTGTCTTTAATTATCATTCCGCGGGACAACTGCGCTTTTATCCAGATGGAACGTCTCAGGTCAAGGCGTAAAAATACCACTGTCGACGGAGCATTTATAGCCCCAAACACCAATTTTAATCAGCTTTCCCGCCGCAGCGGCATTTCCGACCAAAAAATTTAGCCTTACCCCTACCAATTTGGCTTCTTCTATGCCTCAATTGAAGACTTAAGTGGAGCAAACCTGTTTTTAATGACCGATAAAATCTCTTCCGACCCAAGCTGCGCCGATCCTTTCGATCCCGGTTCGATCAGCCTGTTCGCGGCGCTCGATCGTATCGAACAGCGCGTAGTGCCGGTTCATGCCTGCGAGCGGCTACCGCTTCGGGAATGCCTGAACCGGGTTAATAACGAAGCCGTCACCTCGCCGCACAACATACCGCCGTTGCCGAATTCGGCGATGGACGGCTTTGCCGTGGCCATCGACAGCCTCGAGCAGAACGGCGTGACCGAGCTGGAAGAAATCGGCACGGCTTACGCCGGCCATCCCTTCAGCGGGAGCTGCGCGCGCGGCCAATGCGTGCGCATCATGACCGGGGCGTTGATTCCCGAGGGCACCGATGCAGTCATCATGCAGGAGCAGGCCGAGACCAGCGACGCGGGCAATATCAGGATCGATTTCGATCACCGCGTCGGCGAAAACATCCGCCAGGCCGGTGAAGACGTCAAACAGGGAGAAACGGTCATCGAGGCCGGCGTCAGGCTGAGCCCCGCCGATCTCGGTGTGCTGGCCTCGCTCGGTCTCGGCCAGCTGCAGGTGAAGCGCAAGCCGGTGGTGGCTTTCTTTTCCACCGGCGATGAATTGGTTGCGGTGGGTGAACCGCTGGAGCCGGGCAAGATTTACGACAGTAATCGCTATAGCCTGCACGGCATGCTGTCGCTACTGCCGGTCGACATTATCGACCTCGGCGTGGTGCGCGATGATCTCGAGAGCATGCGTGAGGTATTGACGCGCGCCTCGACGCAGGCGGACCTGATCATCAGTACCGGCGGGGTTTCGGTCGGCGAGGCCGACTACATCAAACCGGCACTGGCGGAGCTCGGCACTACCGAGTTCTGGAAAATCGCGATCAAGCCCGGGCGCCCGCTGACCTTCGGCCAGATCGGCGCCAGTATATTCATGGGCTTGCCAGGCAACCCGGTTGCGGTGATGGTGACTTTCAGCCAGTTCGTAGTGCCGGCGATCGAAGTATTATCCGGCGCCAGGCTGCGCCGCCCCGCGCTGTTTCGCGCGCGCTCGCTCGAAGCGATGCGCAAGAAGCCGGGACGCTACGAATTTCAGCGCGGCATCGCAACACTCGATGAAAACGACCGGTGGCAGGTGGCCAAAACCGGCAAACAGGGATCGGGCATCCTTACCTCGATGAGCCGGGCCAACTGCTTTATCGTGTTACCGGATGACAACGCCGGCGTCGAAGCCGGCGACGAAGTCAGCATCCAGTTCTTCAACTGGTCGAATTAGCCCGCATGGCCAATATTCTATACTTTGCCAGCCTCGCCGAGACCCTCGGCAGCAAAGCGGAGCAAATCGATCTGCCGTCCGACTGCAAAACCGTTGCCGACCTGGTTGCACTGCTATGTGGCCGTGACGAACCCTTCGCCAGCGCCTTCGACGGCAGCACCCGGATTCTGGTCGCCATCAACCAGGAAATGAGCGAACCCACGGCCGCGGTCAGCGACAGCGACGAAATCGCTTTTTTCCCGCCCGTAACCGGCGGCTAACTACTCAGGCCTGGCAGCTGACCGTATGCCGGGTGTAATCGCTGAGTCGCATCAGCTCGGTGCTGTCTTTCAGCGCGCTGTCGATGTCGGTGCGTCCGTGCTGCAGCACCAGGCGATCGTGAAATTTACTGAAGTACGCTTCAAACATATCTCCGCCGATCGTGGCCATGGCATAAAAAGTATCTTCGGCTGCATCATACTCGAGCTCGATCGCCGCCAGCGGTTGCGGCGCCGGACCGCCCAGCACCTTGCCGCCATGCGCGGGGTCATAAACGCTTTTTTCCGAACAACAGTAAATCACGCCGCTTCGCTGTTCGATTTCATCCTCGCTGTTGCGGAAACGAGTATCGTCGTGCCGGTAATTGATAAAGCTGACCGACGGCGCCGGATGGCTCATCTTGTGCGCACAAATGGCGGAGAAGGCGACGACCGAGGATTTTGGCCCCGCGCCACCCTGCCAGCGATAGCGGTCGCCGTCGCGGGTCTTCAGGTTGGTCTTGCCGGTTAGCGATTTGCCCAGATTAATCAGAAAACAGGGCGTCGAAACAAACGGATAATGAAACAAATAGGTTTCACCGACGTCCAGGGTTGCGGCTTTGACAGGTTCGCGCGAGTAGGAGTCGATCAGTGCGACCCGTCCATAGCGCTGGTATACATGATGCCCCTTGGCCAGCAGTTCCGGGCTGGCGGTGATTCCGGCGACCGCGGTCGCGCAGAGTTTGACGAATCCTCTTCGTTGCATGCTGGTCGGTCTCCTCGGTAGATGGCATTGGCAAAAATTATAAGTTAACCATCGCGTTTAAGCCAATTCGCCTGGGCCTCAGCTACCAGATTTCGAATCCACTTTCAGGTTTTCGCCGCTGCTGTCGATAACAGTCTGAATCACAACGCCCGGAGAGATCAGATTGAAACCGATCCTGTTACTTTTCATCATTGCGTTAGGAACGACTTTTCCAGTTCTCCCTTAAAATCCTCGAGTTCCAGGCGCACTCATCCCATCAGCCGCAGTCACCACGTCACGCACTCAAGGCGATAGAATAGAAAATTGTCGATAATAATGTATTGTGTCGGCGCGTCAATTTACCCAAAATCGCCTCATGCCCGAACTCGAACAGATACTCGCCGATATCAAGGCAAGCGAATCCAGCATCGCCGCCCGGCGTTACTGGAATCCGGACTATCAGGGCGAGATCGATATTCGCATCGCCGCCGACGGCAGCTGGTATCACCAGGGTCGCCCATTCAAGCGGGACTCGCTGGTAAAGCTGTTTGCCGGGATTCTGCGGCGTGAGCAGGACGACTACTTTCTGGTGACACCCGCGGAAAAGTTGCGCATCGTGGTCGAAGACGCGCCGTTTGTCGCGACCCTGGTCGAACAGATCGAGGATAAGGGTCGGCAGGCGATCGTGTTCACCACCAATATCGGGGAGCGCATCCTGGTCGATAGCGAACATCCCATCCGGGTCGAGTTCGACGCCGCCAGCGGGCAACCGAGGCCCTATGTGCATCTGCATGCCGGACTGGAAGCCCTGATCAGCCGGCGTGCGTTTTTCGACCTGGCAAACCTCGCCGAAGAGCGGACGCGCGACGGCTCGACCTATTTATGCGTCACCAGCCTCGACCAGACATATGAACTTGGAAAAAGCGATGAGTAGCAAAGGCACCCACGAGTACCAGGATGATCCCCGCAACGCCGACATCTTCATCGATATCAACGGCGAATATTTCAAGCGCGACGAGGCCAAAGTATCGGTGTTCGACAGCGGCTTCATACTCGGTGACGGCGTCTGGGAGGGGCTGCGCGTGCACCACGGCAAAATCGCGTTTCTCGAGCTGCACCTGGATCGCCTGTATGAAGGCGCGAAGGCACTCGATATGGAAATGGAAATCGGCGCGTCCGAACTACGTGAACGGCTGTATCGCCTGCTGCAAAAGAACGGCATGTCTGACGGCGTACATATCCGCCTGATGGTTACGCGCGGCATCAAGGCGACGCCCTACCAGGACCCGCGCATTACGATTACGCCGCCAACCATCGTCATCATTCCCGAATACAAACAGGCCCTGCCGGAAACCGCCAGCCGCGGTATACGCCTGTTTACCGTGCACGTGCGGCGCGGTTATCCTGACGTGCAGGATCCCAAGCTCAACAGCCATTCCAAACTGAATTGCATCACCGCCTGCATTCAGGCCGCCAAGGCCGGCGCCGACGAAGCCCTGATGCTCGATCCGCAGGGTTTTGTCGCAACCTGCAATTCGACGCATTTCTTTATCCTGCGTAAAGGTGAAGTCTGGACCTCGACGGGTGACTACTGCCTCGGCGGCATCACCCGCGGCAACGTGATTGCCCTGTGTGCGCAAAATGGCATCCCGCTATTGCAGAAGAACTTCAGCCTGACCGACGTTTACGGCGCCGACGAAGCCTTCGTTAGCGGCACCTTTGCCGGGCTGGCGCCGGTGCGGGAGATCGACGGTCGGATCATCGGTGACGGCGAGCGTGGCCCCATGGTCGAACGACTGCAGCAGCTATATCTCGAAATGCTCGAACGCGAATGCGCTTGAGTCCGCATCCGTCACCGCCATTGCGCATCGCGATGTGGTCGGGTCCGCGCAACATCTCGACCGCGTTGATGCGCGCCTGGGAAAACCGGGACGATTGCGTGGTCTGGGACGAGCCGCTTTACGGTTACTACCTGGACGCCAGCGGAATCCCGCATCCGGGCGCCACCGAGATCATCGCCGACCAGGGTACCGACGCTGTGGCGATCATCGCCGCCTGCATTGGCGATGTTCCCGAGGGCAAATCAATTTTTTACCAGAAACACATGACCCTGCACCTGTTGCCGCAACTCGATCGCAGCTGGTTGGCGTCACTGGTTAACTGCTTCCTGATCCGCGAACCCGAGGCCGTGATCGCTTCCTATGCGGCGGTGCGCAGCGATGCGACGCTGGATGACATCGGTTTCGTGCAACAGACCGAGTTATTCGAACATGTTCGCGACCTGACCGGTGAAGTACCGATTGTGATCGACAGCCGCGAGTTTCTGCTCGATCCCGAATCCATGCTGCGCGCAATCTGCGCGCGTCTCGAGATCGAGTTCGTTCCGCAAATGCTCAGTTGGCCAGCCGGCCGACGCGACAGCGACGGCGTCTGGGCAAAGTACTGGTACGACTCGGTTTGGCGTTCCACCGGCTTCTCGCCCTACCAGGAGAAGCTTTTCGAGCTCTCTGCCAAGGACCGGCAAACCGCGGCGCTGGCCCGGCCCTATTACGAAACGCTTTACCGGTATCGGTTACAGCCATAGTTTCTAACGGCGTTATTGCAGAGCACATTTATGCAAACTATCTAACAGATATTTGCCTTTCGCCGCCTTAGCCGGCAGGGTACACTTGAGCGTTCGGCAATAATTATTCAGAGAATGGCTGAACCACAAATCCTAACGCCCGCACCCGGTAGCAGAATCGTCATGGACGAGGCCGAGGTCATTCTGTTTGGTCAACCGCCTGAAGTTTTGAAAGGCCTGCTAAGAGAAGGCGTATCGAAATTCGACACGCTGGTGTTAACCGACATCCGGGAAAAGAATGGCTCGCTACTCAATAACCTCGAGTTTCCACTTTATTTCTTCCTGTTTTTCTCCAAGGGCCTTGCCGAGAAACGCAAGATCAACCTGATCGGCGATCGCGATTCCATCAGCCACGCCATGCGCCTGTTGCGCTTCACCCTGCTCGGACCCATCAGGGAAGAGCTCGATCGCTGGCATACCGAGGAAGGCCTGAAGGACGAGTGGCTCGCGGTGTCCGCGGCGCTCGCCATCAAAGACGACAAGGGCGACATGATTCAGGTCGAAGATTTTTTTACTCCGATACCGTTCGAAAACAATCTCGCCGTAGCCGGAGACTTCGCCATCGAACGCCAGGGCGTGGACCGCTATCTGGTGACCAATCGCGGCGGCGATGTTTACGTCGACCTCAACGACGGCGCCGAAATCCTGCCGCCCTACCCGGTGCCCACTGACTATGTCCCCGGGGGCCTGACCAAGATGGGAATCGAGGTACTCGGCGGCGCCTCCGGCTTTTCCACGACCGAGCCCTGTACCGGGCTGGCATTGTGCTACAACGGCGATTACCTGCTGATCGACGCAATCCCGTTTCTCGATCAACATCTGTTCGCGCGCGGAATTTCCAAAAACCAGGTATCGGCCGTGTTCCTGACCCACCTGCACGATGACCATTGCTCGATGTTTCCGCTGATGGACATGCCGCATCGCGTCGAAGTCATCACCACCCAGGAAATTTTCAACATGGCGATGGAAAAGCTCAGCTGCAGCCTCGGCTGGGCGCTGGATACGGTGGTGGAGCATTTTCAGCTGATCAAGGTCAGCCCGGGCGACACCATCAACTACTACGGGCTCAGTATCCAGGTACATAACACGGTGCACAGCATACCGACCATCGGCGCGACCTTTTCGACCATCCATAAAGGCCAGTTTCGCGACGTCTGTATCGTCGGCGACAACCAGAATATGAGCGCCGTGCGTGAAATGGGTGAATCCGGCATCGTGCGCGCCGAGACGATCGAAAACCTGGAGCGCCTCTACAAACAGAATTTTCACCTGCTGATCGCCGACGGCGGCGCCGGCGAAATCCATGGCGATCCGACCGACGCGCTCGACTCCGAGGCGGAGCGCGTCGTTTTCGTGCACGTCGAGGAAGTGCCGGAAGCGCTGCAGACCACATTCTCGCTCGCCAGTTCCGGCAAACGCTACACCCTGATCGAGGGTGACAGCATGATTTATACCTCGCAGATCAATCACTACCTGACCCTGTGGCTGGGGCAACCCTTCCCCAACCGCTGGATGCGCAATCTGCTCGCCGAACAGGATATCTACCGCTATAACACCGAGGACGTCATTATCGTCCAGGAAGCCGTGACGCACGGTTCGGTTTACCTGATCCTGACCGGTTACTGCGAAGTCGTGCGCGTCGAAGAGGGCAGGCGTGAAGCCGTGGCAATGCTGCAGGCCGGGGACGTCATCGGCGAGATGGCAATTCTGACCGGCTCCGGCATTCGCAACGCGAGCGTAGTCGCCAAGACCCCGGTGACGGTTTGCGTGTTCGCCGAGGAGACCTTCCGCAACTTCATTCGGCATAGCGGTTTGCAGTCGATGCTGGAAAATCGCTGGCTGTTACGCCCGGTGATCAAGTTATTGCCGCAGTTTGCCGAATTGTCATCCACGGTGACCGACAAGATTTCACGCATCGCCGAGTGGAAGGTGGTCGAGGGCGGAAAAACCATGTGGCTGGATGAGGCGCATATGTATATTTTCGTCGAGGGTTATGGCTCGATCGTGAATGCCGACGGTAGCGAAGAAAAAATCGTCAATGGCGAAGAGCTGGGCTGGCGCGCTTATACCGACGGCAAATCTGTCGAAATGACCGCAACTACCGATTGCGGCCTGATATCGATCGACGCCGCGGCTTACCGGGAATTACTCAAAGCCACCCCCCAGCTCAATTACCTTACGCGCAAACGCCTGACCATCGAGGGTGACGAAAAAGTAGACTGGCTGCTCGGGGAAGTGGCGGTTTACTAGTCGACAAGGGATAACGATCGCGTTAGCATCGCGCTTCGCGAAAGCAGTTTCATAAAAAGACCAAACGATACCAATGCCGCTGTTAAGCATCAAAAACCTGTCGATCGAATTTCCCGGGCGCTATGAAACCGATTATGCGGTCGAAGACGTCAGTTTCGATCTCGAACCGGGAGAGATACTCGGACTGGTCGGCGAATCCGGTGCCGGCAAATCCACTATCGGCAACGGTATCGTGCAGTTGCTCAGCCCCCCGGGACGGGTATCGAAGGGCGATATCTATCTGAATGACACCAAAATTTCGACCTTCACCGACAGCGAGATATTGAAGGTGCGCGGCTCGCGCGTGGGTTTTATTTTCCAGGACCCGATGACGTCGCTGAATCCGTTGTTTACGGTTGAAAACCAGCTGGTCGAAACCATCACCACGAACCGGAAAGTAAGCGGCAAGGAAGCCGCGCGTATCGCCGTCGATCTGCTCGACCAGGTCGGCATCCCGGATCCCGAAATTCGCATCAAGCAGTTTCCGCACCAGTTTTCCGGCGGCATGCGTCAGCGCGTCGTCATCGCGATTGCGCTCGCGGGCGAACCCGAACTGCTGATCGCCGACGAACCGACGACCGCGCTCGACGTCTCGGTGCAGGATCAAATCCTGTCGTTGATTCGCAAACTGTGCCACGAACGCCAGGTGGGATGTTTGCTGGTAACGCACGACATGGGCGTGATCGCCAGCGTAACCGATCGGGTCGCGGTCATGTACATGGGCAGGCTGGTCGAAATCGGGACGACGAAGCAGGTATTGACCGAGCCGAAACATGACTATACCAAGAGCCTGATCAGCGCGGTGCCGCGCGCCAACATCAAGATCGACCGCTTCCCGCTAGTCGAGTATATCGAGACTACCGCAAAAGGCCTGAAGCACATCGACGTCTCTACCCACTGGCTCGGCGAGGGCCTGCGCCATGCACATTCGGAAACCCTGCTCGAGATAACGGATTTAAACCTTAGCTTTATCACCCGGGACGCCCTGCTGGCAAAAAACCGCAGGTACCTGCAGGCGACCAAAGATGTCAACCTGGTGATCAAGGCAGGTGAATCATTTGGGCTGGTGGGCGAGAGCGGATCCGGTAAATCGACCATCGCGCGCATGGTCGCCGGTTTGCAGCAACCCGACAGCGGTTCGATCAGATTCGACGGCGTCGAGCTGGTCAACAATCCCGACCGCGCGGCGGTGCAGAAAGCGCGGTTGCAAATGCAGATGGTGTTCCAGAATCCCTACTCGTCGCTGAATGGACGCATGAAGGTCAACGACATCATCGCCGAGCCGATCCGTTTCCACAAGCTCACGCCGCCGCAAGACGTGCTGCCAATCGTCGGCGATCTGCTCGACCACGTCGGCCTCGGCCGGCAGATGGGGCGCCGCTACCCGCACGAATTTTCCGGTGGCCAGCGCCAGCGTATTTCGATCGCGCGCGCGCTCGCCAGCCGACCGCGCCTGCTGATCTGCGACGAACCCACCTCGGCGCTCGACGTCTCGGTGCAGGCGCAGATCCTGAACCTGCTGAAAGACCTGCAGGACGAGCTCGGGCTGACCATGTTGTTCATCAGTCACGACCTGCCGGTGATCCGGCAAATGTGCGACCGGGTTGCAATCATGCGTTATGGGCGCATACTTGAGTCCGCGGAAACCGAGGTCTTCTTCGAGCATCCGCAAAATGATTACAGCATCGAGTTACTCAATTTGATGCCGCGCTTCGACCGCATTTACGAGAATGAGGCTGCAGCACAGCCATAACAATAAGTTTTTCGGTTTTTGGGAATAAAACCGTTATCGACAAACTAATGACTAGGGAGACCCTAAAATGAAAAATCGTTTTCTACTCACAACCTGCCTGGTGATGTCCAGCTTGCTGGCTTTCACAACGGCACAGGCGAAAGAGCTGAGAATGGCTTACGACGCCGACCCGGTAACGCTCGATATCCACGAGCAGCTGTCGGGTGGTGTTTTACAGCTGTCGCACATGTCTTTCGACCCGCTGATTCGCTGGACCAAGGACCTCGCCTTCGAACCGCGCCTTGCCACCAGCTACGAGCGCCTGAACCCGACCACGGTGCGTTTCAAGCTGCGCAAAGGCGTCAAGTTCCACAGCGGCAACAGCATGACCGCGGCAGACGTCAAGTGGACCTTCGATCGCCTCAAGGTCAGCCCTGACTTCAAGGGGATTTTCGCCAACTTCACCGAGCTCAAGGTGGTCGACGACTACACCATCGACCTTATGACCAGCGGTCCTTATCCGCTGGTGCTGCACACCGCAACCTACATCTTCCCGATGGACAGCAAGTTTTACAGCGGCACCGATGCAAACGGCAACGACAAGGGCGCGATTGTTAAAAACGGCGCGTCTTTCGCCTCGACCAACCTGTCCGGTACCGGTCCGTTCACCATTAGCTCGCGCGAGCAGGGCGTCAAGACCGTGTTCGATCGTTTTGCCGGCTACTGGGACAAGGGTAGCAACGGCAACGTCGACAAGATCGTCTTCACCCCGATCAAGGATGAGCAGACCCGCGTCGCGGCACTGCTGTCCGGCGACGTTGATTTCATCGCCCCGGTATCGCCGAACGACTTCGGACAGATCCGTTCGTCCAGCAAAGCCGACCTGATTACCATGCCCGGCACGCGCATTATCACCTTCCAGCTGAACCAGCAGCGTCGCCCGGAATTCCGCGATCAGCGCGTCCGCATGGCGATAGTGCACGCGGTTAATAACCAGGCGATCGTCGACAAGATCATGAAAGGTTTCGCCACCACCGCCGAGCAGTTCAGCCCTGCAGGATATCTCGGCCACAACCCGAGCCTGAAGCCGCGCTTCGATCTCAAGCTGGCGCAGCAGTTGATGAAAGACGCGGGTTACGAGAATGGCTTCAGCGTCACCATGATGGCGCCGAACAATCGCTATGTTAACGACGACAAGATTGCCCAGGCGGTAGCCGCGATGCTGTCGAAAATCAAAATCAAGGTCGATCTGCAAACCGTGCCGAAAGCACAGTACTGGCCCGCTTTCGATGACCGCGCCGCGGACATCATGATGATCGGCTGGCACTCGGACACCGAGGACAGCGCCAACTTTTACGAGTTCCTGGCAATGACACCAAACCAGAGCAGCGGCATGGGCGTCTACAACTCGGGCAACTACTCGAGTGATTACGTCGACCAGATGACCGTGAAGGCCAATGCGGAAACCGATTCCAACAAGCGCGCCAGGATGCTGCAGGATATCGAAGCCAAGATCTTCCAGGACGCCGGCTTTATCCCGCTGCACTGGCAGAACCTGGC
>CAMYML010000036.1 GCA_947259305.1 uncultured Gammaproteobacteria bacterium | reverse complement strand
CAAAGGTGAGCGTAAAGCTGTCGAAGTAAATCTCGAACCAGCCCTGCTTGCTGAAGCCCGAGCGCGCAACCACCAGTTCATGCTCCCGAAAAGCGCATTTTTTAAACCGGAAAAAGCCAATCTCGCGCACCTGCTCGCCAAACACCCGTGCCACCAGCTCGTCCGCCATTGGTCCTTGCACCGCGAGCGGCCAGACATCGGGTTCGTCGACGGCAACATCGAGGCCCATGCCGAAGGCCAGCCCCCTGGCCCATAGCAGCATGTCGGCATCGGAAATCGAAAACCAGAAGTGATCGTCGGCGAGTTTCAATATGATCGGGTCGTTCAGCATGCCGGCATTCTGGTCGATCATCGGCGCGTACAGGCACTGCCCGATCCGCGCTCGACGCAGATCGCGCGGCGTCATCAACTGCGCCAGTCGCGCGGCGTCAGGGCCGCGCAGTTCGACCTGGCGCTGGCAGCCGACATCCCACAACTGCACCCTGGATTTCAAATGCCAGTAGTCTTCCTCGACCGTACGCGCGTAGCCTTTCGGCAGAATCGTGTGATTAACCACGGAGAAACCGGAAACACCCAGCGCTTCGACTCTTGACGTGTATGGGGTGGCGCGCTGGCGGCGCGATACCTGGAGTTTCATATCGGCTTCCCGGGTTTAACTCGACCACCAGGTGGAATACGAATGCGGGGACAGCATCAGCGGCAGGTGGTAGCGCTTCTGGTCGTCGTCCATGGCAAAGCGGAGCACGACGGTTTTAACCATCGAATCAACCGCCAGCGACCCGGCAAAATAATCGCGGCCGTGGAATACGAGCTCGAATTCGCTGCCGCGATTCGAGTCATTGATTTCGACGCTTTCGGCGATGCGGCCTTCATCATCGGCAGTCACATCGAACAGCAGTTTTTTACCTGACCCGTCGAGCTGGAATAACTGGCTGCGGATACCGACCGCCGACTTGCCGCTAACCGAATCGAGAATATGTGAGGATACCGTCGCCATGATTATTCGATCGAGGCCTTGTCGCGTTTGCTCGTCGTCGCCAGCACGATCGGGCTGATATGGCCGACGGTCTTGACGTTGACGCAGGCGGTCTTGCCGCTGGCGATAGCGCGCCGGACTGCCGGCACGATATCGGCGCGTTTTTCGACCAGCTCGCCATAACCGCCCTGCCCCTCGAACATCGAGTGAAACGGAATATCGCGAAAATCGGTGGCGAAATGCGCCTGGTTCGAAAACAGACGCTCCTGCTGTTGCGAGATACAGTCGAGCCCGCCATTGTTATCGATCACCACCACGATCGGCAGCTGCTCCTGAAACGCGGCCTCGATGCTCGAGCCGCCCGACAGAAACGCGCCGTCGCCGCTGATGACAACCACGTTTTTATCCGGATTATTCAGTTTCGCCGCGCTGGCAAAGGGCACGCCGACGCCAAGCATGCTGAAGGTACCGGGATGCAGGATATTGCCGAGCTCGAGTCCACGATGGCCCGCAATATTAACCGAAATCTCCGACCAGAAATGCGTGTTGCCGCCATCGATAACGAGCCAGTCACCGGCACTCATCGCGTTTTGCACCTCGAGCGCGAGCTGCAGCGGATGAATACGATCGTCGTCGAGCTCGGGTATGTCGGCGAGCATGTCTTCGACCCAGCGCGCGCGCCAGGCGCGGTTGCTTTCGATCCAGTCCGGCGCCAGCGGCGGCAGTTGGCCGAGGGCGGCAAAAAACGCACCCGGATCGCTCAGCAGCGCCAGGTCGGCGGCGCGATTCATTTCGATTTCTTCAGGCGAGCCGTTAACGCAAATCAGCCGGGTGCTCGCGGGAAACAATGGCGGATTACCGAAGTTCATCTGGTTATCGAGGCGCGCGCCGACCATGATGACCACGTCGGATTGCTCGATCGCCTCTTGCGACGGATGGTACTGGTGCACGTCGGCGAGGCCCATGTAGACGTCGCTCGCTTCCGATAACAGCTTCTGGTGATAGGGCACGTTGAAAACCGGGATATTGAGCCGGCGCGCGCAATCTTCGAGCGCGCGCTCGGCACGCGACCACCAGATGCCGTGACCGCCGATGATAATCGGTTTTTGCGCCTGCCTGATCGCATCGAGCACGCGCTCGAGATCCTGTGGGCAGGGCCAGGCGCGCGCCGGCAGGCCGGGGCCACGGTCGAACGGGCGCTCGTCGCGCATCGCGTCCTCTTCGTAGGAGCTGAACATGATGTCTACCGGCAGGCTCAGGTGGACCGCACCGGGGTAGCCGCCGAGCGCTATTTTCCAGGCGCGATCGACGAATTCGGAAATGCGTTCGCCATCGGTGATCGAAACGCTGTACTTGGTCAAGGGTGCTGCGATCGAGACGTCGTCGATTTCCTTGAAGCCGCCGCTGCCCTGGCGCTTCAGCGTGCTCGACCCGGTGACGAATATGACCGGCGAGCGTTCGCCCCAGGCTTCCATCATCGCCGGCACGGCGCCCGCGAAACCCTCGGGCCCGACCAGGCACACCGCCGGCTTGCGGGTAATGCGCGTATGGCCGTCGGCGAGGTGGCCTGCAGTCTGTTCCTGCGGCGCGTTGATCACCGGGATACCGCATTCCATGAAGCCTTCCAGCGCCGGGTTACAAAAACCGCCGCTCAGGGTAAAAACCTGGTCTACGCCCTTCTCCTGCAGCGCTTTGGCGAGCAGCATCCCACCGCGGATCTTCATCTATTCTCCGACAAGGGATTATCGATGATGTAACTGGCATCGATATTATTGATATCGGTGCAACCCAGCTGCGCCAGGCTGATGTCGATCTGGCTGCGGATCAATTCGATCATTTCCTGCAGACCGCTGTAGCCGGCGGCACCCATGGCGTACAGCAACGGGCGGCCGATAAACACGAAATCGGCGCCCAGCGCGAGCGCCTTGATCACCGCCTCGCCGTTGCGCACGCCGCTGTCGAACAGCAGCGGGTAATCGGGGCCTACCGCCGCGCGGATCTGCGGCAGCATATCGATCGCGGCCGGCGCGCTGTCGAGCTGGCGCCCGCCGTGATTGGAAACGTAAACCGCATCGACCCCGGCATCGCGAATGCGAACCGCATCCTCGCAACCGAGCACGCCCTTGACGATCAGGTTACCGGGCCAGCGCTCGCGCAGACGCGCCAGAAAATCCCAGTCGACCTTGCCGCGGGCCTCGTTGCGCTGGAACTTTTTGCCGCCGTCGATATTGACGTTGGCGAGCGTCGGCACCCCGGTCTTCAGGGTTAGCAACGACCAGTGCGGATGGAATGCGAAATCGAAAAACTGCTTCGGACCGATACGAACCGGCGACTGGAAACCGTTGCGATGTTCGCGCGGCCGAAACCCGATTTCGGGCACGTCGACCGTCAGTATCAGATTGGTGTAACCCACCGTTTCGGCGCGCTCCACGAGGTGATAGGCAACCTCTTCCGACTGCCCGACGTAGAGCTGAAACCAGGCGTGTTCGCCAGCCCGCTCGGCGGTGGTCTCGATACTGCTCGAGGCCATGGTCGATAACACCAGCGGAATTCCGTATTCGCGAGCGGCTTTGGCAAGCATGGCATCGGCGCCCGGCCAGGTCAGATTGCACATCCCCATCGGCGCGATGCCAAACGGCAAATCCCAGGTCTGCCCGAATATGCTTTTGCGGTAACTGCGCTGTTCGACATTGACCAGCACCCGCGGCAACATGCGCAGGGCCTCGATCTTTTCGACGTTAAGCGCACAGGCGCGTTCATCACCGGCGCTGCCGTCGATGTAATCGAAGGTCATCCGCGGCATGCGGCGCCGGGCGAGCTTGCGCGCGTCGGCCAGACTGAATATCTTCTTGGGCATACTGGATTAGACCTTGATTTCCTGCCTGGAAAAATGCCACTTTTACCAACGACCCGACCGAATAGCAATGCTTTTTACAGCTTCGCTATCAGCAAACGGATTTTGTACTCGACAGGATTGGTCGAAGCCCCGCGTCACTGCCGGACACGACCGAAACCAGCCTTGGCAAGACCATAAAGCGCAGTCAGCCGCCCTGACGATTTTTCCGCAGGTGGGCAGCTATTTCGGATTAGTTAGCAACAGAAATGTCCCGAATAACTCATTAGCCGCGAGAAAAAGGTTCAAAAATGATTAATTTCAAACAGTTACCATTACCACCGATATCAATCCAGATTAAAGACGCGCGTAAGCTAATATTAAATAGAACGCGTAAGGCTTGCGAAATATGAAAATCGTCACTATCTGTTTACTGCTACTGATCTCCAGAGCCGCAGATGCCGCGGCGATTTCTATTGGTCGAGTAGAGGTGGAAGTCCCTGATCCGCCAGGTTATGCCGCGGTTACGCCGGAAATGGAAGCGTTGTACAAATTACAACGACAATTCGTGGCGCCATCTAACGTAGAGTTCGTAGCCTATATTGCCGAAATCGATATTCCCGCTGCGCTGAGAGGCCAGATTCCCGAACTCGATAGAAGATTTTCAGTACAAACCGCGGCTTCTTTGGTGGATGCTTCAGTTTCGAAGGCCGACTTTGCAGAGTTTAAAAATATAATCAAAACCAATCATGAGGAAATTCTGGCAAGAACAAAAGCTGCCGTGGATGAAGCCATGGGGAAAATCAATGCCAACATAACCGAGGAATACGATGTTGACCTGGCATTATCCGTAGCGCAGCATGCCCCGCTACCCGTGCATGCGGAAACCGAACGCTCGCTCGCATATTCTTCTTACGTGAAGTACGACATGAAGGATGAGACGGGAAATTCCGTGCCATTCGTTGCGCTGGTCAGCGCAACATATATCCATGTCAGGGGAAGAATTTTGTTCCTCTACTCCATCGCCGGGGAAGCAGACATCAGCTGGAGCAGGAACATTTCCAGGCAATGGGCTGCAGCCATCATAAAAGCCAATCCATCTGATTTTCAAACCATGGTTAGAGAGTATCTGCCAACGACTATCGCCAGTATCGAGTGGGACAGTGTCGGCGCTAAAGCGATAGCTGGCGCAATTTTCGCATTGCTCATCGGACTGATCATTTGGCTAGTCAGGCGTGGCATAACAGGTTAGCAAGGCGCTGCAACTGGGCAAGATGGACACTACGCACCTGTTTTTCTACCGAACCAGCCCGCGGCAGGCTTGCAAGAAAACTCTTGTATCGCTAGGGTATCGGCCACTGGCACGACTACCGCCTGACAAGGGCGCCGTTTACCGCCAAAACGAGGCGGCGCGGGTTCTCAAGCGTTAAGGCCTGATTAAAGCAGGCCGGGGAGTAGCGATGAAAATTGAAGGCGGCTGCCATTGCGGCAAAATAACTTTTAGTGCCGAAGTCGATCCCGAACAGGTCATTATTTGCCATTGCACCGATTGCCAGACTTTATCCGGTTCGGCCTACCGTACGGTTGCGCCCGCGATCGAAGGCAGTTTTAAACTAATCACCGGCGATCCCAGGATCTATGTCAAAACGGCCGAGAATGGATCTAAACGCGCACAGGCATTTTGCGCCGATTGCGGAACCCCGATTTACGCGGCGCCCGAAGATGGAGGCTCGGCATTTTTCGGAATTCGCGTTGGCGCCATAAAGCAGAAAAATCAGCTTGTTCCAAAATCCCAGTACTGGTGTCGATCTGCCCAGGCCTGGGTGCAGGACATAACAGATTTGCCTCGGCTGGAAACCCAATAGCGATGTCGCGCGAACACATTAAACAACGAGGTACCAGAGATGAGCCAGCCGCCGGCTTTTAACCCGCCCCGACAAAAAAATTATGATGTGGTCATCGTGGGCGGGGCAATCTATGGCTCGTCGGTGGCCTGGTTTCTCGCCGATAATCCGGATTTTGACGGTTCGATGCTGGTGGTGGAAAGGGACCCATCCTATTCGGCCTGCTCCACGGCGCACACCAACAGCTGTATGCGCCAACAATTCTCGCGCGAGATAAATGTCCGTATCTCACAGTTCGCGGCGGACTTTGTGAAGAATTTTCGCGCCTACCTTGGCAATGATCCGCGCGTGCCCGACCTGCCCTTGCAGAGTTACGGCTACATGTACCTGGCCGACAACGAGGCTTTTGCCGAGGTTTTGCGGGAAAGCCAAAAAGTCCAGGCCAGCTGCGGCGCCGGCACCAAAATCATGTCCGCCGCCGAGATCAAACGCGATTACCCATTTTACAATGTCGAGGATATTGTCGCTGCCAGCCATAATCTCGTCGACGAGGGTTATTTCGACGGCGCCACGATGTTTGACTGGTGGCGCCGCTCGGCCAGGGAGAAGGGCGCTGAATACCTGGCGAACGAAGTGGTTGCGATTAACCGCAACACGGCCGGGTCCCGGGTCGAAAGCGTCAGCCTGCAAACGGGTGAAGTCGTAAGCTGTGGCAAGCTGGTCAACGCCTCGGGTCCAAGAGCCATACTGACGTCGCGCATGGCCGGTATCGAGATCCCGGTTGAGCCGCGCAAGCGATATACATTCATTTTCGATGCCGAGCAGCCGCTGGATCGGGATCTGCCCCTGACAATCGATCCGTCCGGCGTACATATGCGAACCGACGGGATCTACTACCTTGCCGGTTGTCCGCCCGATGACGATCCGGCTGTCGACTATGATGACTTCGAACAGGATCACAGCATCTGGGAAAATAAAGTCTGGCCCATTATTGCCAGTCGTATACCCCAGTTCGACGCTATCAAATTGACGAATTCCTGGGCCGGTCACTATGCCTTCAACACTTTTGACCACAACGCAATCCTTGGGCCGCACACGCTGGTTGAAAATTTTATTTTCGTCAATGGATTCTCCGGCCACGGACTGCAGCAATCGCCCGCGATGGGGCGGGGCATTGCGGAACTGATTACCTACGGCGAATACCGTACGCTCGATTTGAGTCCCTTCAATTTCGAACGGATCGAACGTAACCAGCCGTTTAACGAGAAAGCGATTATTTAATGTCAGTAATTTTCAACAGTTCGATCACAGGCAGCCGGGCAAATCGCTCGCCATGCGCACTGTCTGCCGTTTCAACGGGCAATCGGATATAATGCTCGGGGCTGGCGTGGTTTGCCGCGCGGCAGACCAGGTTAAAAATTTTTAATTAGTCACCGCAGGAGGAGACACCATGGCCACTGAAGACACATGCTGTTCGATCGTACCCTACTTCAAGATTCATCAAGGTCAGCTCGATGCATTCAAAGAGATAGTCGAGGAATTTGTCAGCCTAACCGATAACGAGGCGAAGTGCCTGTATTATGGTTTCAGCTTCGACGGTGATCAGGCGCATTGCCGCGAAGGCTATCAAGATGCCGACGGGTTACTGGCGCACCTGGAAAACGTCGGCGCCCCGCTCGGCGAAGCGCTGAAGATTGCCGACCTGACCCGGCTGGAGATACACGGCCCGGAACAGGAACTGGCGAAACTGCGCGAACCGCTGACCGATCTGAATCCGCAATACTTCGTCCTGGAGTACGGCTTTCGACGTTGATTTGCGGCTAGCGGTTGCGTGTAAAAATAGCGGGCCAGGGGTCAGGTCAGAACGGAGTAGCCCATGAAAATGCTCAAAAACGAAAAGGAAATGGTCAAAAAGGCAATTACCGAGGGCATGAAATATGGCGAGCAACGCGGCGTGGTCGAATTCGAGCCCACCGATTCGGCAACCGAGAAGATCGAATATATATATCGCTTGCTAGTGCACGACCAGGTAATCCAGCCCATTCCGCAGGATCAGATATCCCAGAAATCGATGAAACACAAGCTCGCCATCTGGGCGTCGAAGCTGAAGTAAACCCGGCAATATCCGACGGCGATCACGCAGGAGGCAGACCGATAAAGAAGTTTTTGACCAGACTGCTGACGAGTTTGTTCGGCCTGGTGCTTATAGCGCTGGGCCTGCTACATTTTGCCGTGCTGCCCTATTACGACAACAAGCTAAACGCCGTGATCGCCGCGGAATCTTACCCCGTTCCTGCGGCAGTCCACGCATTCCATGAAATCGCCTTCGTCGCCGACATGCATGCCGATTCGCTGCTGTGGGGCCGCAATCTCGGCAAACGACAGCAACGCGGGCACGCCGACCTGCCGCGTTTGCGTGCCGGCGGTATCGACCTGCAGGTATTCAGCGCCGTCACCCAGGTGCCGCGGGGCCTGAACTACGACTCCAACCCGGCCGATTCCGATAGCTTGCCGCTACTGTTTGTCGCCGCCTGGCGCTCCCCGGCTACCTGGTTCGATCCCCGGCATCGCGCGCTCGCGCAGGCCGAGGAATTGTACCGCCTGGCCGAAACTTCAGCCCTATCGCTGGTACTTCGGCGCGACGATCTTTTCGCCGACGGCCTCAAGGGATTACTCGCGCTGGAGGGCATGCAGGCGCTAGGTGGGCGCGAAGCCGCTCTCGACGAACTCCATGCCGCCGGTTATCGCATGATGGGGCTAGCCCATTTTTCCGATAACGAAATCGCCGGCTCGGCGCATGGCAGTAAAAAATATGGGCTCACCGCTCTCGGACGTCGACTGATTCCGCGCATGGAAACCCTCGGTATTACGATCGACCTGGCCCACGCCTCCCCGGCCGCCTTCACGGACACGCTTGCGCTCGCGCGCAAACCCGTGGTGGTCTCACACGGTGGCGTCAAGGGCACCTGTGCGGGTGCGCGCAACCTGTCCGACGATCAGTTACGCGCCATCGCCGGGAACGGAGGTGTCGTCGGCATTGGCTACTGGAAGGGCGCCGTTTGCGATGCCAGCCTCGCCGGAATAACGCGGGCGATAAGCTATGCGATCAGCATCGCAGGCATCAACCATGTTGGCCTCGGTTCGGATTTCGACGGTAGTATTGCCGCACCGTTCGATGCCACCGGGCTGCCGCGGCTGACCGCTTCCCTGCTTGCTGCGGGATTGTCGCAAGACGATGTCGGCAAGCTGCTAGGCGGCAACTTCAGGCGGTTACTCGACGCAAACCTGCTGGAATAGGGGTTCACCTGGCATCGACTCGGGTTACAATTCGGTATCTGGCGGCACCCTGCCGGGTTTATATCTTGAGAGGAAGGCCAAGTTGAATGTAATCAAGAACCAGGACAAAGCGCTTGACGATGAAGACAATCGTTGGGAAATCATATCGAAGCACTATGTCGATAAATTAACCGGGCTGATTTCAACACTGGATTTCGGCGCCGAGCTGGGCGCCGAATTGACGGTGAAAAATTACTTCAACGGCGCCGCGGTTTATGCCGACAATACCATCTGTGCCTCCTGGTCGCCGGTTGGACTGGCGTTCAAGCTAGCGTCAGCAGAGGTGGCCGAGTTGATCGCCAGCGGGCAGGCAAAACCGTTGAAATACTTTGCCAAGGGGCGCATCAAGAAAGGCTATGCGCTGTTCGACGATCCGCAGTCGAAGCAGAAACCCGCCCTGAAAGCCTATTTCCTGAAAGCGGCGGACCAGGCGACTTTAACCCGGGTTGAAAACAGTGCCTGAAACTGTCCAATACTTATCTTCCGGGGCTGGGTCCTGATGGACTGGTCGCTGATCATCTTTCTGGTCGTCGTGCTGTATTTCGCCTTCCGCGGATACAAAAAGGGCCTGCTGAAATCACTGGCCAGGATCCTGAGCGTGGTGGCGGGTTACATCTGCGCCTTCCTCTACACCGGGCAGGCTGCCCGCATGGTCGAAGCCCATTTCCAGCTACATGGCGTCGTCGCGTTTGTGCTCGCTTCACTGGCGTTGTTCTTCGGCGCGGGCCTGTTGGTCAGCCTGCTGTTCTGGCTGGTCGAGAAGCTGTTGCTGGAAGATGAGCCCGTTTCGATCGGATCGTCGCTCGGCGGCGCCGCGGTCGGTTCCGCAACCGGGGTATTACTCGCTATCGTAATCGTCTGGTGTGTTGCATTCGTGCGTGACATCCGCCCCGCCGCGGCGGTTGAAGCCGCCACGGCAACAAAACCGAGCAAGATTGAAAAATTCGCCACCCGGGTTGCCGGCAAGGCCGTGGCGTCCGCCATGTCGCTCGGATCCGCCAATCCCGAAGTCACTAAAATAACCGCAGCCCTGGCCGAGGCGCCGGCAGACATGGTGCAGCGAGCGCAACGCCTGGCGCAGAGCGACGACATGACGGAGATACTGAACGATCCACGCAACCAGGCGGCGCTGAACAGCGGCGATGCCGAAGCGGTACGCCAGCTACCTGCCTTTCAGCGGCTGATGAGCAATGCCGACATGCAGGCCCTTGCCAGCGCCTCGGGCTTACTCGAAGAGGCCGCGCAAAATAATCAGGCGGTCGATGCCGCACTGGCAACTCGGCTGACTGATATCTGGGGTCGGGCGCAACGCGCGAAAAACAACAAAAGAGTTCAGGAAATCATCGCCGATGCCGAGTTTCAAGAAAAAATCCGTTCCGGCAATCCCCTGGATTTATTGACCAACGACAAGCTGCTGGAACTGGCGGATATCATCTTTGCGGATGAAGCGGATCCCGCGGTTGCGCCCGATCAGACATCCGTTAACGTCGAACCGGGTAACAAGCAGCCGGTCAAACCAAAGTCCGACAAAAAATTATATCGCTGGGTCGATGATAGCGGGCGGATTTATTATTCCGACGTCAAACCTGAATCCTGATCCCAGATTTATGCATCCAGTCGCCAGGCTGTGCCAGCGCAGTACTATAACGGCAGGCTGGCAAACAGGATCACCGAGTCCGTTAAGCAACTACAGGAATCAAAATGCAAACCGGGATATTCATAATTTTCGCCTTCCTGATAGGCGCCATATCGTCTATCTACCTGCCGATGAACAGTTCCGTCGCCAGGTACCTCGGATCGCCATTGACCGCAAGCATCACTTTTTATTTCGTGGCGCTGGTGACCTCGATCCTTTTATTCCTGATCTTCGGCAAACCCGCAACGATATCCAATATCGGCGCAGTACCCCCCTATTTATACCTGACCGGGTTTATCAGCGCGTTTATCGTGCTCAGCATTACCTTCCTGATTCCAATCCTGGGCGCGAGAAAGCTGGTCATCCTGTCACTGGCGGGACAGATCCTGATGGCGATGATCGTCAGCCACCTCGGAATTCTGGAATCCCCGCATGATCCGATAACCTTGAAAAAGCTGTTCGGCGCCTCGCTGTTCATAACCGGCGCCATCGTCTCGGTGAGCTGATTGACCATGGATTGCCGAGTCGGCGGATACTTCCCAAACTACCGCTACTTGAGTCTTAGCCTGTCGGCATTAAAATAGAGCAGGAGGAGTAGCCATGAAAATCGATCAGGAATATCTCAGGAAAATTCTGAACAGCTTCATCGTATCCGAACGCTCGTTTGTCTGGGTCGCCGACATCATGCAGCAGGGCATCGAGATCGACGACAAGTTCCTGTTTCACATGCAGATTCTCGAAGACCAGCAGTTTATCGAATGCCTGGATAAGAAGAGCGACCTGGGTTACGAAATCACCCTGGGCGGTAACTTCGAGTGGAGTAGCCGACCGCTGAGGCTAACCGCGTCCGGTCACGAATTTCTGGAAGCTATCAATCGACCGGAGATATGGGACGTGTTGAAAGCCGAATTCAAGGACGCTTCCCTGTCCACCCTGAAGTCGGCCGCGCAGACCCTGCTGCTTGCATTCGCCAAAAAACAGATCGGCAAGTATTTGGACCTGTAGCTTCCCGCCAGTAGACGAACCTGCAAGCGGCTATCTTGAAACAGACGAGCAGCGTCCGGGTAGCCTAAGTCCTAGAACTCGTCTTCGTCGCCCCCGGTTGCCTTCACTTCGGGGAAGACTTCGTGCAGCGCGTCGAAGAAAAGATCCAGCTCTTCGCCGTGCGTGCCGTGCACGTCGATCAGTTGCAACAGCTTATGCATAAAGTTCATGCGTATCACCGGGTTGCGTTTCAGATAAAAATTGATGGTATGCAGGTCGCCGTGCACATCCGAGGTCGAGCCCTTGGCAGCCTGATAGAGATGGTCGACCTGCTCCCTGTTAAGATCGAATTCCTGTTTCAAAATGCGGTCGAACTCGTGTTTCTCCCTGCTGTCGACACGCTGGTCTGCACTAATCACATGGTACAAAACCGATGCCAGCGCGATGTGCAGGATTTCATCGTCGCGATGGTCAAAAAGCTTGCTCACCTCTGTGAGCGAGTCGAACCAGTGCTTTAAAGAATCAAACATGGCAATGCTTCCATTTTCCGGGTTACCTGGGATAAAAATATCAACTTGTTATTTATTAATAATAATCGAGACCCGGGATTCGCCATTGACTTGCATCAATCGCGCTAGAAAATCCCGCTGCGCTTCAAGGCCATGTATTCGTTGATCAAGGTTGAATGCATATAGGCCGGCGGCGTGTCGGCAACGATAATGTTATCGCTGCGCAACTGCGCGTACATCGCCGCCTGGTCCTGCAGGTGGTGGCTGACCCCGCAGTAGCGCAGGGCGTCGTCAATCGATTCCACTTCACCCGCGAGCGTATCGGTCAATACCTGCTGGCGCATCGATGCGACCATCACCAGGTGACGCTGCGACAGTAACTTCGCGGCGCTGGCAAGATCCTCGCGGTCCTGCGGCTCCAGCGACGAAATCAGGACAATCAGCGAACGCCGCGGCTGGCGCGTCATTAGCTGCTGCGCCACGTCGAGGTAATCGCTGGTGACGGGTGAGCTGTCGAGGTCATAGATCTGATCCAGCAGGCGGCTGATCTGGAAGCGTCCCTTGATCGGTGCAACCCAGCGCGACTGCCCGGCAAAACTGAGCAAGCCGACGCTGTCACCCTGGCGCAGCGCGACGAAAGCCGAAATCAGCAAGGCGTTGAGCGCATGATCGAAATGACTGATTTCACCATCTCGGGCGCGCATACGGCGCCCGCAATCGAGCAGAAATACGACCTGCTGATCGCGCTCTTCCTGGTATTCGCGCGATATCGGTTTCTGGAAACGGGCGGTCGCGCGCCAGTCCACCTGGCGTAATGAATCGCCGACGCGAAAATCGCGTAGCTGATGAAAATCGGTGCCCTCGCCACGGCGTTGCCGCAGCTGCATTCCGAGGTCGGCATAGAGCTGTTCGCTACCGATAAAGGAGGAGCGAAACAGCGGCTTGTAATTCGGATAAATCCTGGACTGTTGCGGCTCGGCATAGAAATAATTCTTTTCCCACAGGCGCCAGCCCGAAGTCACGCGACAGCAGACCCGACCGAATTCGGCCAGACCGCGCTGCAGCGGCGTAATCGAGTAGCGCACCCGGGCATGTTCCGCGGGATCCAGTTCCAGCCTGACCGGCAGCCCCTCCATCTGCAGCTGGGCCGGCGGAAAGTCGGTCAGCCATAGCTGCAGCCGGCGCGGTTCCTGGTTTTCCAGCCTGATTTCGACATGCTGACGCACCCCGAGCGCGAGATGCGGCTCCAGCGAACGTGTCGCGACGAGTCGCGGCCGCCGCAACGAGTAGCCGTCGAGCAGGGCCAGCATCACGAGTAGCGCGAACCAGCTCCAGAAAACCACCTTGATTTCAAACACCCGGGGCCATTCGAGAATAGTGGCCGCCGCGGCGAGTATTCCCGCCAGCAGCCATAGCAGCAGCAACTGCAGTAACAGCCGGGATGGTTTCATGAGCGCGGTGCGTCGACCTTTTCCAGTAGATTAGCGAGTACCTGATCGACGCCGAGACCGTCGATTTCCACTTCGGGCGCGAGGATGACACGATGACGCAGTACCGGTAACACCATCGCCTTGACGTCGTCCGGAGTAATAAAGCTAACGCCATTGAGCAACGCCAGGGCCTTGGCGCAGCGTAACAGCGCAATGCTGGCGCGCGGTCCTGCCCCGTGACGTAGCAGCGTGCTGCCGCGCGTGGCGCGCACCAGCTCGACCGCATATTCGGCCACCCTGTCGTCGACCTCGATCGCGGCGCACTGCTGTTGCGCGGCTTCCACATCGATCAACTGCCGCGTATCGCCCGGGTCGCCGCCGAAGGCCTCCAGCGCGTAGCGCGTTGCGATCAAAACCTCGTCCTGCGCCTGCGGGTAGTCAATATTGATCTTGAGGATAAAGCGGTCGAGCTCGGCCTCGGGCAAGGCGTAGGTACCCTCCTGCTCGATCGGGTTTTGTGTCGCGAGCACCATGAACGGTTTGCCGACCTTCATCGATTTGCCGTCCAGCGTTACCTGGCGCTCCTGCATGACTTCGAGCAGCGCCGCCTGGGTTTTGGCCGGGGCGCGATTGATTTCATCGGCGAGCAGCAGGTTGGTAAACACCGGCCCCTGCTTGAGCACGAACTTGCTTTGCGACATATCGAACATTACGTGCCCGGTGACATCGCCCGGCATCAGGTCGGGGGTAAACTGGATGCGCTTGAACTTGCCGCCAATACCCGCCGCCATAGCTTGCACCAGCAGGGTTTTGCCAAGACCCGGCACGCCTTCGATCAATACATGACCGCCGGCAAGCATGGCGATCAATACCTGATCGACGACCTGCGACTGTCCAATCAGGCGGCTGTTTATATGGTCGCGCAACGCGTTCAGCGCGGCCGGGGTAGTACTGGTTGAATCATTCATAGTGATTGCTCGATCCGTTTCAAAAGTCTTACGGTTTGTACAAAGGAAGTTTCGTTAAAATCCTGTTCGCTAAAAGCGCGCGCGATAGTCGCGAGATTCAACTCGCAGCGCTCGGCGAGTAACTCGTTCTGCCGTACCGGGTCGGCGCGTGAAAATTCAGGCAGGGTCAGGCTGGCCCGCCGCAGCACCTGCTGCCGCAACGGCTTGACCAGATAATTGCCGTAGCGGCGGTGCCACAGATAGTGTGAAACCGACGTAAAATGCTCACCCATGGCGCGCGTGCGCGACAGGTCGCGCGGCACCAGGCGCCCGAAACGATAGCCCATGCGCCAGATCCAGACCAGGATCAGCAGTCCCGCCGCGATCAGCAATTCGCCGGCGTTGCGCCGCATCAGCGTCCAGATCGAATCGCGCACTACCGATCGCAGAATCGCGAAATTCCCCTCCTGGGCACTCAGCAACCACAGCAGATAGGCGTGATCGTAGAGATCGATCTGGTAGGAATTCCAGATATTCGGATCGGATACGATAGTCAGCAGGCCGCTGCCGACCTCGAATTGCATCATGTGCACCCCGCGCTCCGAAACCGACCAGCTGAATGGTGTGTGCTTGCCCGCAGCATACTCGGCATCGGCGATATAGGGATGCGACAGGATTCGGCTATTGTCAAAAGCCACGTCGACATCGCCGATATCATCGCCAAAGCTTACCCGGGTTAACGAGATTTCTTCGTCGGCGAGCGCGCGTGCAATATCTTCCCTGGTTTTGCCTTCCTCGAGCTGGCGATTATATTCGCGCATGGTTTCACTGAACGGCTTATCCTCGCTCTTTTTTTCGGTTTCGTAGTCGGCCCAGTCCACTTCGACCTCGAATTCCTCGAGCAGCAGATCGTCTCCACTGGCGGTCGAGTTTGCGCTGTAAATGACATTACCACCCACATCCAGCCAGTCCATCACCTGTTCCAGCTGACGCGGCGACTGCACCTGGTTGGCATCGCTGAAGAACAGGGTGCCGACCGAGCTCAGTTCGTCGAGCCTGGCCAGGCTGTCGACATCGGTTACCTCGATGCCGCTGCGGTTCATGAATTGCTGGGCCGCGAGGTAAGGGTTACGCAAGGCATCGACACTCCAGCCCGACTCCTCGGTTTCTTCGTAGAACTCGATGCTGGCATAGAGAAACCAGCCGATAACGCCGAGCAGTATCAGTCCGAGCAGGAGCTTGAGCGAAATTCTATTTTGACTCATCGGATAACTCGGTCGTCCAGCCCTGGCAAAGGTCTTGTATGATTTCGCCGGCGGGCACCCGATGCCCGTAAGCCAGCTGTCGCCAGACTGCGGTCAGTTGCCAGAAATAATCGCTGAGTGACTCGATCCCGCGCGCTTTTACCAGTGCGGCGCATTCCGCTTCGGTATGACTGGCGCGAAACGCGATTTCGTACTTGTCGATCAGGCGCGATAGCGAGGCTCGGTAAAGCAGGCTCAGCGCTTCACGGTAACCGCCCTCGTCCCACAATCGCATCACCTGTGCCGGCACATCGGGCGGCAGGCTTTGCGGGGTAACGTCCAGACCAAACAGAACTGCGGGCGCTTTTTCCCTGGGCCTGCCACTGCCCAGTCGCGACAGCGGCCCGCGATAGCGGATTAACAGGTAAGTCACCAACCCGAGGAACAGAATCACCAGCACAATCTTGAGCAAGAAGGCGGTACCGCTAAAATCTGTCGACCAGTCAACATTTTCTTCCCACCATTCGAGAAACTCGATCAGCCATTCGGGAAAAGCCTCTTCATCGACTTCTTCGCTCCAGTCCTTGAAGCGCCATTTGCGCAGCGTTCTTTCCTGCCCGAAATCCTCGCTCTGCAAAACCTCCTCGATCAACCCGGCTGCCGAATCGCGATCGTGATCGATGGCGGCGTCGGCGCTGCCCGGCACAGCCAGGCAAACAATCACGGCGAGCATCAACGAGGCCAGCAGACCGGCCGCCTGCGATTCGGAGGCGCGCTTGCGATTGGCGAGGCTGCGGAAACTGATCTCGATATCCCAGGCCTCGAGTTCGATTCTGCGGTTGAGATAAAGCGCGAACCCGGCCATGCAGTGAAACGGCATCGTCAGCGACATCGCCATGAATCCGGACAGGGTAAACATCCATTCTCCCAGCAGGGTCAGGTCATCGAACTTGTCATAAACCTCGAGACCCAGCGATTCGGGCGTAAAGAAATCGATCATCAGGGCAATACCGAAGCAAACCAGTAATTCGAAACAAAAGCAGACGAACTGGTTGCCCAGCGCGACATCGCTATATTTACCGTGCAGCACGCGCAGCCGCTGGCGGCGCTGGCCGCCGCGCAAGTCTTCGAGCACGGTCACCGGGTTATCGAAGGCACGCTGCACCGAAAAGCGACGCCATAACAGCCAGGGCAGAATATCCTTGAGCGGGAAAGACCTGAAACTCGACCAGGCGCCCGCTTCCTCATCGAACAGCTTGCGGCTGGCGATAAACAGGGGCAGGCGCTCCCAGAAAGGCTTGAGCCACCAGATAATCGCCAGCGCCCAGAACGGCGATTTCCAGAATACCAGCAGCAATACGGCCGACAGCGGCAGCATCGCCAGCAGCCCGGCGAAATAAAGCGGCCGGAACCAGGCGCGCGCCATTAAAAAGCCGAGATCCACCGACTGCCAGCCCGATCGAATACAGGCGTTGATCTGAAGCTTATCGAGATTCATAGCGGCGGCCCGAAAACGAGTAAAGCAGCACCAGGACCCATAACAGGGCACCGACCGCGTATTTGATTTCGATCGACAGGCTTGTACTCGACGACCAGAACGCCTCCAGGAAGGCGGCGATAACGAGCATCAGCACGATGCCGTAAAGCATGGGCACGACGTCGCGCCCGGCCTGGCGCAGCGAGTCGAGCCGGCTGAACTGCCCCGGATTGATAATCGCAAAACCGAGCCTGAGACCGGCGGCGCCGCTGAATACGATCGCGGTCAATTCGAATGAACCATGGCCGACCACGAAGGGATAAAAAGTGTCGACATATTCCAGACGGGTCAAATGCCCGGCGATACTGCCGATAAACAGGCCGTTAAAAAACAGCACCAGCAGGGTACCGATACCGACCAACATGCCCCCTGCAAAGCAGCGAAAGGCGACGCTGATATTGTTCTTGATGTAAAAACCAAACATAAAGATATCGGTATCGGCTTCGCGTTCGCGCCCCAGCTTGCGCGCGTCGGGATCGTACATGCGTTCAACCTGGCGCACCTCGGGCGCGTCGAGGATGCTGTAAACCGCTTCCTCGTCGAAATAGGTCCAGGCGCCGGCAATCAGCCCGGGCATGACGAACACCAGAAAAGCCAGCAGAACGTAGTAGCGATGGCGATAAATCGCCAACGGGAAATCGCGTTTGAAAAAGGCGTAAAAGTTGAGCCGGGTTTCTGAACGGTAGCGGTAAAGTTCGCGATAAAGCGCCAGCACCAGGTTGTTCAGGCGCTCCACCAGCGCCGCGTCGTAAAGTCGCTCCTTGGCGATCGCGAGATGCTGGCACAGCAGCAGGTAATGCTCCGCCAGGACTTTGCTATTGTCTGCTTGCGCCGGTTTTGCCAGTGAATCCTCTATCCGCTGCCAGGTGGGTCCGTGCTGTTGCACAAAGCTATGCTGCTTCATCGTAGCCCCAGGAACCAGGCACCGAGGCGTTGCAGTTGCAGAACCCCGTTATCATCCTTTTCATGGGTTATGCCTTCGAGAATACTGGCGAGCTCTCTTTGACGCGGCTCCGAAAGCTGCTGGCTGCGCTGCAGAAAATCGATTATCGAAGATTGCTCGGTGCGCAGCAGCGGCGTCGACGGCGCCAGCGGAACCAGGTCCCGTTGCGGCGCCGGCCGGTTCGATTCCCCCACGCTGATCACCAGGGTGCCCGCGGCCAGGTCGCCGAGGCGTTGAAAACGACGATTGGACAACATCGTTATCAACCCTGCCAGGTAGAACAGGGGTAAAAAATCGACCGTGCGCAACAGGTTTCGCACCAGCGAAGTGCCCAGGGTAACCGGGGTTAAATCGTCGTTGATAACCGAAATCCCGAGTGCCTTCTTGCCTGGCGTTTGCCCGCGCCAGAAGACTTCGAACAACACCGGGTAGAGCCACTCGATGGCAAACAGGAATATGAGGAAAAAGCCGCCGCCGAGACCGAAGGCGCCGAACGGAATCGACGCCATCGATAACACGAAAACGATAACGCCGCGAAACGCCAGATCGATGGCGAAAGCAAAAAATCGTGGAATCGGTCCGACAACCTGGGCATCGAGGTTGATACCCCCCGGAATCTCAACCCGATAACGTGTATCCAGCAATACTTCCGTCCTTAATCCGCGAGCGTGTGAGCTTCAACCCCGAAGATTTTTTGGTAAATCATTGAAAATGTCAGCACCGTCCACGGAATCGTCCAGATCCAGCCGACAATCGTTAAAAAGCCGAGCAGATTGATCAGCGATACTAGCAACAATAGCCCAACCAGTCGAAACCAGACTTTGGTAGACGCCTTGCGCGATGTCTCGAGCGAATGCCAGGCCCCCATTTTCTTTTCGAGCGCCAATGGCATCGCAAAAACATAGGCAAACATCAGGTAAATGCCCGGCAGCACCAGCAAGACAATGCCGAGCATGATCATAATCGTCATGATCAGGTAGGCCAGGAACAAAGTGCCGACGACGCCAAAGTGCCTGAAAATTTCGCCCGCCGAGACCGATTTACGATTCGCGTGGCGCATCGCCATGACCATGACCGCGATGCTCATGGGCAGTGCGATAACGGTGATCACGAGCTGGAATACGATGCTCAGGATGCCGATGACGCCCGGATCGGCCCCGGTTCGGGCCAGAACGGTGGTAAGTATCCCAAACCCATGTAAAGCAATATTGCGATGAGACATTTTAGCTTAAAGCCCTTGAGCCCGCGCCAGGCTTCGCCCAGCGTTTCGAGCATGTTGACTTCGAAATTACCGGCGACCGCATCGTCGATATTGCCGCCGGCGCGATCCGCTGCAATATCCTGCGCAAGATCGGCTT
Organism: uncultured Gammaproteobacteria bacterium; assembly: GCA_947259305.1. GTDB lineage: Bacteria > Pseudomonadota > Gammaproteobacteria. Next base: position 1,101 of record CAMYML010000036.1, on the reverse strand, counting down.
CCGGCGTTGCGTAAATATCATTCATTTCTGACCCCTTATTATTTACTCATAATGAATGCCAGATGAGTATAGCAGGCTGTGCTAATTACGCCGCAAGCGGCGGTCTGGCTGCATTTCAGACCACGGCCGAGCTGCCCGCGAGGCGGCCGTTATCGAGCTCGGCAACGCGCATAATCCAGTCCCGAAATGTCACGCTTGCCGCATCTGCAGCGGTCCGACGCGGATAGACCAGGAAGTAGCCATAGCTGTCCAGTCTCACGCGACGATACTGGTACAGGCGCCCGGCCTCGACTTCATCGTCGACCAGAAAATCATTGAGCGCGATACCCTGCCCGTCGATCACGGCCTGCACCCGCAGGTCGCGCCCGACGATGTTTTCCAGCAGCCTGAGCTCGGGATTGGTATGTCGAATCAGCGGCGCCGGACGGATGCGGGAACCCCGGCTGGGTTGGCTGGTAATGTAACACGGCTTTTTGCCCGACGTCGGCGCGCTGCAGCTCCTGCCGCGGCGCATACCTTACAACGTAGCGATGGATTTACTTTATACCGGGCGGCGCATGAGCGCCGAGGAAGCCAGCCACTGGGGCCTGGTTAGCCGGGTCTGCCCGCAACCGGATTTGATGGAAACGGCGCGCGAGCTGGCGTATGACATCGTGCAGGGCGCCCCGCTGGCGCTGAAAGAAGTCGTGCCCTAGCCCGTCAGTACGGCAGTGATTAAAAGCTGGAACGCAACCCCAGCGAGATCGAGTTCGTATCATCCCGGTCGATATACCTCAGTACAAACTGAAATCCCTGGGGGTTTCCGCTTACGATTCCAAACTGGTAACCGGTGTCGGAATCATCTTCGATTTCGAGCCGGGTAAGGCCGATGGAAAACTCGGTCTCCGCGCTGCTTCGGTTTCTGATTTCCAGGATGAATTCGTTGCCCGAGCCGTCGACTGTCCCGCCGCCCGCCGGTTTCACTTCGCTTTCGACGGCTGACAGCCCCAGCACCATGTCGCCCGTGCCCGAGTATGGCTTGTGATAGGCAATACCCAGGCTCTTCAGGCTGGCTGCGTCGCTCCCGTCCTCTATGTCCTGGTAACCCAGAACGAAGGCCAG
>CAMYML010000035.1 GCA_947259305.1 uncultured Gammaproteobacteria bacterium | reverse complement strand
CGCGAGCGGAATCATCGCGGCCGAGACCGCCGCCGCCGAGCCGCTCGAGGAGCCGCCCGGGGTATGTGCCGGGTTGTGCGGATTGCGGGTTTTGCCGGGTGCGAATACCGCCATTTCGGTGCTGACGGTTTTGCCGAGGATGATGGCCCCGGCTTCTTTCAGCAACGACACCAGGGTTGCATCCCGTGCCGGCCGGCGCCCGCGATGTAACGTCGTTCCGCGTTCGGTCGGGTAGTCGGCGGTATCGATGATATCCTTGATCCCGACCGGCAGGCCGTGCAATGCGCCTACTGGCAGGCCGCGCCGGCGAAATTCGTCTGCCGCACGCGCCTGTTCGAGGGCCAGTTCTTTATCGAGATGCGCCCAGGCGCCGATCGATTCCTCGAGTTCGTCGATGCGCGCGAAACAGGCTGCGACCAGCTCCTGCGAGCTCAGCAACCCGCTTTCGATAGCCGCCCGGGAGTCTCTGGCGCCAAGCAGGTTTGCTGCAGCCGGGTCGAATTTATCCATGTCTCGGGCCTTGTCCGTAGATTACCCGGGTCCGAACAGGTAAACCGGCAGCCACAGTGCGATTCCGGGGACGTTATACAGCAGTATCATCGAGAAAATGATGATCGCGAGATAGGGCATGATGCCGCGGAAAATGTCCATCAGCTGGATATGCGGTGGGGCCACGCCCTTCAGGTAATAGGCAGCCATCGCCATCGGCGGTGTCAGGAACGAGGTCTGCAGATTCAGGGCCACGAGAATGCCGAAAAACAGCGGTTCGACATTGAAGGTTTCCAGCATCGGCAGGAAGATGGGCACGAATATGATGATAATTTCGGTCCACTCCAGCGGCCATCCCAGCAGAAAAATAATGGTTTGTGCGAGTATCAGAAATCCAACCGTTCCCAGTTCAAGAGAGAGCACCCATTCGTTGATCAACTCGTGACCACCGAGGTAGGAGAACACCGAGGCGAAAGTCCACGAGCCCACGAACAGCCAGCACACCATAGCCGAGGTTTTCGCGGTCAGGTAAACCGCCTGCTTTAATCGTTCCCAGCTTAGCGCGCGATAGCAAACCGCCAGGAAGAGTCCACCGAATGCACCCACACCCGCAGCCTCTGCCGGTGTAGCCAGACCCATCAAAATGGCGCCGAGCACACTCATGATCAACAGTGCCAGGGGAACAAACGAGGTGATTAGTTCCCAGGCAATCCTGCCGAAGGACGGAACCTCCTCCTCTTTCGGCTTTGGCGCCAGGCTCGGATTTAAGGTAGCTCTCCCAACCACATAGACCATGTACAGTCCGGCCAGCAGCAGGCCGGGGAACATGGCGGCGGCATAGAGACGCAGTGGCGATATTTCCGCGATCGCCGAGTAGACGATGAGCATGATCGACGGCGGTATCAGGATGCCGAGACAGCCACCGGCACAGATTACGCCGGCCGCGAAACTCTCGTCGTAATTGGCTTTCAACATGGCCGGGAACGCGAGCATACCCATCAGCGTAACGACCGCGCCGATGATGCCTGAAGCGGTTGCGAATATGGCGCAGGTAAACAGCGCCGCGACCGCCATCGAACCCGGCAGGTGACGCGCGGCCAGCTGGATGCTGAAAAACAGACGATTGACTATGTTGGCCCGTTCGACCACATAGCCCATGAATAAGAAGAGTGGGACGGCCACCAGTACGTCGTTGGACATGACCGAAAAAGTATTTTGCACGAACAGGTCGAAGATTCGATTATCGAATATGGTCTGCATGCGTTCGGGGTCGTAGTAGGCGTAGTAGCCAAAGCCGAGGCCCATCGCGATCAGGGTAAAGGCAATCGGAAAGCCCAGCATCACCATGAAGATGAACAGGCCGAGCATGAAAACCGCGATGACTGGATCAGACATGACCTTCTTCCTCCAGTTTGCGCAAATCTTCCTGTTCGTTCATCAGCATGGTTTCGGTTTCCTGTACATCGTGCAGCCGGGCCGGCCAGGCCCCGGTTTTGATGCAGATGACGCAGCGCACGGCCTCGGCGATACCCTGCAGTAAGACCAGCGTGCCGGAAACGGGTATCAGGGTTTTGAAGAAATAGATTTGAATTCGCGACGGACTGCTCCAGCTCACCTCCTTGTAAAACCAGGAATCGGCGGCAAAACCGTATCCGTAGTAGATCAATGCCAGCGCACCGGGCATCAGGAACAGGATATAAAGCGTCAGATCGATCTTGGCCTGGGTTTTGATCTTTAGCAGCCGATAGACGACGTCGCCACGCACGTGCGCATCCTGCGATAACGCGTAGGCCCCGCTCATCATGAACAGCGCGCCGTACATTTGCACGCTCATATCGAAAGCCCACACCGTTGGCGAATTAAGCACGTAGCGCATGAATACTTCGTAGCAGGTGGAAAAGGTCAGGATTACGATACACCAGGCGAAAGCCTTGCCGGACCAGGCGCTCAGGCTATCGATAAAGTGAAGAATGCGAGTCATCATGGCATGTCACCAGGGTGTCAATCAGGAGTTTGATACACAAAAAGCGAGGGCGGTATTAAATAATACCGCCCTTGCCGACTAGCTTTTTTGCCTGTTACAGCTTGCCAAAGTAATGCTCGTAGGCACCCTGGTAGTTTGGCGCATTATTCAAAGCATAGGCTCCGTGACGCTTGGCCCAGGCCATCTGCGAATCGATTACCTTCTTGAAGAAAGGATCGGACTTGTTGAACTTCTTGACAATGGTATCCCAGGCCTTGAGCTGATCGTTCATGACACTGTCGGGCGTACGGTATACGTTTACACCGTGCTTTTCCTTCAGCGTTACCAGATCCTGTGAGTAACGCTCCATCGCCTTCCACGCCATATCCGCCGATGCGGCTTCGGAAGCGTATTCCAGAATCGCCTGATGCTCCTTCGCCAGCTTGTCGAAACGCCTCTTGTTGTAGATAATTTCGAAACATTCCTGTGACTGGTGGAAACTCGCCAGGTGGTAATGCTTGGAAACGTCCTGCATGCCGAAGTCCTTGTCCGAAGTCGGGTTGTTGAATTCGGCCGCGTCGATCAGGCCGCTCTTCATTGCCGGTTGAATTTCACCGCCGGGCAGCTGTACGACCGACATGCCCATTTCCTGCAGCACGTCTGCGGCCAGACCCACGGTGCGATACTTCAGGCCTTTCATCTGGGCGCTGCTGGTGATGTGCTCCTTGAACCAGCCCAGCGGTTGCGCCGGCATCGGACCGGAGAAGAAACCGACCAGGTCGAGTCTCAGCTTGTCGTACATCAATTCCTCGTAAAGCGCTCTACCGCCGCCGTACTGGATCCAGCCCATCAGCTCGTTGGCCGACCAGCCGAAACAGGGACCGGTGCCGAACAGTGACGCGACCGGGCTTTTCGAATACCAGTAGGCGGTAACCAGATGCGCGCCGTCGAGTACACCCTTGTGCACCGCGGTTTGCATTTCGGCGGTTTTGACGACCGCGCCCACGCCGAGCAGATCGATTTTCAGCGATCCGCCGGACATTTCGTTAACGCGTCGGACATAGTCCTCGGCGAATTCAAGAAAGATACCGCCGCCCCAGGCAGCCTGTACTTTTAAGACAACAGGGCTCTGGCCAACGGAAATATTGGGGAAGGAGGCCGCGGCGGCGCCGCCTGCAATGGCCGCGGCTCCAGTAGTCAGAAACTTGCGGCGTGATGTTTTCACTTCTTCGGTCATAGTTTTATTCCTCTTTTGGTAGACATAATTTCGGACTACGAAATTTTTCTATTTTGGTTTATTGCTTTTGTAAACGGCTTTATTTGTAGATTTGTGGATGATCGCCGTTTCAGCCCCGGATACTACATTATTTCAGGTTGATTTTGGAACCTTAAGTTTACCCAAGGGCGGTATATTGTATACCAGAATAATAAACTTGTACTGCTGTTTTTTGCAGAGAAAATCGCTGACCTTCGATGATTGTGCCATTTAACTCCGCTCGATCAGCTTGAAAGCTCCCGTTCTCGGACAGATCTCAGGCCACCCTGTCACCAGGCTCCTGCCCGTTAAATATGGCAACCAGGTTAGCGATCGCCCGATAACCCATCGCATCCCGGGTTTCTGTCGTGGCGCTGCCGATGTGCGGCAGCAGAAAGGCGTTATCGAGTTCGCGGTAGCCGGGATGAATGGCGTCGGGTTCGCCGTTAAAGACGTCGAGGCCCGCAGCGGCGATGCCGCCGGATCTGAGCGCCTGGACCAACGCATCGTCGTCAACCACCGCGCCGCGCGAAGTGTTGACCAGGATCGAGTCAGGATGCATTACCGCCAGGCGTTGAGCGTTGATCAGACCCCGTGTCGCGTCTGATGCCGGGCAATGGATCGACAGGACGTCGACGCCCGCCAGCAGGCTTTCGACAGTGTCGTGATACACGGCAGCTGTTGCCTGTTCCGAATCCAGCGGTTTGCGATTGTGATAATGAATCGTCATGTCGAAGCCGCGCGCACGCCTGGCCACAACCTGACCGACCCTGCCCATACCCAGGATGCCGAGGCGCTTGCCGGTTATCTGCCGGCCGACCATGAAGGCCGGGCTCCAGTCTTTCCATTGCTGACTGCGCACCAGGCGCTCACCCTCGCTGGCACGGCGTGCGGCGCCGAGCATTAACAGCAGCGCGATTTCGGCGGTCGCATCGGACAGCACGTCGGGGGTATTGGTGACGATGACCTGTTTTTGTTTAGCCGCTTCGAGATCGACGTGATCGACACCGACGGAGAAGTTGGCGATGGCCTTTACCCGGCTCGGCAATCGGGCGATGGTTTCGGCCGGGAATTTCTCGGTATGACAGGGCAGTATCGCGTCGGCATCCGCTGCCAGTCGCAGTAATTCCTCGGTGTCGTATAGCTTGTCTTGCGGATTCAGAATCGGGGTGAAATTTTCTGCCAGTTTTTTCTCGACCGCGTCGGGCAGCTTACGGGTTACCAGTACTACCGGTTTGTTACTCATGTATTTTTCCAGAAAGTTTTGCCACCTGGCTGCGCTGTTTAAGCGCGGCAGGCAATGGCGGCCAGGCGCAAAGTGTAAGACCTGTCCGGAGGCTTGGCAATCGTTACGCTTTCGGCTTATGGCTATGCTCGAGCCCTAGCCAGGGGTGCGATGCAGCGGAGTTGCTCGCCTTCTACTAGCTTGTCTCGGCGGGAAACTCCGCTGCTGCAGGCTGCCGACCAACGATACTAGGATGGGCTTGCGGCGTTCATCTCGCGGTACAGGCGATACGCCATGCGGCCGGTGACCAGCGCGGCTATTACCAGTAGCGCCCACAACAGCCACTTTTTCCAGGGCAGGGATGCCTGCGGTTCAAGCCGTTCGGCACCGCCGGCCTCCTCGGTCGAGCCCAGTTGCACCAGTATTCCCCGCTGCTGAAACTCTTTTAGATTGCCCTCGAGCAATTCGCCCAGGCTGGCGGTTAGGGTTTCGTGCGCGTGATTGCCCCAGGCGAGCCGGTAGGGCCCGTTGCCGTCGCCGAGGAAAACCACTTCGTACTGCGGATAACCCAGGGCCACCTGCGGCGGCGAGGGCAGGTCGGTTTTCGACGAAAACCAGACATTTGCCGGATAGAGTCTGCTCATGTTGAACGGCCGGCTTGGCTTGACCTCGTCGTCGCTGAGGTTGTGCTGGCGGAATCCCCTTTCGGCCAGGCGTCGCTTTTCCGGCTCGCTCGAGTTGGAGACATAAAGGTCGCCGACGATGACGCTGTGTTTATCGCCCGGGATAATGCGCATGGTTTCGGCTCTGACCACGGAGGGATACCTGAAAAAGTAAAACTCGCCGGCTTCATCGGAGACCAGCTCGGGCGTGAGCGTATGCACCAGGGTCGGGGCGGCCAGGGTTTCCTGGTAATGCCCGCTGACCTGCTGCAACTCGAAGCGGGTTACCGCGTTGACCGGCGTCAGGCGCAGGTATTTGTTATGCGCGGGAATAGAATTTATGCTGCGCCAGTCGGAATCTCCGGATTGGCTGTTGGTCAGACTTTTGCGCGGTCGGATGGTGCGCAGGCGGTCAAGTTCGTTACCGACCTCGATCCGGACCTCCAGGATCTGGCTGGCCGGTTCATGCTGCCACTGCAGCTCGAGACGCTCGAAGCTGCGGGTTTCCTCGTCCGGCGCAAGCTCGACCAGGTAATCGTTGCGCACCGACTGCACCGCAATCCTCTCGGTGGTTTCGAGTTCCGAGGTCGAGTTCGCCTGCTGATTTTGCTCGCGGGTGGTCACGATTTTTGTTTGCTGCTGCAGGAAACGATCGAATTTGTGAAACGGTAGTTCGATGACTCGATCGCTAACCGTTGCGGGTGTAACCACGACCGAGTGCGGCATTGGCTTGCCGTCGACATTGAAAACGGCAAGGTCGCTGAGGTCGGTACGCGTCGAGGCAAGGATCACTTCGAGCGGTAACACGAAACGCTGCAGTTTCTCGTCGTTTTCGCTGATCACGGCCTGAAAGGCGTAATCGCGGATTTCAGGCGCCGCCTGCGCCTGGCAGTACAGGCTCAACAGCAGTATCGATAAAGCGATTTTAGGCATGCGCGGATTCTTCCTCTGACCTGTCGGCATCGGATTGCTTCTCCGGAATCGGGGAAAAGTAGCCGGTGGCGACCAGCAGGCTGCCGACGACCAGGAAGGAAACAATGCGTTCCACCGTGCCGCTGGCGCCGAGGTCGATGAAGAACATTTTTACCAGCACCACGCCCACCAGCGCTGCGCCGATGATCCACAGCGGGCGCATCAGGCGGCGCGACGCGAACAGCATCGCGCCCATGCCGATTACGGTCCACAGAATCGAAATTGCGGTTTGCACGCGCGTATCGACCAGCATGTCAGACATATCGAAGCGGATCGCAAGATAGTGATGCATGCTGCGAATCAATACCGCGGTCAGCCAGACGAAGATCAGGCCCGCGAGGATGATCAGGATCTGGTCGCGCTGCACCGCCATCGCGGGTTGCAGCAGCTTGAGGCTGCCCAGTACCAGCAGGAAAAAAGCGATCTGGGTCAGATCGACCGGATTGATGAATGGAATATAGGGTAGTGGGGTCGGGTCACCGCTGTTGGTCATGTTAATGATCAGGCTCCAGAAAAACAGGAACACCGAAAGCGCCCCAATGATGCTTAACTGCAAGTCATTGCCGAGGCGTGCGATCGCCGGAAAACGTCCTGCCTGCGCGAGCCGTAGCGCGAGCAGCGGCATTACCGCGAGAATCGCGTAGTAACCCGTGCCGGCGACGTCGATTTTGTGTTCGAAGATCCACACCAGTTCCATCGACAGCAGCAGCGCGACGAAGACGACGAAGGCAGTGTGCGCGGCGATGTCGACCCAGCTGGGCCAGGCTACCGCTTCGAGCCTTGTGATCACCCAGTAGGATGCGAACAACGCGGCTACCCAGAAATACAGGTCGGGTGAAACCAGCACGTGCCCGTTATCGAACCACGAGTAGAGGGATATCAGGATCAGCACCGGCAGCAGCAACGCGGCGTTGATCGCGGCCGGCATCCAGTCCCAGTGGCGCAAGCGGTCGAGGTACACCAGCAGGCCCGCGGTCGCGCCGAACAGCAGCAGCAGGGCAGGGACTTCGTGTCTGGCGTATTCGTCGATCTGTACCAGGGCGCTGACCAGCCACCAGCCCATGGCCCAGATGTAAAAAGGAATATGCAGCAGGCGCAGTTTAAAATCGCGCTCCTGCAGGTACAGCATGCGCGCCGAAATAAACGCGCCGAGCGCGATGAAGACGCCGCCGAGAAATGCGGGGTTGAGCCAGGCCGTGTCACCGAGGTCTTCGATGTTGCGCAGGAGAAACAGGACGCCGGAGCCGACCTGCAGCGCGATCGCGAAACATTGCGCGTAAAATCGTTTCTGGCGAATCGAAACCCACAGGATACCGGCCGCTTCGAGCGCCCAGGCCGCGCTGCTCCAGTGACCGTCGAGCGCGTAGGGGATAGCCAGCGTGGCAAACACCACGCCGATCGCGAGCATGGCTTCCGCCAGCAGCCGGAATTCCTCACCGATGTGGCGCCAGGCGAAGCGCGCCAGGCCGATATAGTAGAGGCCCATCGCGGCGGATGCGCCGGCAATGCCGTAGTCGTAGCTGCGTAACATGATCATCAGCAGGCCGGAAGCGATGACCGGCGTGCCGAACACCAGCGTGCCGTCGACCAGGCCGGTCAAATGCTCGGGCTGGCGCAGCGCGTAGAGTACGCCGATCAGGCTGTACATCAGGAAAAACAGCAGCAGGAATCCAAGCCCGGGGTAGAGGAACTCGTCGCGGTAGTCGAACGCCACCCACAGCACGAACACGCCGAAGGTGAAAATGAAACCGAGCAGGTTGAGCGAACGCCAGGCGCGGAACCATGCGACCGCAATAACCGCGGCGTTCAGCATCGAGTAGTAGCCGAACAGGCCGATGTAGTTGCCACTGCCGGTGGATGCCAGGAAGGGCGCCAGGAAACCACCCAGCACTGCATAAATCGCCAGCGCGCGCGAATCCTGCAGGATCGCGAGCGCGACGGTGAAGGCGGAGAAAAACACCAGTAGAACAAAGGTCAGCGTCGGCGGCAGCAGATCCGCGAGGCGAAACGCGGCGAAGATCGTAATGTAAATCACGCCGATGCCGCCGCCCTGCAACAGCAGTGCATAAATCTGCTTTTTCGCGCGCAGCTGCCAGCCGAGCACGAGCAGCGCCAGTCCGCCGAAGGCGGCGCCCATGAACCGGATCTCGATCGGAATGCGCGAATTTTCCGCGGCGTACTTGAGCAGGAAGGCAACGCCGAAAAACAGGATCAGGATACCGATACGGACGAAGATGTTACCGTCGGTGAAATAAGACACAACCATGTTGCCGACGCGGCGAATCAGGTCTTCGACATGATCGACCGGGTTTTTAGCGCGCGCGGCTGGCTCGGGCCTCAGGCTAGCTGCGGCTGGCGGCATGCTGGCGGCGGCCGCAGCCGGATCCGCTTGTTGGATAATCGGTTCCGCTTCGTCTTCGACAATGTTCTCGACTGGCGCCGCCGAGACTGCCGCTTCGGCAGCTGGTGATTCGGCGATTGCCTGCGTCCGTTGCGCATCAGGTACCGCTTCAGGGGCGGCTGCGGAGGCCTGTGTCTTCAGTTCGGCAAGCTTTTCGCGCAGTCGATCGATTTGCTGTTGCAGACCGTTGAATTTGCTGCGCAGCACCAGCTGACCGGAAATGAGCGCAACGAACAGCCCGACCAGCAGGCCGTCGTGTCGACCGGCTACCGCGGATACCAGGAAGACCGCGACAAAGGTAGCGATGAGGGGGATGAAAGACATTAGACCTTAATATAGCAGCCTTGCGCAACAATATGCCGCAAGCCGCGCAGGCCCGGCCAGTATCCGTGAATTCGAAAACATTATTATCTGGGCTTACTCGCCAGGAATCGAAAAATTGGGTCCGAGCATAGTAGTGTCGGCTCATATAGCAATGCCTTTTATCGAATGTATTGTATTCCGGTGCTAATAGTTCTGCTGAGTGAGCCTATTGCGCTCGGGCCTGAGGTAAAGGTTAAATTAAAACAATCATGCACCGGGCAATCTGCCGGCATTGGTATCAATACCGGCATGCGACAGGTAAAATGCGGCGTTGCTGCGGTCCGCAGCGGCTTACAGTTATTCCAGAATATTGTGAACAAGTCTCTTTCTAAATGGATTGATTTTCTCTACGGGCCGTTTTTCAGGGTCATCGGTTTTTTTTACCGTAGCTACCAGGGCAATCGCGCCCGCATCGCTCGGCTCAAGGCCAACGAAAAGGTATCTGCGTTTTTGAAATTCGTGGCGATTATGATCCTGGCCGGCTGGATTCTGGTCTGGTTATTCGCCTCCGAAGAAAGTCGAACCAGGCTGACCGACGATGTTAAACAAACGATTGGCGGCTTCGGCTCTACCTCCGGCCAGTAGCCAGGCTTAGCGCGGGCCTGGGCGGACAGGATTTTAATTTTTTGCGGTTTAGCGCCCCGCTGACCCTGAGTGCGCTAATCTGCCTATCTTAGCCAGTGGATTTCCGGCGTGCATTATTGTAAAAAAGCCGGTAAGTGACAGATATTTGACTAAAATGATACAGCTGGCGGGTAAAATGGGCGTAGCCGCAGTAGTTTTTGAACTGTGGTAACCAGAAAAATAATTGTTAATTACCGCTGATTGATCATACGCCGAAAATAGAGCGAAGAGACGCGGGTTGACTTAATTATTGCTGAAAGCCAGGCAATACCTTAAAGCTGCCCCCGGGTTTGAGTAGTCATCATCAGTGTCGTATGACGGGGTATTATGCGAACAGGTTTGTTATCAATCTGGTTTATTCTGGCCATCGGCATTCCGTTTTCTGCCGGCCAGGCAGAAGAGTTGCGGATATTACGCATCGGCACCGGCGGAGTCGCCGGGACCTACTATCCGATTGGCGGAATGATAGCTCTTGCCGTCAGCAATCCGCCGGGTGACCGGCCCTGTGAACAGGGCGGCAGTTGCGGCCCACCGGGCCTCGTGGTTATTGCGCAATCAGCCAATGGCTCGGTGGCGAATGTAGAAGATATACAGCAGCACAATCTGGAGTCCGGATTTGTCCAGTCCGACGTGGCCTATTGGGCCTATACCGGGACTGGCACTTTCAAGGGCGACGCACCGATATCCGAACTTCGCAGCATCGCCAGTCTTTACCAGGAAAGCATCCATATCGTGACGCGTAAAGATGCCGGTATTGACAAGGTCAGGGATTTGATCGGCAAACGCGTTTCGCTCGATGAACCCGGGTCGGGTACCTTGATAGACGCGCAACTGGTTTTAAACGAGTACGGAATCTCGAGGGCAGATATCGAAGTCGAATACCTGAAGCCTGACCTGGCAATCAAGCGAATCAGGCAAAACAAGCTGGATGCTTTTTTCTTCGTTGCAGGGTATCCGGCCCGCGCCGTTGCAGAACTGGCGGCCGATACCGGGATAAAACTACTGCCCATTGATGGCCCCGAGGCCGAGCGGCTGGTCTCCCGCTATCGCTTTTTTACCCGCGACGATATTCCGGCAGGCGTATACGCGGACGTAACGCAAGTCGAGACGGTGAGTGTCGGTGCCCAGTGGCTGGTCGCCGCATCGGTGGATGCCGAGGTTGTTTACGGCATAACAAAAACACTGTGGAGCGAAAGTGCCCGCAAGTTGCTGGATAGTGGTCACGCCAAGGGTAAACGCATCACCCTGAAAACCGCGTTGCAGGGTATCGCGGTACCTTTGCATCCCGGGGCCGAGCGATTTTATAACGAAATCGGTTTCTCGATAGAGTAATTCGAATGCCTGTACTGTCTGGATTAATGAGTTGATCGGGAATTGAACATCCTTAATAACAAACTGCTGATGCGGCCCTATGTTTCTATCACCCTGGTGATTTTGCTTTTAGTCGGCACCGCCAGCGTGATTATCTATTTTCAGAAAACGCTGCTGGAAATAGAAGAAGCCCTGCCGATCACCCTGTCCAAACATGAGCGCGATATCAGCAAGCTGGTAAACGACATGGGCAGCCTGGTGCAAAGCATCGGTTTTGCCCGCGCCGACCAGTCGCCTAAAACATTCAGGGTCGTCGTCCGGCAAACCCTCGCACTCGAAAAGCAGCTTGAAAAAATCAGCGAGAATTATCGGTTTAACGATGTTCTTGGCGCATCGGCCATACATGCCAAGCTCAACCCCGCCATTTTCGATATCAAGAACTGGTTGACGGCCGGACTGTTTAATTTTGATCCCACCGCCGCACAAACGATGAAACTTGTCGAGACGCGGGCGAAAAATGCGCATAAGGAATCGGAGGTTTTGCTTTTGCAGGTGGGTGAGACGGCAATAAATGTGCTTACCGAGCAATCGCAAAGAATCGATAATTTTCGCGGCATCATGATTATTACCCTGACTGCGCTCGCCATCATGACGATCAGCCTGGTACTGCTTGGGTTTCGACTGCAAAACATTGTGTTTGCCTTGAAAGAAAGTGAAGAGCAGATTCGATATCGAGCCAATTTTGATTCATTGACCCACCTGCCGAATCGGTTGAATTTTACCGAGCATTTAAGTGAAGCAATATCGCGTAGCCGGCGCGACCTGGGTCAGATTGCATTATTGTTTATCGATCTCGATCGATTCAAGACGATCAACGATACCCTGGGGCATGATTTTGGTGACGAATTGATCAAGCAGGTTGCGACCAGAATTCGTCATGCGGTTCGCGAAACCGATGTGGTGTCACGACTCGGTGGGGATGAGTTTACGGTATTGCTTGCAAATATGACCGACGAGATACACGCGTCCATTATTGCCAAGGGAATTCTCGAGCAACGCTCCCGGCCGTTCATGTTGTTTGGCCACGTAGTTTATTCCGGTGCCAGTATCGGCATCACGGTAAGCCCCCAGGATGGTGCGGATGCCATGACGTTGTTGAAGAATGCAGACATGGCAATGTATGAGGCGAAAGACCAGGGACGAAATACCTTTCGATTTTTTACTTCGCAAATGACCGAGCGGGCGCGACAGTTTCTCGAACTGGACAAGGAAATGCGCCGCGCCCTGATTCAGGATGAACTGCAGATACATTACCAGCCAATATATGAACGGCAGGACAGGTCCCTGATTGGTGTCGAAGCCCTGCTGCGCTGGCAGCACCCCAGCAAGGGCCTGATTCTGCCCGACGACTTCATAAACGTTGCGGAAGAGACCGGCTTGATCGAAGACATCGGCATCTGGGTTTTGCGTCGCGCCTGTACCGAAGCGCTGGCATGGCTGGAAGATGACCTGCATCCCAGATTTTACCTGGCAATAAATATATCGATGCGCCAGTTCAAGGGCGGACTGGACCGCAAACGGTTATCCGAAATACTGGATGAGACCGGTTTTCCGGCAGATAAATTGTTACTGGAAATTACCGAGACCCTGCTGATGGATGAAGACGTGCGTATCCGGGAGGTTCTATCCGAATTTCGCGAACTGGGAGTCAGGTTGGCGGTCGACGACTTTGGCACCGGTTATTCTGCGCTTAGCTATCTACGCGAGTTTCCGGTTGATACCCTCAAAATCGACCGCTCGTTTATTCAGGATATTGGCGCCAGCCGAAGCAGTCGTCGCCTGGTCGAAACCATCATTAGCATGGCGCATGGCCTGGACCTGGTGACGATTGCAGAAGGTGTCGAAAGTCCAGAGCAGGATGCCCTGCTAGCCGAGCTCAACTGCGATATGGTGCAGGGATATTATTACTGCAATCCCATCGCCGCGAATAAAATCAAAAAACTAACCGCAGTTGATAAGCCTGCTTTTACGATAGTTCACTCCAGTTAAGCGGAGCCTGGAAATGATTTTCCATAGCCTCTTCGCAGAATCCCTGCCTCGGTAATAGCGTTACCGGTTTACGCACAAACCTTGTCTCTGGTGAATCCAGTTGCGAAATTGTTCGAGCATAGTTACTGTTCAAGGTAAATATTCCGACGGACTCCAACTTTTACCTGACAGATCGACCGCCATGTCCAAACCTGACCCGATCACTGCCGCTGGTTACCAGGGATACCGGCAACCGCATCGAGGCGCAAGCGATGAAATCCTGGTGCGCACCGGCCGTGGCAGCGCCTGTGGTGAATACCTGCGCCGTTACTGGCAACCGGTGGCGCTGGCGCGCGAAGTCGAGGATGTGCCACGGCTGATCTCTGTGCTCGGGGAAGAGCTGGTGCTGTTTCGCGACAGGTCGGGGCGTTACGGCCTGGTGCACAAGCAATGCCCGCACCGCCGCGCGTCGATGGAGTTCGGTGTTTGCGAGCAGAACGGGATTCGCTGCTGTTACCACGGCTGGTTGTTCGACGTCGATGGCAGCATTCTCGAGATTCCCGGACAACCGCGGCAAAATGCAGAGCTGGTGATGCGCAAAACCAGCCTTGGCGCCTACCCGGTCAGGGAGTTCCGTGGCCTGATATTCGCTTACCTCGGGCCGATCGAGGATATGCCGGAATTCCCGGTTTACGATACGCTCGAAATCGAAGGGCAAACGCTGGTGCCTTACCGCGCCGATTACTGCTGCAACTGGTTGCAGGTGCTCGACGCCATCCTCGATCCGATCCATACCAGTTTCCTGCATTCGCGCATGAGCCGGGCGCAGTTTTCGGAAGGTCTGGGTGAAATCGGGGAGTTGCTGTTTTACCAGCGCGAAATGAGTTTTCTCGGCGCCAACGTGCGTCGCGTCGGTGAACATGTCTGGGTGCGCGTCAACGAACTGGTGTTGCCCAATTACACCCAGGCCGGCGCGGCCTTCTCGGCCGACGGCAGCAAACCGATTTACTATGGACGTACCGCGTTTTCACGCTGGGTAGTGCCGCGCGACGATGAAAACACGACCGCTTTTGCCTGGGCTGTTTTCGGCGATCGCGCCGATCCGGAAGAATACAATACACCCGAGGGCCCCGCACTGATCGAGCAGGGCGAACGCATGGATCGCAGCTACGCGCAACGTCAGCGCTTTCCGGGCGACGCCGAGGCCGTCGAGGGCATGGGACGCATCGCCGATCAGAAAATGGAGCACCTGGTGCCGAGCGACCAGGCCATTGTTCAATACCGCAAGAAGTTACGTAAGCTGTGCCGCAACCTCGAACAGGGCATCGAACCCGACCAGGTTAACAGTCATTGGAAAAACCCGATCCCGACCTACGGTGGCGACACGGTGCTGCGTATTTCGCAAAACGGGCAGGACGATAGCGCCCTGTTACTCGAGGCTGGTGACAGGGTCATGCAGATCCAGTTCGAGGCTGAAGCCTTGTCCGGCGAGGCGCGCGACAACAGCGTGATCGAGGCGTTGAAGGCGCTCGAGGCGGAGTATCGTCAATGACGCGCAAACTGCATATCAAGAACAATCACGCCGCTCCCGACACCTTTCCGTCGACGCCGGAAAGCGAGCCGGTGTTTACGATTTCGCTGGAAAGATACCAGCAGGCCGCGGCGGGATTTCCCGACCTGGCCACGCAACTCGAGGTCTTCGTCGACTGGGACACCGATCACTGGCTCGAGTCGATGCGCGAGACCGAGATTTTGCTGACCTGGAATCTGCCGACGCAAGACCTGGCCGAGGTGGCGCCGAAACTGAAGTGGATTCATTGTATCGGCGCCGGAGTCGAGCATCTGTGCCCGATGGACTGGGTGCCGGCGGGCGTCACGATTACCAATAACAAGGGCGCGCACGCCGACAAGGCTGGCGAGTACGCGCTGATGGCGGTGCTGATGCTGCACAACAAGATGCCGGCGATTCTGACTAACCAGCGCAGCGCGAGCTGGAATTCGCTGTTCTCCACGCCGATCGCGGGCAAGACCGTCGGCCTGGTCGGGGTCGGCAGCATCGGCGGCGGCGCGGCGACCCAGCTCGACAAACTGCCGCTGCATATCATCGGCGTCAGCCGCCACGGCAGGGCGCACCCGCATGTGCATGAAATGGTGGCGATGGATCAACTCGACGCGGTGCTGCCGCGCATGGACTATATCTTCGTCTCGCTGCCGTCGACACCGGAAACGGTCGGCCTGTTTGACGCCCAACGCCTGCAATCGCTGAAAGCGGGCGCCGGCATCATCAACGTCGGCCGCGGCGCGACCTTCGATTACCAGGCGCTCGCCAATTTACTCGCCAGCGGTCATTTATCCGGCGCGGTTATCGACGTGTTCGACCAGGAGCCGCTGCCGCATGACTCGCCGTTGTGGGCGGCGCCCAATTTCGTCGTCACCCCTCACGTGTCCGCCGACGACGGCGACAGTTACGTGCCGATCACGCTGGAACTCTTCTTCAATAACCTGCGACGTTACCTGGCGAACGAGCCGTTGCTGAACGTGGTGCGGCCGGAACTGGGTTACTAATCCGCGCAATAGGCGGATTAAACCGGTTGGCTCGGGGTTTGCTCCGGGCGCGATTTGTTAATCAGTTCGAGGATGGCGCGCACCGCGACCGCGGTGATAACGATCGCACCGCCGATCAGGGTCCAACTCGACGGCACTTCATCGACGAACAGCCAGACCCAGACCGGGCCCAGCGCAAATTCGAGCAACATGATCAGCGTCACCTCGGCCGCGGCGAGATGGCGCGATGCGATGATAAACGTCCAGTTGACGAAACCCGACAGGCAGCCGCCCCAGAACAGCGACAGCAGGATGTCGTTCAGGGGTAAGGCCAGGTCATCGCCGGTCACGACCAGCGAAATCAGGATGATCAGCAGCGATGAAATCAGCAATACCGGCAGCATTTCGACGCGGCGCTTATAGCGCACCACGACCGCGTAGCTGGCGAAGCCGGCCGCCGTCAGCAAGGCCATCGCGTTACCGAAGCCCGAGCCGATACTGATGCCGTTGAACACCATCAGCACGAGACCGCAACCGGCGAACAGCATCGTCACCAGGGTCGACTGGCGCAGGCGTTCGCCGAGAAACAGCCAGGCCAGCAGGGCAGTGAAAAATGGAATTGCGCCGAGCACGAACAACGCGTTGGCGACCGTGGTATGCGTTAGCGCCTGGATGAAACAGATGCCGGCAACCGACAGCAGGGCGCCCGCCAGAATGCCGAAGCGACCCACCGATAAAACCGTGTGTATGACTTTACCCCGGTTCTGAATCGCTATGATCAATGCGATTGCGATCAACATACCGAGCGCGCGATAGACGTTGATCTGCCACGCGTCGGCAACCGTTATATTGCGTTGTACCAGGCCGCCGAAACTGATTGCAATCGAGCCGATGACCATCAACAGCATCGCGTAGCCGTGGCGGCTGTCGACGCTGTGTCGGATTGTAACTTCGGCTGGTGACTTCATGCAGGCTAGCTTAGTTGTTCGCCCCTGACACTACAATCCGGGAAACCAGGGTCGATGTTGCCGGTGAATTGTATTTTTGATACCCGATAAACTGCGACTGTTGTAGCCTATCGCACTGGGCAGCAGGTCATCAAAGCCAATGAGTTCATTCACCGGGTTACGTCCGCTTGTTTACCTTTTGGTCCTCGGCAGCAGTTGGGGATTGTATTTTTCGCTGATAAAGATCGCGGAACGGTCCGGCATTTCCTACGTCGGTATACTGACCCTGACCACGGTTGGCGTTGGTATTGGTATGAGCGCGATTGCGCTGCTACGGCGTCGTAAACCAGGTTTCAGCCCGCGCCACCATCTGTTTTACCTGGTATGCGCTCTGACCGGTTACCTCTGCCCGATGATCATCGAGCTCTGGGTGATCGGGCACATGCCGGCCGGGGTGATGACCCTGATCGTCAGCATGGCGCCACTGGCAACTCTGCTGATCGCGTGGATGATGAAATCCGACAACATCGACCTTGCGCGCGTCGCTGGCGTCGTGCTGGGTGCCTTTGCAATTTTCGTGGTGTTAATGCCCGAGGTGCACAGCAGCGAAGCTGTCGCCTGGCGCTGGTTACTGCTGACGGTGCTGGTGCCGGTCTGTTATGCGATCCATCATAATTATGCCGCCCGTTTCTGGCCGACCGAATCGGATTCATACCAGGTCGCCTGCGGCGAGGCGCTTTATGCGAGCCTGCTGATGATCGTGATTGCCGCTTTCCACTGGCAAGCGCAGGATCTGCAATCCTGGAACCAGGGGCATAGTGCGATCGTCGTCATGGCGTTGATCTCGCTGGTCGATATCTGGCTCTACTTCGAGTTGATTCGCCTCAAAGGTCCGATTTTTACCTCGCATGCCAACTACTTTATGGTCGCCAGCGGCCTGCTCTGGGGCATGGTGATATTCGGCGAGCGCCCCAGCGCGCTGATCTGGTTAAGCGTGCTGTTACTGGTTGTTTCGCTTTACCTGGTTAGCAGTTACAAAAAAAACCGCGCAATCCAGTAATAGCAGAGATGATTGAACCGCGCCTTGCGGATGCGTTCGAGCTGTAATCGAATAATTCATTCAATAGTAAATGGCTAATAAAGTTATAAAATCAATCAAATATACATATTAATTATTTCCGCGCAAAATGGCTCCCGTTCAGATCAATCAATCCCACAGGAGCAAATCATGTTACAGAACCACGAAGGCCAGCCGGTCCCGCAGGTCGTGTTCAAGACTCGCCAGCAGCACGAGTGGCTGGATGTCAGCAGCGACGATATTTTCAAAGGCAAAACCGTGGTCGTGTTTTCACTGCCCGGTGCGTTTACCCCGACCTGTTCCTCGTCGCATGTACCGCGATACAACCAACTGACGCCGGCGCTGAAGCAGCAGGGCGTCGATGAAGTCGTCTGCATCTCGGTCAACGATGCTTTCGTCATGAACCAGTGGCAGCACGAGCAGCACGCCGAGCGTATCCGTTTCATCCCCGACGGTAACGGCGATTTTAGCCGTGGCATGGGCATGCTGGTTGAGAAACAGGACCTCGGTTTCGGTGAGCGTTCGTGGCGTTACTCGATGCTGGTTAAGGACGGCATCATCGAAAAAATATTTATCGAACCCGATCTGCCGGGCGACCCGTTCGAGGTTTCCGACGCCGATACGATGCTGCATTACGTTGCGCCCGAGGCCGAGCCGCCGCTCGACGTGACCGTATTCAGCCGCGAGGGTTGCCCGTTTTGCGTGCGCGCCAAAGGCCTGCTGCGCGATGCCGGTATCGAGTTCGACGAACTGGTGTTGAACCGTGATTTTGCCGAGTCGACGATACGCGCCGTCTCCGGCAAATCGACCGTGCCGCAGATTTTTATCAAGGGCGAATTGATCGGTGGTGCCGAAGAGCTGGAATCCTGGATGAGTACCTCGATCGCCGCCTAGCGTTTCAATTTAGTCCCAAATGATTACCCTGTAACCGGATTCCGGTTACAGGGTTTTTCATGTCTGCTTTAAAAACGATTGCGGTCGGTGGTTTTCAGCACGAAACCTATACTTTTGCGCCGCACCTGGCGCCATTCGAGAACTTCGAGCGCGCCGACAGTTGGCCGGGCCTCACCATCGGTGAGCCGCTGATCGCGACCATGGCCGGTCTCAATATTCCCTTGACGGGCTTCATCGATGCGGCACGGCAGGCAGGGCATGAATTGCACTCGCTGTGCTGGTGTGCGGCAGAACCGAGCAGTTACGTCACGCGCGCCGCGTTTGAACGCATCGCCGACCTGATCTGCAACCGATTGCGCGAAGGTCCCGCGCTGGACGCGGTTTACCTGGATCTGCACGGGCCATGGTCACGGAGCACTACGAGGATGGCGAAGGCGAATTGTTGCGCCGGGTGCGTGAAATCGTCGGTCCCGCGATCCCGGTCGTGATCAGCCTCGATTTGCATGCCAACGTTACCGCCGGGATGGCCGAACATTGTGATGCGATGACTATTTATCGAACCTACCCGCATCTCGATATGGCCGCGACCGGTGCTCGCGCTTTCGAACTGCTCGAGTTTTTACTTACCTGCCATAGACTGCACAAGGCTATGCGTAAAATACCTTTCCTGTTCCCGCTCACCTCGCAATGCACCGACTTCGAACCCTGCCGTTCGCTCTATGGTGCGCTGGAGCCGATGAGTCTGAGGCCGGGGATCAGTGACGTCGATTTTGCGACCGGGTTTCCGCCGGCCGATATCGCCGAATGTGGTGCCGCGGTGGTCGCCTACGGCGT
>CAMYML010000034.1 GCA_947259305.1 uncultured Gammaproteobacteria bacterium | reverse complement strand
AATCAGGTCATCGATATAGGAGACGAAATCGTGCCCGGACAGGTCTTCGGGACCGCCAATCGGTGGATGCGCCGCCAGGTACTCGCGCGAAGCATACAATCGCAGCCGGTAATCGCACAGCTTCCAGGCGACCAGGCGCCCGCTTTCGGGACGTGAAAAGCTGATCGCGATATCGGCTTCGCGCTTGGAAAGACTCATGCGCCGGGTTTCCGCGACCAGCTCGATTTCGATATCCGGATGTTCGCGGCGAAAACGGCTGACATGACGCGCGATCACCTGCGAACCCAGCGCCTCGGGCGTCGCCAGCCGCACCGTGCCCCCAAGTCGCGCATCCTTGCCTGCAATTTCCTGGTAAAGCTGATTCGAGCGAGTTTCTATCTGTTCCGCCAGCGGCAGCAGGCGCAGGCCCGCGTCGGTCAACTGGTAACCACTCGGTGACTTGTCGAACAAGCGAACATCGAGCTGCTTCTCGAGTGCGTTTATCCGTCGGCTAACGGTGGTGTGGTCGACATGCAGGCGCGCCGCCGCGCGCAGCAGCTTGCCTTGCCTCGACAATTCAAGGAAATAACGCAGGTCGTTCCAGTTGTACATGTTTGCTTCCTTTGATCTGGCCCCAGGTCGCTTCGTTTAAGTGCAATCCAGGATTCCTTCGAGGGGGACAGAGCTGAAGATCTGTCCCCGGGTATCCCGGAATTGGGATCGGATGCTCGCCATCGATCATAAGATTCCGGCGCTCCAACCTGTCGATAGTCGTCAATCGCATTTCGGGATGCCTCATATCTGTGCATTTTTGCAGAACAGATGTGTTATTTAAACTCTTTTCTTGCATAAATATACTGTCTATACTGCGCGCCTGATTATCGATCAACCTTTATTTTACGGAGCCAACATGAGCCAGCCAGCCGCAGCCGTTTCCCCCGAAATCACCCAGTTGACCCACTTTGTTAACGGCGAGCACGTCGCCGGCATCAGCGGCCGCTCCGGTGATGTTTTCAATCCCACTATGGGTCTCAAAACCAGCGAAACGCCGTTGGCGTCGAAATCCGAGGTCGAGGCTGCGATCGCGGTCGCCGCGGCGGCCTTTCCCGCATGGGCCGCGACCTCGGTGCTACAGCGCTCGCGCATCATGGCGCGCTACGTGCAGCTGCTTTACAAGCACCAGGAAGAGCTGGCAACGCTGGTCTCCAAAGAACACGGCAAGGTTATCGAAGACGCGATGGGCTCCGTGTTACGCGGTATCGAGGTCGCAGAATTTGCCTGTGGCGCGCCGCATGCGCAGAAAGGCGAATTTTCCGACAATGTGGCGCGCGGCATCGATATCTACTCGATGCGCAAGCCGCTGGGTGTCGTCGCCGGTATTACGCCATTCAACTTCCCCGCGATGATTCCGTTGTGGATGGCCAGCATGGCGCTGATCACCGGCAACACCGTGCTATTGAAACCCTCGGAAAAGGATCCTTCATGCCCGCTGCGTCTGGCCGAACTTTTTATCGAAGCCGGGGCGCCTGCAGGGGTATTCAACGTGATCAATGGTGACAAGGAAGCGGTCGACACGCTGCTCGAAGACGAACGCGTCAAGGCGATCAGTTTCGTCGGCTCTACCCCGATCGCTAAATATGTTTATGCCACCGCCACCGCCAACGGCAAACGCTGCCAGGCCATGGGCGGCGCCAAGAATCACATGCTGATCCTGCCCGACGCCGACCTCGAGGACGTTGCCAACGCGCTCATGGGCGCAGCCTATGGTTCCGCGGGTGAGCGCTGCATGGCGATTTCGGTAGGCGTCTGCGTCGGTGATGATGTCGCCGACAAGCTGATCGATATCCTCAAGCCGCGAGTTGAAGCCTTGCGCATCGGCGCGAGTCTCGACACCGGCCTCGAGATGGGTCCACTGGTAACCAGAGAGCACCGCGAAAA
Source organism: uncultured Gammaproteobacteria bacterium (assembly GCA_947259305.1). Lineage (GTDB taxonomy): Bacteria > Pseudomonadota > Gammaproteobacteria. The sequence goes on along the minus strand of CAMYML010000034.1, from coordinate 26,494 downwards.
GGTCATGAACTACATCCAGATGGCGCAGGATGAAGGTTCGCGCCTGGTCGTCGATGGTCGCGATTTTGTTTGCGACGGGCACGAAGACGGCTATTTTCTCGGCGGTTCGCTGATCGACAATGTCAAGCCCGAGATGCAGTCCTACCAGGAAGAAATCTTCGGCCCGGTGTTGCAAATTATGCGCGTCGGCTCCTTCGAGGAAGGCACGGCGCTGGCCACCGATCATCCCTATGGCAATGGGACCTCTATATTCACCAAAAATGGCGCCGCGGCCCGCACCTTCGCCGACAAGGTCGAAGTCGGCATGGTCGGCATCAACGTGCCGATTCCGGTACCGCTGGCCTTCCACAGCTTCGGCGGCTGGAAGTCGTCGGCCTTCGGCGATCACAATCAGTACGGCATGGAAGGCTTACGTTTCTATACCAAGGTAAAGACGGTTACCTCGCGTTGGTCCGAAAGCGGGCTCGAGGCGGAATTCATGATGCCGGTGCTAAAATAAGGCAACCTCGCTTGCGCCCAGGTCCGCTGCCTGCTTTTATCGCCACCCTCGTTTCGATGGGGCTGGCGTTTTCGTTTTTGCACGGCCTTATTTTATGGCTGAACCTGCCCGACCTGGCTGCATTGCTGATGTTCGCGCTTCCGGTAGTGGCCTATATCGCATACTGCACGCAGAATTCGCGCCGCCAGGCGCTGCATTCGGCAATCAGGATTTACCTCAGTTTTGCGGCCGTGGTACTGGCGTCCACCGGCCTGGTTTACCTGATCGGCTAGTTGTTGAAAGAATAGTCGTAGTTCTGCGTGCCGCTGGCGTTGAACACCTGCGCGTGAAACGACACGATCACGCGGTCTTCCGCGCCATTGTAGGGGAACGGCATGTGCTTGATATGTGCTGGAAATACGCAGAGCTTGCCATTCTCGGGGTACGAGTCCCAGTTGTTGTAATGCAGATACAGGTTACCGTAATCGCCGAATCCGCCGGCCATGTGCTCCACATGCGGGCCGTAGAAGCGCGTGACCCCGTTCGGCTGCTTGCCACGATGTGACTCGGGCGACGCGCTGCAATCGCCGGCGCGCACATAGTAAACGCCCGACCAGGAACAGTTTCCATGGACGTGCATTTCGTGAAAGGAGTAACCGTTAGAAATCTGAAACCACAGGCCGGTCAGCGTCACGCTGACTTTTTCACCTTCACGCCAGAGCCCGCGGTTAGCCTCGGTCGCAACCTCGACAATGCCCTTGCTGATGACTTCGGCAAGCTCGTTCAATTCCTTGTGCAAGGGATACTGGCTGAGCAGATCATCGTCACTGGCATAGGCCTGCTGCGGTTTGCTCTGCTCGCGATCGCGATGCTGGTAAAACAGTTCCAGCAGGGCCGGGTTGATCTTCTGAAAATGGGCAAAGCGCTTGGCCAGTATTGTCGTCGGCCACAGCTTGATGATATTCGGATTGCCATCCGCCCTGGGTTTTTTAGCCATAGTGATATTGCTACTTTTCGGATGAACTTATGATACGGGAATCAGGGCAGCGATGCCCTGTTATAACGTTTGCATTTGTCGATATACGCCTGGCTGCTTTTCGGCATCGGCACGCGCGCACTCGCGATGTAGCTAATCAGCCGCCGACCTTCCTGGATCAGGTCGCGACCGTAGGCCACGCGCATGCGCAACATCTGAGCGGCATCGTCGGGTAATTCGGGTTTGAAGGCATCGAGTTGCTCGCCCAGGGCGACGAAATTCGGCCATACATGAAAAAGCACGGGATCCTTTTTCATGGTTTCGGCGGTTTGCCGGGCCGCCGTCGCATAATCGACCACCAAATCCTTTATTTCGGCGAACAGGGCGCGGTTGCAGAACACCTCGATCATGCAATCCGCAATCATGTCGATATCGCGCATGCTCTGCGCGATTTTGATGAAACGCGATTTATAAAAATCCTCCACCGGCATAGTAAAGGCCTTGAAAGGTTCGCCCCAGACTTCGTCGATTCCCTCGCAGCCACTGTGATGTTTGACCTGCCGGCCCAGTGCCAGCGCTTCCTGAAAACAGTCGCTACACTCGCGCATCAGTTCATTGTTGTGACTGACCTGAACACCGAGTTCGCCAAGATCGACGATCGAGGTAAACAGGTCGGTAGCGCGATTGAACAGGGCGCCAGCCAGCATCGCCGCATTGACGCGCTTGCGCTCCGGATTGGTTTCGCCTTCATAGGCCTCGCGTGCCAGGTCGAGGCTCTTGCCCGGCGTATTGATGCCGGCTTCGGTATGATGAAAGGCGCGTCGGGTCAGGCTATCGATTAAACGTTTGCGATTTGCCAGGGAATCCTGCAGCGGCGCGTAGTATCGAATCCAGTAGCCATCGTAAAAGACATACTCGATCGTATCGACACTGCGGCGATCGCCGTTTGCTGGTTCGGGATTACTGTGGTTGGCGGTTGCCATTGGGTCTGCGGGTTATTTCTAGCATTAAGGATCTGACAATAATAAAACAATCCGGCTACAATATTATGCAATCTGTCGAGGTAATCAATTAAATTTTTGAATACAGGTAACCGCTGGCGTCCCGCGATAGCTCAGCCTGTGAGCCTTCACCAGTTTAAGATATGCGGGTTCCGCAACACGATTCTTGCGCCATGGCATTAACCATTCTTAGTTCGAACCGCGTCGAGACACTGCAGTCGAGGCTGGTCCAGCAGCTCGTGGCGATGCCGCCAGCGTCGCCGTTCACGCCGGAAATCATCGTGGTTCCGACTTACGCGATGGCGCGCTGGCTGAACCTGCGCATCGCGCAGCAACAGGGCATCGCGGCGAATATACGTTACCCGCAACTGGGTGAATGGGTCTGGTCGCTGGCCAACACGGTTCTGAGCGACAGTGACAGCTACGATCCCTACACCGGCACATTAATGGGCTGGCGAATTTTTGCCATTATACCGCGCTTGCTCGGGCAGACCGCATTCCACCCACTCAGCGCTTACCTCGATGACGACCACAGTGGCGTCAAGCGCTGGCAGCTGGCGCAGCGTATCGCCGCCTGCTTCGATCGATACCAGTCCTATCGTCCGCAAATGATCCAGCGCTGGTCAGCCGGAGAAGAGCAGCATTGGCAGGCCCGGCTGTGGCGAGAGCTCGTCATCGATGTCGGGCGACCGCAGCGTGTCGATTTGATCGAAACCCTCATTGCTCGCCTGAAGGACGACCCGGTTGAGCTTAACCTGCCGCAACGAGTCAACCTGTTCGCTATTTCGAGCCTGCCGCCTTACCTGATCGAGCTGGTGCATGCGCTTGCCGGCCGGAGCGAGATCCTGCTCTACCAGCACAGCCCAACCGATCATTACTGGGCCGACCTGGCGAGCGCAAGACAGCAGGCAAAACAGCGATTGCAGGATCCGGTTCAGGCCGAGTACGTGGATGCCGGCAATAACCTGCTGGCTTCCTGGGGTGGGCTGGGGCAGGCGATGCAGGATTTGCTGCTCGATCTCGGCTCGGTAACCGCGGCGGAAATCGAGGATAACCAACCACCCGGCCTCGATAGTCTGCTACAACGCCTGCAAAGCAGCCTGTTCGAGCTGGTTCCGTCGGAGCGTCGTATCGAAGCCGATGACTCGCTTAGCGTTAACATCTGCCACAGCCCGATGCGCGAGTGCCAGGTGTTGCACGATCACTTGCTGCAGCTGCTGGATCGCCATCCGGACCTGGCAAGCGAAGATATCCTGGTTATGGTGCCCGAAATCAGCCGCTATGCGCCCTACATCGAGGCCGTGTTCCAGCATGACGGCAGCAACCTCCGACCGAACCTCGGCTGGAACATTTCCGATATCAGCGTTAAAGACGGGCACCCCCTGGTACAGGCTTTTCTACAGCTGCTGAAATTGCCCTCGAGTCGATTCACCCGCTCCGAGATTCTCGGCTTTCTCGAATGCGCCGAAATCCGGCGCTGTTTCGCTATCCGGCCCACAGCGCTCGACGAAATTCAGCGCCTGGTCGAGTCGGCGCGGGTACGTTGGGGCGTCAGCGCGAGTCATCGCCAGGATCTCGGGCTGCCCGCGATGCACGAGAATACCTGGCAGCAGGCCTGGGAGCGCTTTTTTGCCGGCTATGCCATTTCCGGCGACGCGCTCTGGCAGGGTATCGCGCCGATTACCGATTTCGAAAGCGAAGCGGCCGAGGCGGTGGCCCGTTTCAGATACCTGTTCGAGCGCCTGACTTTTTGGCAGAACAGGCTTTCGACGACAACCAGCGCCGCTAACTGGCAACAGCAACTGCACCAACTGGTAGACGAATTTTTCGCACCACGCAGCGTTGCCGAGGATCAACTGCTACCGTTGCGCAATGCGATAAGCGAATTGGGCGAGTCGGAAGCTGTCGAGTTAACGCCGACACTGGTCAGTTACTGGATGGAAAAACAGCTCGCCAGCAACCAGCAGGCGGGCCGCCTGTACTCTGGCGGAATAACGTTTTGCGGTATGCAACCGATGCGCAATATCCCGTTTCCCGTGATCTGCGTGCTCGGCATGCAGGACAGCGAGTTTCCGCGTCGCGAGAATCCACCCGAGTTCGACCAGATGCGACGACACTGGCGTCCCGGCGATCCGCGCAAGGGGGACGAGGATCGTTACCTGATGCTGGAAACCCTGCTGTGCGCGCGGCGTTATCTTTACTTCAGTTACAGCGGGCGCAGTCTCAAGGATAACAGCGAATGCCAGCCGTCGGTGTTGTTGCGCGAATTACTCGACTACATCGACAGCAGTTTCGACAACGCTAGCGGCAAGGCAAGGCTCAGCGAAGAACTGGTACGAATTCATCCGCTGCAGGCGTTTTCAGTGCGTAATTTTCAGCAGAAGCGGCCCGGTTACGACGGCTACTGGTACGAGGCTGCCTGTCGACTGTTACATCACCAGCCATCGCAGGCCAACCCCGCCTGGTCGCAACAACCGCTCGAATCGGCGCGGCAATCCGGTGAAAGCGTCGATCTGGAAACCCTGATCCGGTTTTACAGGCACCCTATCAGGTTTTTCTTCAGTTCCCGGCTCGGTATCTTCATGCCGCCGGAAAGTCTGGAAGAAGACGAGGAAAACTTTACCCTGACCGGTTTGCAGAACTGGGCGCTCGCAACACGACTCGCCGAGAACAGGCTGGCCGACATCGGCAGCGACGCCGAGCAGTTCTCGGCCCAGGGTCTGTTGCCGCACGGCCGAGCGGCGCAGTCGGAATGGCTGCGCATTGAGGAAAGCTACCGGCCGCTGCTCGATCGCCTGCAGGATTACTGCGGCCTGCAGGCGATCGCCCGCCCGATCGATTGCTGCCTGGAAGGCGGACAGGCGCTGACGGGTCAGGTCGGCGCCTGTTACCCGGGCACCGGGTTGATGCATTTCAGCGCCAGTAAATCGTTGAAAAGCCGCGCCGTGCTATCACTCTGGCTCAGCCATCTCGCGCTCTGCGCGGCCGATCAACTGGCGGATGACGAGTACAGTCAGCTGATTACAGCGCCGCACAAAGGCATTCGTTACGAAAAAATCGGCGCCGCAGACGCCGCGGCGTTACTGTCGCCCTATCTTGAACTTTTTCACCGCGGGCTGGAATTCCCTTTACCGGTATTCCCCGACAGCAGTTATGCCTGGGCTCGCGAATCCGACCCGGAAAAGGCGATGAACAATGCGTTGTCAGCCTGGCAAGGCGGCAGCTTCCGCGACGCGCCGCCAGGAGAATGCGAAGACGAGTTCATTCGGCTGGCGCTGCACAACAACAGCCAGAATCCGCTCGAAGACGAGTCGTTCAAGGACTATGCAGGCCGTATTTACCGGCCCGCGATCGAGCGGGACAAATCGTCATGAGCACGTCCAGGAAAATCAGGATTCTCGATGCCGAGACTATTCTCGGGCTGGAGCTGCGCGGAACGAAGCTGATCGAGGCCAGTGCCGGCACCGGTAAAACCCATACGATTGCGGATCTTTACCTGCGCCAGATACTGGCAGGCAGGCAAGTCTCGGAAATCCTGATCGTCACCTATACCAACGCGGCCACCGAAGAGTTGCGCGGGCGGATTCGGCAGCGGCTTTACCAGGCGTGGAGCCAGCTGCAGGATTCCGGCGACTGCGACGAATCGTTCCTGCTGCTGCTGCGGCAGGCCTGGCTCAATCTCGACCCGGATTCGCGAGCCGTGCAACTGCGGCGTCTGCAACTGGCATTGCGCAGTATGGACGAAGCATCGATTTCGACCATACACAGTTTTTGCCAGCGCAGCCTGCAGGATTACGCGCTATCGGGTAACCAGCTATTCGAAACTGAAATGCTCGCCAATGACGATCCACTGTGGGAAGCCGCGACCAGGGACTGGTGGCGCAGGCAAACCTATACCCTCGATCGTGAGGCCTGGTCAATCGTCAGCAACGCGCTGAAGAATGTCGAAGCCCTGACTACTTCGCTGCTGGAACTGCGCAACCGGCCTTCGGCAAGAATCCTGCCCGCCCAGCGCACGGGCCCGGACGAATTGTTGCAACAGCCACGGGAAATTGCCCGCGCACTGCACCGCCTGGCGCCGATCTGGCAGCAACAGCACGCTCAAATCGTCGAGATTATTACGACTTCGCCGGCGCTAAGCAGAACCCAAAAGTTGCCCTATCACCCCAGGAATCTGCCGGGTTACCTCGACGGCGCCGACCGGTTTTTCTCCATGGAGGACCCGGTCGCGCCCTTCGACAACTTCGAATATCTGGGGGCAGAGTGGCTACACCAAAACTCGACTAAAACCAAACGCGGCCAGGACGGGAATCTCGAGCACCCATTTTTCCAGGCTGTCGACGGCATCGCAAAAGCCTGGGAGGCGTTTACTGGAAGCCTGGGCGCGCTGCTGCGGGCGGCCGCATTCGAAGACGTCAGCAAGGCGGTGCTCGAAGTCAAGCGCGAAACCGCCGCGCTCGCGTTTCAGGATCAGTTAACGCTGCTGCTGGAGGCACTCGAATCAGGCAATGGCGCCGAGCTGGCGCAACATCTGCGTCAACAGTACCCGGTGGCGATGGTCGACGAGTTTCAGGACACCGACGATATCCAGTACCGTATATTCAGTAAAATCTACCTGTCGGCCGATGACGTCAGCCTGACCCTGATCGGCGACCCCAAGCAGGCTATTTACAGCTTTCGCGGCGGCGATATCTTTACTTACATGCAGGCCAGGTCGCTGGCGAATATCGAACTATTCAGCCTGCAGACAAACTGGCGTTCACAGCCGAGCCTGGTGACTGCCGTCAATACCCTGTTTTCGCAGCGACAGGATAGTTTTATCTATAGCGACTCGATCGAATTTTCACCGGTCACGGCGGTCGATGAAAACCGCAGGCACGCGCTGCAGTTCGGCGGCGAGCCTGCCGCCGGCATGATCCTGTGGCAGCTGCCCCGGAAACAGGCGGATAAAAATTACAACCGCAATGAAATTCGCGCGCTGATCAATCGTGCGGTTCTCGCGGAAATCATCGGTCTGCTGGATCCACTAGTCGAGCGCAGCGCAAGCATCGATGGCCGGCCGGTCCAGAGTGGCGATATTGCAATTCTTGTGCGACAGGCGTCGGAAGGGCAGGCGCTCAGTCGCGTACTGCAACAACATGGCATCGCTACGGTGACGATTGGCCGCGACTCCGTGTTTCACAGCGAGGAAGCGCGTGGTCTCTATGCTTTACTAAGTGCCGTCTCACAGCACCAGGACAACGCTTTTGCATCGCGATCGCTCGGCTCCAGCCTGCTCGGTCTGGATTACCGGCAAATTGCCGACATCGTGGATAACGACGACGCGTGGCAGGCCTGGCTGGACGACCTCGCCGAATTGCACCAGCTGTGGGAGCGCCAGGGTTTCATCGCGATGTTTCAGTCGCTTTTGCACCGCTTTGACCTGGCGACGGCGCTGGCGACAAGGAACAGCAACGAAAGGCGTATCACCAACCTGCTCCACCTGGCCGAACTGCTGCAGCAACAGTCTTCGGCCTGCGCGGGTATCTCACCGCTGCTCGGCTGGTTCGCCAGGCAGTTCGACGAGCCCACGCGCGAAGACGCTGAACTACGGCTCGAAGGCGACGAGTCGCTGGTCAAGATCGTCACGATTCACAAGGCCAAGGGGCTGCAATACCCGATCGTATTCGTACCCTTCCTGTGGTCTTGCCGGCAGGTAGACGAAAAAAGTGCGGTTTATTTCCACGACAAGGAACTGGCACCTTGTTTCGACCTTGGGTCCGCGGTATTCCAGCAGAACTGGATAACCGCGGAAAAGGAACGCCTGGCGGAAGACCTGCGCCTGCTCTATGTTGCGCTGACGCGCGCGCAATCCCGGGTCTACCTGGCCTGGGGCCAGGCCGGCGATGCCAGTCGTCCCGGCTACGCCAGCCAGACCGCGCTGGCGTACCTGCTGCATTCGCGCCAGGCGCCGGCCGATCTCGATGCGGTATCCGCGAATGGATTTCCCGCGGAGATGGATTTCGAGGCCGATCTGCAAGACCTGGTCAGCAGGAGTTCGGCCAGCATCGAGTTGCGATCATTACCCGAATTTAACCCGCCGGCTGAATTTGATCTGTCGTCGGCTGAACTAGCCACCCCGGAACTTGCAAATTTTTCACGCACCGACCTGCAACACTGGCGTATCAACAGCTTTACCGCGCTGACCCGTGGCATCCACCAGCCGACCAATAGCGGCGCGATGTCCAGCCTCGGCGATCCCATCCTGGACTTTCCGGCAGGCAGTCACATCGGTTTGTTGCTTCATTCGCTCCTCGAAAATCTCGATTTCCAGCAAAGTATCGAATCCCAGTGCGAAACGCTTTTGCCCCGCTTCGTACCCGGCGCCGGCCTGCCCGGCGAACATGAGCCAACACTGCTGAAGTGGCTTGATAATATCCTGAAAACCCCGCTCGACGGGAAAACGTTAAGCCTGGATCAACTGCCAAACTGCAAACGGTTAAACGAGCTCGAATTCGATTTCGCGCTGGATCATCTCGATATCTCGGCACTGAACGGCCTCATGCAATCCCTGTCCCCACGGCCATTGCTGGATGTGAGCAGCCCCGAATTCGGCGGCCTGATTACCGGGGTAATCGACCTGGTGTTCGAATACCAGGGGCGTTATTACCTCGCCGATTACAAAAGCAATTTTCTTGGCGCCAGCCTCGAAGATTATCAACCGTCGAAATTGCAGCAGGCAATGCTGGATCGTCGTTACGACCTGCAATCGCTGATCTATTCCGTGGCGTTGCATCGCTATCTTGGCCAGCGCCTGCCCGATTACGATTACGGGCGACACTTCGGCGGCAGTTACTACCTGTTTCTGCGCGCCATGCGGCCGCAACAAGGGAGCCGCTACGGCATTCACTTCGATTGTCCGGATCACGCGGTCATCGAGGCATTCGACCGCTTGCTCGAGTTCAGCCCTACGCGGGCGGTATTGCAATGACGGCATCGCTATACAACCTTGCGCGCCACGGCGATATCAGCTGGCTCAGCTATTATTTCGCGGTATTTGTCGCCAGCCAGGATCATTCCCCGGTTGACGAGCTGCCGGGATTGAGCGCAGCGCTGGTCAGCGAAGCCAATCTCTCGGGTAACGTCTGCATCGAGCTGGGCCATTTCAGTGGCAAGCCGCTGTTCAGATCGGCTCGCCTTGACGAAGAGGAAATGCCTCGCGGCGTTGATGTAAGCACCTGGCGCGAACGCCTGGACGCAAGCGCCTGCGTAGGCGCTCCGCAACAGCGCGCCCTGCTAACGCTGGATGGGGGACGGTTGTATCTGAACCGATTCTGGTACTACGAGGACTTTGCCGCCGCGAAGATAAGATCGATGCTTGCCGGCGGCAAGCATGGAAATCCGACCAGCATACAGCCCCTGGTAGATGCAATGTTCAGCGACGCCGCGCAAGCGGATCCCGACCAGAAAAAAGCCGTGCTGAAAGCTACGACCTACCCATTCAGCATAATTTCAGGTGGCCCGGGTAGCGGCAAAACCTCGACCGTGGTTCGTATTCTTGCATTGCTACTGTCACTGGACCCCGGCTGTCGAATCGCGCTCGCCGCACCTACCGGTAAGGCCGCGGCGCGCATGATCGATTCGATCCGCGGGCGCATCGATCAACTCGATGTCGATAACGCCATCAAAGAGGCCATACCCGGCGAAGCCAGGACCATACATCGCCTGTTGCGCTACCGTCACCACGGCTTCGACTACAACGAACAAAACCCGCTTCCCTTCGATTGCGTGGTCATCGACGAGGCGTCGATGATTGACCTGAAGCTGATGTACCATCTTCTGGCAGCCCTGCCCTCCGATACGCGCCTGATCCTGCTCGGCGACCGCGATCAACTGGCTTCCGTGGCCGCCGGCAACGTGCTAGGCGATATTACGGGTCACGGCCTGGTTGGCGGCGGCGCCCTGGTTACCGATTCAATCGCACTGCTCGGCAGCAACTACCGTTTCGGTCGCGGTAGCGCAATCGGCCAGCTCGCACAACTGGTTAACCAGGGCAAAAATGGCCCGACACTGGATTTACTACGCCAAAACGACCACGGGCTCACCTGGTATGAGAGCAGTCACGAAAATCTCGATGCGGCTGCGCTCGGCTGGCTCAGCGATGCCTTTCAACCGGTTTTCAACAGCGATTCGCCAGCGGCAGCCCTGGCGGTATTCGAGTCTGTCAGAATCCTGACCTGTACCAACCTCGGACCGTTGGGAGCAGAAGCCATGAACCGATTGATCTCGAGCGAAATGCTGGCGCGTAACAATCTGCCGCCGAGCGAAACATTCAGCGGCTTACCCATTATGATTACCCGTAACCGGCATGAACTCGGGCTGTTTAACGGTGATACCGGCATCCTGTGGCAGTTCGAGGCCGGCTTGCGTGCCTGTTTTCGTAACTCCGACGGCGGCATCCGCGAACTATCATTATATCGCCTGCCTGATTTTACCCCCGCCTGGGCCAGCACCGTGCACAAATCCCAGGGATCGGAATTCGACTCGGTACTGCTGGTAATGCCGGCCGATCCCGACTCCGAAACCCTGTCACGCGAGTTGCTATACACTGCTATCACGCGTTCGAGGCTGCGGTTTTCCCTTCATGGTTCGGCCGCGGCGGCGAACGCCGCGATCAAACGCATCACGCGGCGTCACTCCGGGCTCGCGCAAAAGCTGGGCTGGGGCGAGTAGTCGTCCCGGCCGATAGCTTGATTTAAGCGCTGAATGTACTAAAAAAACAATGTAACCAGATAAGGAACAAACGCGCTTACCGGTACAATGACTTTCCCGCTGTTACCGGTCCGCATTTCGATATGAGCAATCCCGGCCTCGGCCTAGCCCTGATCGTCGATGACGAAAAGACCAATCGACTTATTCTTAAGTCGTTGCTGCTAAAACAGGGTTATCAGACGATCGAAGCCGTCAACGGGCAGGAAGCCGTCGACCTGTTTCAGCAGGAGAATCCGAGCATCATTTTCATGGATGTCATGATGCCCGTACTCGACGGCTATGAAGCTACGCGTCAAATCAAGGCCGCATCGGTCAATCATTTCGTTCCAGTCATATTTCTGACCGCTATGAGCGACGAGGAAGCATTGGCGCAGTGCATCGAAGCCGGCGGCGATGATTTCCTGGTCAAGCCCTATGACAAGCTAATCCTGCAAAGCAAGATACGATCGATGCAGCGTATTGCGGCGCTGAATCGCGAAGTCCAGGGCATGTACAGCATGATTCACCGCGAACAGGAAATCGCCGAATCGGTTTTCGTCAACGCAATTCAGAGTTCCAATATCGTAAACCCTTACCTGAAGCAGGTCGTTCGGCCGGCGGGTATCTTCAGCGGGGACATGGTGTTATCGGCCTATTCTCCTTCGCGAGACCTGTTTTTTCTCACCGGTGATTTCACCGGACACGGATTGCTTGCCGCGCTAGGCGCAATGCCGGTATCGGAAGTGTTTCGTGCGATGACCACCAAGGGTTTCAGTCCGGAAGAAATACTCGCTGGAATTAACAAAAAGTTGAAATCCCTGTTGCCGGTCGGTATGTTTTTCGGCGCCCAACTGGTGGTCGTCAACCACGATCTGGAACATGTGCGCGTATTCAATGCCGGCATGCCAGATGTGATTATCGTCGACGGCGAAACCCACCAGATCAAACACCAACTGAAGTCAACCGGCCTGCCGCTGGGTGTCGACGCTAACATTGACCCCAAGGAAATGCTGCAGTACGCGCCGATTTCCTATAACGACAAAATTTTGATGCATAGTGACGGCCTGACCGAAGCGCGTAACGCCAAAGACCAGGAGTTTGGCAGTGAGCGTTTGTTCGAATCGATTGCAATCGCGCCCAAAAATGAAATTTTCGATCAGGTATTCGAAAACCTCGACCGGTTTTGCGGCAATATCACCACCCAGGCCGACGATGTAACGCTGGTAGAAATCACCTGCGTACACGACGTGCTGCCCGAGATCGAAGTGCACGATTACATCAAGCCCACGACCCATACGATGGGTGACCGCGGGGAATGGAAACTTTCGATGCGCTTCAACGGCAGTCGTTTACGCGAAACCAATCCGGTGCCTATACTGGTTAGCTACCTGATGGAAATGGAGGAGCTCGAGACCGAGCGGCAGTCGCTGTTTACGGTAGTGACCGAGCTCTATGTCAATGCACTGGATCACGGCGTGCTGGGGCTTGATTCCAACCTAAAAGCCGATCCGGACGGATTCGAAACCTATTTCCAGACTCGCGAAAGCCGACTCGCCAGCCTCGACAGCGGTTACGTGATTTTTAATCTCTCGGTCGAACAGGATTCGTCGCGGCGCAGCATTTTGCTGCGCATCGAGGACAGCGGTAAGGGTTTTGACTCTGAGAACCAGAATTCACTGATTGCGCAGGCAACCGATTTCAGCGGCCGCGGTATTATGCTGGTCCAGGGTTTATGCGAATCGCTGGAATACCACGGCAAAGGTAATATTGCGATTGCGCGATTCAGCTGGAGCACCAGCTAGCGACGCAGAAGCTGTATTGCCTACTGCGCCAGTTCCTGTGTTACCAGGTAGTTCATGATTTCGATCATGCGCTCGTTGCTGCCGGCAAGCGAGGCCGATACCAGGTATTTGCCATTGACGATTACCGCCGGCACGCCGCGATGCCCATAATGTTTTTCTTTCTGAATATTCTTGCGAATCTGAGTTTCAACAGGGAAAGAAAAGTAATTTTCGCGAAACAGCTTTTCATCGAGACCCAGATCCGACACGAATCCGGCGAGGGTATCAAGGCTGGTCAAGCGTTGGCGCTTGAGATGGATCGCGTCGAACAGCGCCTTGTGCGTTTGATCGAGCACGTTCATCATTTTTAAGGCGTAAAAGGCGCGCGCATGTTCGGTCCAGCGTGGATTCAGGGACGAAGGCACCCGCTCGAAAACCACTCCGTCGGGCAGATTGGCGGACCAGCGTTCGACATAGGGTTCGAAACGAAAACAGTGCGGGCAACCGTACCAGAAGATTTCGGTTACGACGACCTTGTCGGGCTGCGAAGTCTTGACCACAGGTGAAATAGTCTGGTAATCGGTACCATCGACAAAGGCCGATTGCGCTAGCGCGCTACCCGAAACAAGCATAAGGGCGACAAACCCCGTAAGCCAACGTTTAATCATAATGATTCTCCTGAATTATATCGCTCATCTGATGACCTGATTTACCGCGTATAGTTTAATCGCAGCATATTCCTGGCCGGGTTAACCGCTGCTGAATAAAATCACCGGCAGAATTTACTGGATCCCCGCCATATAGGCAGCAACCGCTTTCATTTCCATTTCCGACATGCGCGCGGAAACGTTACGCATCATCCGACCGGTATCATTAGCCCGCGTGCCCTGTTTGAAAGCCTGCAGCTGGGTTACGATGTAATCCGGGTGCTGGCCTATCAGCGAAGGCCAGCCCGCGGGGCCGTTGCCTTTGCCGCTGGGAGCATGACAACCCATACAGGCGGCGACACTTGTTTCGGTGATGCCGCCGCGGTAAATGTTTTCCCCGGCTGCAATCAATTTATCATCGAAAGCGATCGATTTAGGCTGTTGGCTCTCATAATAGGCGGCGACATTTTTCATGTCATCATCATTCAGTAGCGCCACCATGCCAGTCATCGAGGCATTGTTGCGGCGGCCTTCCTTGAAATCTTTCAATTGCTTGTAGAGATAGCTGGCATGCTGACCGGCTAGCGATGGCCAGGCAGCATTGGCGCTATTTCCGTCCGCTCCATGACAAGCGGCGCATACGGCACTCTTTGTTTTACCGGCTTCGATGTCACCGGCGTAAACGGTGAAATTCATCAGGCCGGACAGGGCCAGCACGATAGCTACAATTTGGCTCGCTTTCATTATTTCTCCTGGGGGAAAACGTACGGAAATTTTGGGCGCAAATGTATATCATAACCCGGCCGCTCGTTCAACAATAACCCGGTAGCAATCATGAGTATTTCCTTCAAGCAGGCAAGGTTTGTTACCAGCGCCTTCGAATTATCGCAGCTGCTGCCCGACGCGGGCGCCGAGGTCGCGTTCGCAGGGCGATCAAATGCCGGCAAATCGAGCGCGATCAATTGCCTGGCGCGTCAGAAAAATCTTTGCAAAACCAGTAAAACCCCGGGGCGCACGCAACTGATCAACTTTTTCGAACTTGTCCCTGACTGTCGGCTGGTCGACCTGCCCGGCTATGGGTTTGCCAAGGTTTCCAAAAAAATGCGCGGTCACTGGGACCAGGTGTTGTCTGCCTTTTTACTGCAGCGACAAGCCCTCAAGGGACTGGTCATCGTGGTTGACATACGCCGTGGTATTACCGAGCTCGATCAGGCTTTGATCGATATGATGGCAAACAGCTTACCGCTGCATATTCTGCTGACCAAGTCGGATAAATTATCGCGTGCCGCGATCCAGAAATCGGTCATCGAAACTCGTGCGCGACTGCCTGGGCCAGAGCAGAGCGTATCGACGTTGTCTACGCTAAACCGTCAGGGCCTCGAAGAACTCGAACAAAAATGCCGTGAGTGGCTGGTAATTGACTAGATTGCCCTGACCTGAGGGCAGAAAAAAGCCCTGGCAGATAACTGCCAGGGACAAACGTGTGATCCGGATGGGGTTTCCGGATCCTTGTCCGCTCATAGGAGGGAGAACGGACATAGCGCTGGGCTATAGCGCTACTTCAGTAGACATCCCGCGGGATGTTTAGTTCCTAAGGCTACTTATAGCCTAAATTCGCTCAAAAGCTGTATTCGACAGTATCTGGGGGCAGGTTCGATTTTTTCAACCCCCTGATACTTCGACATATTTTGTATACGCTTAGTGGCTGTCCGCGGATCTCATAAATTGCAAAAATTAGTAACTTTCGGTGCTTTTCCGAAAGCAGCATTAGCCTGTGCGGATCCAGCCCCCATCTTGTAGCGCGTCACCGCCACGAGATCCGGCCACACCGCCCAGCAGGCTTCCGCTAGGGTCCGATCCCTCAGGATGACATGAAAACAGGTGCTCGCCAGACTTGTAAAATCAATACGATGACTAAATTCCACGCCTGGCGGCGCGAGCGCAGCGAGAGTAAGGCGGAATTTTGCGCGATAGCCTGAGCAGTACAGACTGTAAGCGAGCATCTCGCGCAAAATTCCAGTGCGGCCATCGCGAGCGCAGCGGCCAGAAATCGAATTTAGTGGGCCTCGTTCCAGTTTCGGCCAATGCCGGCATCCACTTCCAGCTCAACCGATAAATCGGCAGCGCCGGTCATCAGTTCGGCGATGCTGTCACAACAGCGCTCGACTTCACTCTCGGCGACCTCGAACACGAGTTCGTCGTGTACTTGCATGATCATCTTGCAGGCATCGCGGTTATCGCCGAGCCAGTGATGCACCGTGATCATCGCGCGCTTGATGATATCCGCCGCGCTGCCCTGCATTGGCGCATTGATCGCGGTACGCTCGGCGTACTGGCGCACGTTGGCGTTGCGCGCATTGATATCGGGCAGGTAGAGTCTGCGTCCGAATACGGTTTCGACATATCCCTGATCGCGCGCGCGTTGCTTGGTTTCTTCCATGTAGCGCTTGACGCCGGGATAACGCTCGAAATAGGTATCGACATATTGCTGGGCTTCGTTTCGACCAATACTCAACTGTTTGCCCAGGCCGAAGGCCGACATACCGTAGATAAGTCCGAAATTGATAGCCTTGGCGGCGCGGCGCTGCTCGGCGCTTACTTGCTCCAGGCTCGCCCCGAAAACCTCGGCCGCGGTCGCGCGATGCACATCCAGCCCCTTGGCGAAAGCATTGAGCAGACTATTATCGGCTGACAAATGCGCCATGATACGCAGTTCGATCTGGGAATAGTCCAAGGCCAGGATTTTGCATCCCGCCGGCGCCACAAAAGCTTCGCGGATACGCCGGCCCTCGGCCGTGCGCACTGGAATATTCTGCAAATTCGGGCTGGTCGACGACAGGCGGCCGGTCGATGCAACCGCCTGTTGATATGAAGTATGCACGCGCCCGGTACGCGCATTGATTTCCTGCGGCAGTCTTTCGATGTACGTCGACATGAGCTTATTGAGACTGCGCTGCTCGAGGATCAATGCCGGAATTTCATATTCCGCGGCAAGCTCTTCGAGTACATCTTCGGCGGTGGAGGGTTGCCCCTTGGGCGTTTTACGTAACACAGGCAACTCAAGCTTTTCATACAGTATCGACTGGATTTGCTTGGGCGAACTCAGGTTAAACACCTCGCCCGACAATTGGTAAATTTCCTGCTCGATCCGGCTTAACTGCTGAGCGATCTCCTTGCCCTGCATTTCTAGCATGGCCCGATCTATCAATACACCATTTTGCTCGATCTCGAGCAGCACATCGACCAGCGGCATTTCAATATCGCGGTATACCTGGTGGAGCTTTTCGTCCTGTTGCAGGCCCGCACTCAATACCCGGTGCAATTGCAGCGTAACGTCGGCGTCTTCGGCGGCGTAATCACTGGCCTGCTCGAGATCGATCTGGTCAAATGTTTTCTGTTTGACGCCCTTACCGGCTATGTCTTCATAATGAATGGTCTCGCGATCGAGATAATACCTGGCCAGCGCATCCATATTGTGCCGGCTTGCGGTGGAGTTGAGCACATAGGATGCAAGCATGGTGTCATGCGCGATACCGCGCATGCGAATGCCTTCGCCGATAAAAATATGCGCATCGTACTTGATGTTCTGACCGATTTTCCCGATCTCGGGGTCTTCGAGTATCGGTTTCAACGCGGCCAGCACCGCCGCTTTATCGAGCTGGTCGGGGGCATCCTCGTAACTGTGACATAGGGGAATATAACAGGCCTTGCCTACTTCAATGCACAGGGAGATCCCAACCAGCTCAGCCAGCATGTAATCGATGCTTGTGGTCTCGGTATCCACGGCAAAACTGCCTGACTGTCGCAGGCGCTGTACCCATTGATCAAAGATCTTCTGATCGAGGACACACTCGTAATCGGTATCTACTTGCGGCAAGGCTTGTACATTACCTGCATCGTTGTCTGCGACGCTTTCGGTTTCGTCGTACCACCGGGTGAAACCAAACTCGCGGTAATAGGCAGCAAGCGCAGCCGGGTCGCTTTCCCGTGGTACGAGTTCGTCAATACTGACGCCGGTATCACAATCGAGTTTGATAGTTGCGAGTTCATGGGACATCGGCAAAAACTCCGGCATGTTCCATCACCGCCTGCAGACTTCCATATTCGCCAATCCACTTCGCGGCCGTCTTTGGCCCCACTTTTGGCACGCCCGGAATATTATCCGAGCTATCGCCCATGAGAGCGAGATAGTCGATGATCTGGCTTGCGTTGACCTGGAATTTCTCGACTACTGCCGCTTCATCCATGAAGTGATTACTCATGGTATTAATTAATGACACGTCGGCGTTCACCAGTTGGGCCATATCCTTGTCGCCGGTCGATATCAGAACCTTGTAGCCTTGCTCGGAAGCCTGCTGACTCATGGTGCCGATCACGTCATCGGCCTCGACGCCCTCGATACTGATCAGGGGCAGTCCCTGCGCTTCGATAATTTGATGCAGCGGTTCGATCTGGACGCGCAATTCATCCGGCATAGGTGGGCGATTAGCCTTGTATTCCGGGTATATTTCGTTACGAAAAGTCTTGCCCTTGGCATCGAAAACTACCGCAACCCGATCTGGTTGTTCGTCCTTGATCAATTTACGTAACATATTGAGCACGCCGTAAATTGCCCCGGTGGGGTGGCCGCTGGGGCTGGTCAACTGCGGCAAGCCATGATAGGCGCGGAACAGGTAGGAACTGCCGTCGACCAGCACGAGTTTTTTTTGTTTCTCTTGATTCATATAGATGCGTTAAAATGCCGAATGCTGAAACCGGATCATATTACAACTGCATCGGCGCCTACGCCAGTTTGCGCTTTCAACTGGTTAATCTAATGTCTGTATTCACCGCCGTCGAACCTGCCCAACTCGAACATTTCCTGCAACGTTACGAGCTTGGCAAGGCCTGCGATTTCAGCCCCATCTCGGCTGGTATCACCAATACCAATTATTATCTGGATACCGATGATGGCAGCTACGTGCTGACGCTTTACGAGCATCATAGCGACGATGAGTTGGACTACATGCTCGGTTTACAGCAGCACCTGGCTGAAAAATCGGTTTTATGTCCAGCACCGCTCAAAGATCGACGCGGCGACTATTACTCGAGCCTGAACCATCGGCCGGCCGCGATCATCAATCGCCTGCCAGGCGAGATAGAGACCGCGCCGGTCACCGAACACTGTGCCCAGATTGGCGCTGAACTGGCCAGATTTCATCTCGCCGGGCAAGACTTCGTCAAAAACAGACCTAATCCACGCGGTGTGGAATGGCTGCTTGCAGCAGGCGACATGCTGGAGGCGCATTTGACCCCGCAGGATCAGCAGTTGTTGACGTCGACAGTCGGCGATTTTCGAAATTTCGATCACCGCCCGCTGGCGCACGGCGCCATCCATGCCGATTTGTTTCACGACAATGCCCTGTTCGTCGACGGCGCGCTCGGCGGCATTATCGATTTCGACTATGCCTGTCACGATAGCCTGGTGCTCGATATTGCGGTGTTATTAAACGACTGGTGCAGCGACCGGCAGGGCAATCTGGAATCCAGACGCGTGACCGCGGTACTGAATGCCTACCAGCAGTTGCGCCCACTGCATCAAGTGGAAATTCGGGCGTTACCCTTGATGCTGCGAATCAGCGCCCTGAGATTCTGGTTATCCCGGCTATACGACAAGGTATTCCCATTGAGTGGTGAGCTGACTTTCATTAAAAACCCGGACTGGTTTCGCGAACTGCTGATGTTGCGCAGCGCCGAGACCAGGCAGCTGGAGCGTCTGTTTCTGCCACATTACATGGGCTGAGAAAGGGACCCACGCGAAATGATGCCGGTCGGCGAGACCGCGCTGAGCGGTCGGGTTTCATTTACCGATGCAAAAGCTCGAGAAAATTTTGCCCAGCAGGTCATCGCTGGTGAACTCACCGGTAATTTCGTTCAAGTAGCGCTGTGCGTCGCGCAAGTCTTCCGCCACGAGTTCTCCCGAACGGGTCGAGCTAAATGTATCCGTCGCCTGCTGGATACAATCGCGCGCCCGCAGCAACGCGTCTACGTGACGTCGCCTGGCCATGAACGCCTGATTATCCTGATTATAGTCGGAGGTATGCCCGGTAATGCGCGCGATCAACGATTCCATACCGTCGCCGCTAACCGTGGAAATGTACAAGGCCTCCGCCTCGCAGGACTGTCCGGGCGCGAGCAAGTCGCTCTTACTGAATACCCTTTGCAGGTTAGCGTCGGGTAGCTGCTCGATTACCTGCCCGTCAGCAGCAGTCATGCCCTTTTTGGCATCGACCAGATACAACACCACGTCGGCCCCGGCGATAGCGTCCCAGGCTCGGCGTATACCTTCCTGCTCGACCGGATTATCCGATTCGCGCAGGCCGGCGGTATCCTTGACTTTAAGCGGTATACCCTTGAGCGAAATGTGTTCGTGCAGTACATCCCGCGTAGTGCCTTCGATTTCGGTCACAATAGCCGCTTCGTACCCGGCGAGATAGTTCAACAGGCTCGACTTGCCCGCGTTGGGCAGCCCGGCCAGCGCAACCGTAAGGCCTTCCTGCAGGGTGCGGCCATGCTCGGCCTGATCGAGTAATTCCTGTAGATGCAAAGTACAGCCGATCAGTCGCTGGCTGATATCGGAGTTTTGCAGAAAATCGATTTCCTCTTCGGCAAAGTCGAGCGCGGCCTCGACATAGACCCTGAGATCGATGACTTCATCGACGAGGGCGTTTACCTGTCGCGAAAAACGACCTTCCAGTGAACGCATCGCCGCGCGGGTGGCGGCGCGACTGCCGGATTCGATCAAATCTGCGATCGCCTCGGCCTGGGTTAGATCGATTTTGCCATTGAGAAACGCGCGCTCGGAAAATTCGCCAGCGCGCGCCAGGCGTGCACCGAGCTCACATAAACGCTGTAACAGCATATCCAGCACTATCGGCCCACCATGCGCCTGCAGTTCGACACTGTCCTCACCGCTGAAACTGTGTGGCTGCCTGAAGTACAGGCAAAGCCCGTGATCGATGACTACTCCATCGGCATCGAAAAAACGGCGGAACTCAATTTTGCCGGGGGCTATTTTGCTGGCGCTGATCGCCTCGCCGATGGCGAGCGCTCGTGGGCCCGAAAGCCGCAGTATGCCGATGCCACCGGTGCCGGGTGGCGTTGCGATCGCGGCGATCGTGTCGTGCGCAGGCATGGTACAGGTGATGGGCCCGGACCGGAATTACTTGGCCGGGGTGGCCTCGATACGTTTGGTGATAACCCACTGTTGTGCAATCGACAACGTATTGTTGACGACCCAGTATAACACCAGCCCTGACGGGAAAAAGGCAAAGAAAACAGTAAACACGAACGGCAGCGCCATCATGATTTTGGCCTGAATCGGATCGGGTGGCGGCGGATTCAGTCTTTGCTGAATCACCATACTAATCCCCATCACGATTGGCAGCACGAAAAACGGATCCATTACCGACAGATCCTTGATCCAGAAAATAAACGGCGCCTGGCGCAAATCGACGCTCTCCAGCAGCGCCCAGTAAAGCGCGATAAACACCGGAATTTGCACCATGATCGGCAAACAGCCGCCCATCGGATTGATCTTCTCGGTTTTATAGAGCTCCATCATCGCCTGGTTCATCTTCTGGCGATCGTCGCCGTAACGTTCTTTCAGCGTCTTCAGGCGCGGGCTGACTTTGCGCATTTTCGCCATCGAGCGATAACTGGTTTCGGACAGCTTGTAGAACACTGCCTTAACCGTCAGGGTCAGCAAGATGATCGCAACGCCCCAGTTGCCGACAAAACCGTGATACCAGGAAAGCAGCCAGTAGAGTGGTTTGGAAAGAAATGTCAGTACGCCATAATCAACGGTCAATTCCAGCCCCGGTGATATTTCCTCGAGACGGCTAACGATCTTCGGTCCGATAAACATCTGACTCGAAAACTCACCACCGGCGCCAGCCGGGACTAGCAGGTTTTGCGAACGCAGACCGATAGTGTAGGTTGACGGGTTGCGCTTGGTATTGGCGATGGTATAGATGAGATTCTGATCGGCCTGCCCTGGAATCCAGGCCGACAGGAAATAGTGTTGAATCATCGCGATCCAGCCACCGGTCGACTCCAGCTTTACCTGGCTGTCCTCCATGTCGTCGAAGTCAACCTTCTCATACTTGGTTTCTTCGTTGTAGTAGACCGAGCCGGTGTAGGTATAGAGCAGACGTGATGTTTCGAGCGGACGGGTACGCTGAATCTGGCGATACTCGCTACCCAGCCAGTCCTGATCTGATCGGTTATCGACCCGGTGATTCACATCGATCAGGTAATTGCCACGTTTGAAATGGTAAGTCTTGGTGACCTCGATACCATCCTGAGACCAGCGCAATGGTACGCTCAGCTCGTCCTGCCCGGCCGCCATTTCGTACTCAAGTTGCTCAGCCTGATAAAAGCTGTGATGGGTCGGCGCCCGCTCCTCCTTGTTGCGCAGTCCGCTTTGTAGAATATGCGCCGAATCCGTATCGCTGTGCACCAGTTCCAGCCAGTCGTTCGGTCGTTCCAGCGATGTCGGATATTTTTTTAGCTTGAGTGAGCGCAATACGCCACCCCTGGTATCGACTAGCGCCTGCAGAACATCGGTATCGATTCGCACCAGTTGCTGCGTCGCTGCCGTTGCTGGTGGCCCATCCGTGACGCTGCTAGCGCTGCCACTGACGACATCTGCCTGATCTGGCAAGTCATCGGTGATGGTGTCGGTTTGCTGATCGGTGCCAGTGCTCGGCGTTGTCAATTCACTGCTAGTGACAGGCCTGGGCGCATAGTCGGCTTGCCACTGTTGCCACATCAGCATGCCGACAAAGACCAGCGCGGCAAACAGGAACAGGCGCGAGTTATCCATGGTTATGCTCTGAGCAGTTACCAGGCACGGGATCGTAACCACCCACGTGCCAGGGATGACAACTCGCCAGGCGTTTACAGGACAACCACAGTCCGCGCAGGGCACCATGGGATTCTATGGCTTCTTGCGCGTACTGCGAGCAGGTCGGCGTGTAACGACAGTTATTGCCAATAAACGGGCTTAGCAGATAGCTATAGCCTTTAATCAGTAATGTCAGGATCTTACGCATTGCTTGATGATGCTGTTCCAGTGTTGGTCCAGGGCATTTCGAATCTTTGTCGGTTCAATTGCCAGAATTTCACGTCTAACCATAATAACTACGTCTCGTGCTGGCAACCGATGCTGATTTCGGCGAAAGCTCTCGCGAAAAAGGCGCTTCAGCGCATTGCGTTTTACCGCTTTAGGCACCTGTTTCCTGGCAATCGCAAATCCGAGGCGAGGATTCGCACCCCTATTCTTAGCAACCAGAATTGTAATACAGGCGTCGCTACGTCGGATATTGTTATTAAATACCTGTTGGAAATCGAGAGCGCGGGTTAATCTCAGTCGTCTTGGAAAAGACTCACTGATACAGTCGCTCACCTTACGGCGTCAGACGCGCTCTGCCTTTGGCCCGGCGCGCGCGAATTACGCTGCGACCGCCGCGGGTTTGCATACGCGCGCGAAAGCCATGCGTTCTTGCACGCTTAATATTACTGGGCTGATAGGTACGTTTCATGTCGAGCGCCTCGGCTTACTGGTTGTCGATTTCAACAAGGCGCGACAATGTACTTGTAGAGCGGCCTCACGTCAATATCTAATTGAGTTCAAACGGTATATTATATACTTTTCGCCGGGCGGGTCTCGGCTCAACGTAAATTGCGCACAAAAGATTGGTATTTTTAAGCCGCGCCTCTTTGCTCGGGCTGTGGATAAGTATAGTATTGACACCTGACGGTCGTAGTTCGGGAATCGCCTGCAAAACGGGTGATACGACCACCAAAACTCTAAATTTGACGGCTTTTCCCGCGCGGAGCGGTTCATTGCTCCCGGGAAGGCTAACTAGTCCGCGCCTGGCTGCGGTACGATAATAACAGCGGAATAACTTTGAACTTAATCTGGCAACAG
The DNA here is from genome assembly GCA_947259305.1 of uncultured Gammaproteobacteria bacterium. Taxonomy (GTDB): domain Bacteria; phylum Pseudomonadota; class Gammaproteobacteria. The sequence goes on along the minus strand of CAMYML010000034.1, from coordinate 2,908 downwards.
TGTATTTCCTGTCTCGAAGGTGAAATCAGCGAGCAGCAACTCAATACCTGGATTTTGCCGCTGCAGGTCGAGCAGGAGCTGAATAACCTCAAGCTGCTGGCGCCTAATCGTTTTGTCATGGACTGGGTGCGCAAGCATTTCCTCGAGCGTATTCGCGAACTGGTGAGCAACCTCGACGACAGTAAGTCGATCTCGGTTAGCCTGGCGATCGGTTCGCAGGCGCGCGCAATTGAACCTGATCCCGAGGTAACCACGCCACCACCGCGTGCTTACCGTTCTTCCGGTCTTAACGAATCGCATAAGTTCAAGAATTTCGTTGAAGGAAAATCCAACCAGCTGGCGCGCGCAGCCTCGATACAAATCAGTAGCCACCCTGGATCGGAATATAATCCGTTATATATTTACGGTGGTGTCGGACTCGGCAAGACTCACTTGATGCACGCAATCGGCAACCAGATTCGCGAAAATAATCCGGATGCTAATATTCTTTATGTCAACTGTGAGCGCTTCGTTTCAGATATGGTCAAGGCCTTGCAGCACAGCCGAATGAATGATTTCAAAAACTCGTATCGCAGCCTCGATGCGTTGTTGATCGACGATATACAATTTCTAGCCGACAAAAGCCGCTCACAGGAAGAATTTTTCCATACTTTTAACTCGCTGTACGAGGCGCATGCTCAAATGGTCATAACCTGTGACCGATTCCCCAAAGAAATTGAAGGTCTCGAAGACCGGATCCGATCAAGACTGGGGTGGGGCCTTGCGGTTGATATCAAACCCGCCGACCTGGAAACCCGCGTTGCTATTCTCAAGAGCAAAGCCGAACAGTCTAACGCCAACGTCCCAGATGATGTCGCCTTTTTCATCGCCGAACGATTCAAATCGAATATACGAGAACTCGAGGGTGCTTTGAAACGCGTTGTGGCGCATGCTCGCTTTACTGGCGAATCGATTACCCAGGATTTTGCCCGCCTGGCGCTGAAAGAATTGCTAGCGGTGCAGGACAAACCGATAACGATCGACAATATTCAAAAACTGGTCGCCGAGTATTTCAAAATCCGGGTTGCTGACTTACTGTCCAGTCGACGTAATCGGTCGATTACCCGACCCCGACAGATTGCGATGGCGTTGACCAAATCCTTAACCCGACATAGTTTGCCTGAAATTGGCAATGCTTTCGGTGGCCGGGATCACACCACGGTATTGCATGCATGCCGCAAGGTCGAAGCCTTGCGTAGCGAGGATCGGCGTATCGATGAGGACTACGAAATACTGGCTCGAATGTTGAGTAATTAACAAGTCGCTGAAACTAGGTTAACGTCCTGTGGATAACGTATTGATAAAAATACACGCGTTATTTATCCCGCAGTTGTTCACAGCTTAGTAAGAAGCTGCAGACAGGTTAAAATTAATTTTTATAGGCGTAAGCTATTGATATGTATGAGTTTTTTGAAGTTACTCAAGTTAAACTCGGTTACTAATAAACACAGCAAGTTAGATATTTAAATGAAAACAGTTATTAAAAGAGAAGACATCCTGGGACCCCTACAGCAGGTAATCGGGGCTGTCGAACGGCGGCAGACGTTGCCAATTCTGGGGAACGTATTACTTAAGTCATCAAATGGTGACTTATCGCTGACCGCAACTGATCTCGAGATCGAAATGGTTGCCAGTGTTGCCGCCGACGGTAGTGAAGATTTCCAGACGACGATACCGGCGCGCAAGTTGCTCGATATATGCAAAGCGCTTCCTGATGGTTCAGCGATCAACTTCAATATCGATGAGAATCGCGTGTCACTGACTTCTGCGCGCAGCCGTTTTACCCTGGCATCTTTACCCGCCCGTGATTTTCCGGGCCTCGATGAAATCGAGGAACAGCAATCTTTCTCGATCCCACAAAATCAGTTCAAGGCTTTGTTCGATAAAACCTCGTTTGCAATGGCTCAGCAGGACGTGCGTTATTACCTGAACGGTATCCTGATGGAGATGACGCCTGGCAAAATCAAACTGGTTGCCACCGATGGCCATCGACTGGCCTTAAGCGAAGTCGAACTCGAAACCGGGGTCGACGCAGACAAGCAGCTGATCATTCCACGAAAGGCGGTGCTCGAACTGTCGAGATTACTGGAAGCGAACGATAGTCCAGCGAAATGTGTTTTGAGCCAGAATCATTTGCGGGTTGAAACGGGAAGGCTGGTGTTCACGACGAAATTAATTGATGGAAAGTTTCCCGACTACCAGCGAGTTATCCCGGTCGATGGCAACAAAACCATGGAGGTGGATCGCGATATACTGAGGCAATCGATGAGCAGAATTGCGATTTTATCCAATGAAAAGTATCGCGGAATTCGGTTGATGCTATCTAGCGGTAACCTGTCGATCCAGGCTAACAATCCCGATCAGGAAGAAGCGGAGGAAGAATTGCAGGTCGACTATGATGAAGCGGATATGGAAATCGGCTTTAACGTGACTTACCTGATCGATGTGCTTAACGTGCTTAACTCGGAAAAAGTACAAATAAAACTAAAGGATAGCAATAGCAGTGCAATCATGAGCGATAGCAAGGATAGCTCGAGCCTTTACGTCGTTATGCCGATGCGATTATAGGAAAACCAGGGGCTGGTATGGCAATCAGTCAGCTGAGTCTGACGGATTTCAGAAACCTCAAGAGTACGACACTCGATTTCAATCGGCGTTTCAATCTGATCAGCGGAGATAACGGCTCCGGTAAAACCAGTTTACTGGAAGCTATCTATGTACTGTGTCAGGCGCAGTCGTTTCGTACTCACCAGCTCAAGCAATGTATTAACCACGAGAAATCGGAGTTTTTGCTGTTTGGGCGCTTTGATGGATTCAAGGCTGGATTGGCGCGCTATCAAAAAAGGCTCGAAATTCGGATCGATGGGCA
>CAMYML010000033.1 GCA_947259305.1 uncultured Gammaproteobacteria bacterium | reverse complement strand
TAAGTGCGCCTTCCCCTTTGCTCACAACTGGCTCACCGATGCATACCCTGAAGCCACTGTCACGGGCACGGTTATTCTCAGCGCGTTTACCACCAAGGTCGCCGTCTATTCGTTAGCCCGTGCATATCCCGGGACCGAGCTGCTGGTTTATATCGGGGCGGCCATGACCTGCTTCCCGATCTTCTTTGCCGTAATCGAAAATGACCTGCGCCGGGTGCTGGCCTATAGCCTGATCAACCAGGTGGGATTTATGGTCGTTGGTGTCGGCATTGGCACAGCACTCGCTATCAATGGCGCTGTTTCACATGCATTTAACGATGTTATCTTTAAGGGCCTGCTGTTTATGACGATGGGGGCAGTGTTGCACATGACCGGGCGCATGAACGGCTCCGATCTGGGCGGACTATACAAAACGATGCCGAAAACCACGGTATTGTGCATCGTCGGGGCAGCCTCAATTTCGGCCTTCCCGTTATTCAGTGGTTTCGTCAGCAAATCGATGGTGATGTCCGCTGCCCTCGAAAACGGTTATGACTGGATATGGTTAATGCTGTTATTTGCTTCCGCGGGTGTTTTTCATCATGCCGGTATCAAGATCCCCTATTTCGCTTTCTTTGCGCATGACTCGGGCCTTCGGGTAAGCGATCCACCCAACAACATGTTATTGGCGATGTTGATCGCGGCAGTTTTGTGTATCGGAATTGGCGTCTATCCCGCCGCGATGTACTCCCTGCTGCCCTACGACACCGGATATAACCCCTATGACGCGACTCACGTGCTGGCGCAGACTCAGCTGCTGTTTTTCTCGGCGCTAGCCTTCGTCTGGCTCAACCTCAAAGGCATGTATCCCCCCGAACTACACTCTACCAACCTGGACGTGGAGTGGTTTTATCGTCGTCTTTTCCCGGTTGCGATACAAAGCCTGTTCGCGACCGCATGGAAACTGGATGGCGCTTTACGCCGGGCCTTTGTTACAAGATTGCACCAATGCCTGCACTATCTTTCCGGGATCTACCATGTGCCCACCGGCTTGCTCACAAGCGCTCGTCCCGCTGGCAGCATGGCGATGTGGGTAGCGATATTTCTTGCTGGCTATTTATTTCTTAGTTTTATTTATTAAACATTTCTGAGTCAGATTATATTATTGCCTGACGCAATCGAAGCCGGCGCCGCTCCCCTGTGTGTGCAGCAGGTGCTGACAATTTAACGACCGTTCGGCGACAATTATTGGATCAACAGATCAAACATGAACAAGCGATTTCTGGACATTCATTCTAGCGTGCACAATCTTTTCATTCTCGGTCGTCATCTGATTTCCGCGAAGATCTATAGATTACTTTGATTGCCTGTCTTTGCGATCTGGGATAATGCAGTGGCTTGATATGCAATAAATACGCGAGTTTTCCCAGAACTAAGGTGTTAACTTGTCAATACCGGATTATCAGTTGATCCCGCGAAAGCGGGTATGGACTTGAACGAGTGCAATTTTGGACTATTCATGCGCGCATAATTTTGTTTCGTTCAATTCGAGCCATTGCAACGCGATAATGGTCGCCGAGGACCTGATCCTGCCTTCGCGCACCCAGGTATATGCCTGGGCTGAATCGACCACCAGCACCCGGATATCTTCATGTTCCTGCGGCAGGCCGTGAATTCCGCCAAGTCCTTCACTGTCGACGATGCCACAAAACAGGCTGCAGTGCTCGCTGGTCCCGCCCGGGCTGACATAGTAGCGACTGATGGTTTCGAGTCGGTCGATCGTGCAACCCGCTTCCTCGACACATTCGCGCATTGCCACGTCCGCTTCGGACTCACCCTCTTCGATCACTCCGGCGACGCATTCGAGCAGCCAGGGGCCTTCGCTATCTTCGATCGCCCCGGCCCTGAATTGCTCGATCAGCACCACCTTGCCACGCCGGGGATCGTAAGGCAGGACCGCGACAACGACGCCACGTTCGAATATTTCGCGCGTAATCAGTGGACTCGAGCCACCGCCAAACAGCTCGTGCGAAATGTGGTACTCATCCAGTTTGAAATACTTTTCGAACAGTGTGAGATGCCGCTCCAGTTTCCAGCGGTACTTCATGCCGGTTGCGATGCCATGATTTCGGTAACCCGCGCGAGATCCTGTTCGGTGTCGATCCCGGGACCGGGATTGACCAGCGCAGGAGCACTATGAATCGAGTAGCCGTTACATAGCGCACGCAGCTGTTCCAGCGACTCGGCGAGTTCCAGGTCGCAGGCCGGGAGCTTGCTAAAGGTTTCGATAAAATCGACGCGGTACGCATAAATTCCAATATGGCCAAGGTATCGATCGACTGCACCACTGCGGTCGAAGGGAATGACAGATCGGCTGAAATACAGGGCCTTGCCATTTTTATCCTGTACCAGCTTGACCAGGTTCGGATCCTGCGCGACGTCAGCGTCGACAGGCTTATGCAGGGTTGCCATGGCGCAGTCGTGGCGGGCGAGATTTTGCGCCACCTGGGTAATGTTCAGCGCCGGCATCAGGGGTTCGTCACCCTGCAGATTGACTACTATCGTGTCCCGACTCCAGTTGAGTTTTTGCGTGACTTCGAGTATGCGATCGGTGCCACTGCGATGCCCACTGTCGGTGAGACAGACGCTGCCACCAAACCCCGTGACAACATCGGCGATGCGCTGATCGTCGGTCGCCACCACCACCTCGCTGGCTTCAGCCTGACCGGCGGCCAGATAAACCCACTCGATCATCGGTTTGCCGTTTATATCGCGCAGGGGTTTGCCCGGCAGGCGCACCGAGGCATAACGCGCGGGTATCACAATGCGGAAATCAGCCTTCATCGAATCATCTCAGTGCTTCGACTTCTTCACTGCTCAATTCCCTGGCTTCCTCGGGTAACATGACCGGGATCCCGTCCCGGATCGGGTAGGCCAGGCGCGACGCGCGCGAGATCAGTTCCTGGCGGCTTTTGTCGTAAATTAACGGACCCTTGGTGACTGGATCGACCAGTATATCCAGCAAATGTTTATCCATGATGTCGGCTCTCCAGTAATTGCAATATCTGATTTTTCAGTTCGTCATTTAATTCGATACTCAACGGCACAACCCAGATATTTTCCCGCGCCAGGCCTTTTAGCTTGACCGCGTCCTTATGCGTTACCAGAACCGGCAGGTCGGGTTTGAGATTCATATCCTGGGCGCTGAATTCATGGTGATCGGGAAACTCGTGTTCGATCACATCGATTCCCATTTGCATCAGGCTGGCAAAAAAGATTTCAGGAAAACCGATGCCCGCCAACGCGTGCACCTGCTGCCCCTGAAACTCGCTGATATGGCGCCGCAGTTCGGGGTTGGAGAGATTCCAGACTTCGCCCAGCGATTCCACCACCTGATCACTGTCACGGTCTATCGTCACGTCAACCTGTCGCAGGCGAGCCTGCGGTTCACGCAACGGCCCTGCCGGCAGCATGAGTCCATTGCCCGTCGACAAGTGGCGGCAGACCGCAATTTCGATATCGCGTTTAAGCGCATAGTGTTGCAATCCGTCGTCCGAAAGAATGACATCGGTTGCGGGAAACTGCGCGAGGATTTGCTGTGCCGCGGCAATCCTGTCGGCGCCAACTCCGATCGGGCAACGGCAAATTTCTGACATCATATTGGCTTCGTCACCAACCGCATTGTGGGTTATGCCGTCATGCAGAATCTGAACATTCTGTTCATTACCACTTTTATAGCCGCGGGTTACGATTGCCGGTTGATAACCTTTTTCCTGCAGCAATTGAAAAAGCGCAACCACGATCGGTGTTTTACCATTGCCGCCCAGCGTGATATTACCGACGACGATGGTCGTCACCGCCAGCTGTTGCGATTTGATCAGCCGCAGTTTATATCCCAGCCGTCGCAAACCGACCGCCAGGTAGAATAACACCGACAGTGGCATCAACAGGATCGACAAAGGGTTCATCGACCACAGCCACCAGCCCTGCCGCCTTTGCGACGACAGGCTCACCCAGTTACGCAATAGCGATTTATTGAGTACCGAGGAGCGGATGATCCGTGGTTTGGAGCTGATCGCTTTAGGCTCGCCTTCTTTGGCGTCGCGAAACTGCATCGAATGCAGCCTGGCATAAATGCCGCCATTCTCGAGCAACTCGGCATGGTTGCCCTGTTCCAGAATCTTGCCCTGATCCATTACCAGGATATGGTCGGCATGCTCGATCGTGGACAGGCGATGCGCAATTACCAGCGTGGTGCGATTTTCCATCAAATGCTCCATCGCGTGCTGAATGAAGCGCTCGGACTCGGTATCCAGCGCCGAGGTAGCCTCGTCGAGAATCAGAATCGGTGCGTCTTTCAGCAGCGCCCGGGCAATCGCAATCCGCTGCCGCTGCCCGCCCGACAACAGCACACCGCGCTCACCGACCTCGGTATCGAGTTGCTCCGGCATGCCTTCGATGAACTCCCAGGCGTGGGCCTGTTTCGCGGCTTCGATTATTTGCGCCTCGTCCACCTGGCCCGCGACACCATAGGCAATGTTGTTGCGGATGGTGTCGTTGAACAGGCGTACGTCCTGGCCGACATAGGCAATCTGGCGGCGTAAATCGGTAATTCGATAATTATCGAGCCGCTCGCCGTCGAGCAATATCTCGCCGCTATCGTACTCGTAAAGCCGTGGTATCAGGTTCACCAGGCTCGACTTGCCGCTGCCCGAACGTCCGACTATCGCCACCGTCTGCTTCGGATTTACTTCGAAGCTGATATCGTCGAGCACGCGTTGCTCGCTGCGGCGATAGCACAGTGCCACGTTGCTAAAATTTAACCTGCCCTCGGCGCGCTTTAACTGCAGCTGTCCCGCGTTGGGCTCGCTGTCTCGAGATATCAGCTCGAACACGCTTTCGCCGGCGGCAATACCCTTCTGGATACTGGCATTGATCGAAGACAGCACCCGCATCGGCGCCAGTAACATGGTCATCGCAAAGATGAATGAAACGAAGTCGCCGGTTGAAATGATCTGGCGCATCGATTCGGAGGTCGCGAAGGCGACGATTGCCGCGAACGCGATAGCCACCACCAACTGGATCAACGGGGCGCTGACCGACTGCGCGATCGACATTTTCAAATGCAGTTTCAGATTGGTGTCGTTGATCTTATTGAACTTGTTGCGTTCGAACTCGTTGCCGCCGAATATCTTGACGATGCGGTTGGCGTCGATTACTTCCTGGGCTACCTGGGTCACCCCGCCCATGGATTGCTGGATATTTCCGCTGATGGTGCGGAAATGCCCCGAGATTCTGACTACGATCAAAAAAACGATCGGTCCAGCGACCAGGAATATTGCGGTCAATTGCCAGTTCAACCAGATCATGTATCCCAGCAGGATGACGATGCGCAGGCTGTCCTGAATAAATACCGTCAATGACGATGAAACCGAATTCGCTACCTGTTCGACATCATAGGAGTAGCGCGTGACGTTAGTCGCGGTCGTAGACTGGTCATACTCATCGCTGGTCATGGTCAACAACTTTTCGAACATCATCCGACGCAGCGTATTGATAACGTTGCGCCCAATGTAGTCCATGCAATAGCTGCGCATGAATACCGCCACCATACGCACCACGAATATCGCCACAATAGCCAGCGGTATCAGTTTGATGATCGTCGGGTCGCGATCAATAAAGCCGTCATCCATCAACGGCTTCATCAGATAGGCGAAGGCGGCGTCGGAGGCGGCGAAAATTATCATGCCGATTACCGCCAGCAGAAAATAGAGCTTGTGCTCGAAGGCCATCGAAAGTAAAGCACGATAAGCCTTGACGCCTGCCAAATTGCCTTGAATCGGTTTCACTGCCCGGATCTCGGATACGCCACGAACGCAACTACTCGATGGGCCGAGTGGTGGCTATCGATACCTGTTTCAGGCCCATTTGCGCGACCACGTCCATCGCGGTTACCAGCGATTGTACCGGCGAGTCGGCATCCGACTGAATGACGATTGGAAGCTGGCTTCCCGCCATGGCGCGTTCCAGCGCGACCCTTAGTGTGGCGCTCTTGTTATTGGTCAATTCACGCGAGTTCAAAAAGAAACGGCCATTGGCATCGATTAAAAGATACAGCTTTTGCGGCGGGTCTTGCGCCTTCTCCTGGGTCGCCTCGGGCAGCCTGATTTTCAGCTGTGACGTGGTATCGAAAGTGGTCGATACCATGAAGAAAATCAATAACAGGAAAACCACGTCGATCAGGGGCGTCAGATTGATATTGACGTCTTCTTCGGGTTTGCTGTGATAAAAGTTCATCGTATCAGCCCAGTTTTTTGCGATCGCCGTGGAGAAACTCAACCAGTTTCATCGCTTCCTGCTCCATCGCTACCACCAGGTCATCGATCCTGCGTTTCAGATGGCGATGGAAAATAAGGCTGGGTATGGCGATGGTCAGACCGGCCGCGGTCGTAATCAGGGCTTCGGATATACCGCCCGCTAGTTGGCCCGGATCGCCAACCCCGACAACGGTAATCGCGGTGAACACTCGAATCATGCCGATTACCGTACCGAGCAGGCCCAACAGCGGCGTTATCGTCGATATCGTGCCCAGCGTATTCATAAAACGCTCCATTTCATGGACCACGTGACGACCGGTTTCCTCGATACTTTCGCGGATCAGGTCGCGTGATAAATGCCGATTGATCAGGCCAGCGGCAAGCACCTTGCCCAGCGGTGACCCGCTTTCGATTTCGGCGATATGCTGTTCGGTCAGGGCATCACTGCTGAGCAGGTTCCAGATGCCGGTCAACAGTTTTTCCGGAATAACTTTCTTTTGGCGCAGGGTCCACGTCCGCTCGATGATGATGGCCGCGGCAAGCACGGAGCACAACAAAATCGGAATCATCAGCCAGCCACCCGCCTGAACCAGTTCAAACACGCTATGTCCTCAGGAATAAATGCCGCACATCATACTGTGACAGAGGGCTTTTTACCATCGCCGCCAGATACGTGTTTCCGGGGTACGCTCGCCGCTGATTGACAGCCCTTCCGGCGAGCTGCTGACGCTGATTGCGCCGTCAAGATCACTGCGATACTGCTGTGCTCCAGAGCCTGCGTAGCGGGAAGATGACATGCCGCGGCGCCACCCGCTCGACAAATCCGCTACTGGAGGAGGTATCGCTGCCATGATGCGGTACCAGCAAAACATCGGCTGCCAGGGCGGCAGCATGTTGCCTTACCAGGCTCTGTTCGCGCGCCGACTCGATATCCCCGGGCAGTAACACCCGGTGTCGGCCGTCGATGATTAACACACAGGATCGGTTGTTGGTATCGGACCAGTTGTGAGCGCTGGACAAAAAGCGAAATTCTACTCCATCCCAGCGCCAGTCCGGATACTGGTGGCATGAGCGGACCCGGCGTCCGGGCGTAATGCGCGCCTGCAGTTCTCCTGGCGTACCCGAAAGCAGGGTCAGCCGCGGATAGTCGTCAAGCAACCCGTGCAATCCGCCACTGTGATCCTGGTCGACATGACTGACAATCGCCAGGTCCGGGCTGTCGATGCCACGGTTTCGCATTGCCGGCAGCAAGGCCCAGTCTGCGGCGCTGTAAACACCGGGTCTACCCGGGCCAAAATCGTACACCAGGCTATGGTAACGGGTAGTCAGCAAGATCGAAGTGCCCATCCCGACATCGAAGACCAGCAGTTCAAAGGCACCATGTTCGGGCCGTGCCGGTTGCCAGCTGAGCAGCAAGGATAAACCGATCAGCGCGAGCGCGCGCGAGCCGAGGCCATGCGGTAACAACAACCAGGCAATCAGCGCCAGCAGCAACAAAACCATCGGCCCCGGAAATGCGCCCGCTAGCGGGCTCAGGCCACTGGACAACAGGAAATCGAGATAATCGAGCAGTAACTGCAAAACCCGGTCGGCCAAACGGAACAGCGATCCGGCATAATCCAGACCCGCCAGCGCCAGCAGGCAGCCAAGCAATACCACCGGCAGCACGATAAAACTGATGACGGGTATCGCAACGATGTTGGCCGGGAAACTGGCGGGATTGACCTGCTCGAATATCAGCAGGCCCAGCGGCATAAACAGCAGCGAGAAACAGCATTGCAGTGCCAGCAGCTGCTGCCACCAGGTCAGCCGTCCGGGCAAGCGGAACTGAACGAAAGCGATCACCAGCAGGGCACAGACGCTTAACCAGAACGAATTTGCGCCAACCGAGCGGGGATCGACGAGCACAATCACTATCACCGCCAGGGACAGCGACTGCAGCAGGTTGACCCGGTTCCTGAACAGTACTGCAACCAGCAGGATTACCAGCATCACCAGGGCGCGCACCGTGGGCAGACTGAAGCCAGCCAGCGCCGCGTATCCGCAGGCGGCCAATATCGCCATCGAGGAAGCGGTCTGTATGCGATTGAATCCAGCTGGCCGCAAGCCAATGCCCCAGCTATAGCGGCCGAGGGCAAACATCAGGCCCGCGACCATCCCGACATGCAAACCGGATATGGCCAGCAAGTGGGCGGTTCCGCTGGATTGCAGCAGCGTTTTATCGGGGGCCGATATGTCGCCGCGAAATCCAAGCGACAGGGCCTTGATCAATCCACCATGGGGACAACCACTGCAATAGTCATCGATGGCCGTGACCAGGCGCATACGCCAGTAATTAGCCTGCAGTGGGCTCGCCGCTTCGAGTCTGGTATTGAACCTCGAATTGCGGATATAACCGCTGGCGTCGATACCGCGGCCAAACAGCCAGGCTTCAAAATCGAAACCATCCGGATTCAACAACGCTCGCGGTTGTCTTAGCTTTACCTCGAACTGCCAACGCTCACCCGCCTGTGGCAGGATTTCATCCTGGTACCAGTTCAGCCGCAGCCGACGGGGCATGCTGCCGGGGTAACCGTCAATTTCCGGATATTCCAGAGTCAGACGGATACGACCGGCATCGACTTCGGGGATATCGGCCACCACCGCGCGCACCAGCGTAAGCCGATGGTCGTAGGCCTCGAGCAGCCGGTGATCCAGGTGGTGGTGGAAAACTGCGGCACTCCACAGATAGGCCGCGGCCGCGAGCAGCAGCAAACGATAAGCGGGATTATAAAGGCACAGTAATAACAGTATCGGCAGCAACGCCGACCAGGATTGATCCGGTAACTCGTTACCGTAGAACGCCAGCAACGAACCCAGCACGATGGCTATTGCGTGTTGGGGCATGCGATCCTTGCCCTGAATTCCCTGTTATGTGATCCAACTCTTTGCAGAATATTGAATTACTGTTGATAATACAATCACCATGCCAAGGAATTTTGTAAGAAAGTTTTTGCCACACCCTGACGTCATCACGCAGAACCGCTGGATCAAGCTACTGGGCCCGCGGTTGCAGGAGCCGTCACTGTGGCACATCAACCGACGCTCGTTTTCGTTAGCGGTTGCGTTGGGAATATTCTGCGCATTTATCCCGGTGCCGTCCCAGATGCTGATTGCCGCGGTCGGAGCTATCTGGTTGCGGGTCAACATCCTCGTCGCGGTACCCCTGGTCTGGATCAGCAACCCTTTCACCATGGGGCCGTTGTATTATTTCTGCTACCTGCTGGGTGCAAAAATGCTTGGCCGGGAACCCCAGCGATTCAATTTTGAGCTAAGTTTCGACTGGCTTATCAATGGCCTGGCGGCAATCTGGCAATCCTTTCTGCTGGGCTGTTTCACCGTCGGCGCGATTTCTGCAATAGCCTCGTTTGTGCTGGTTCGAGTACTGTGGCATATGCACATCCTGAGCCATATCAAAGCTCGTGCCCAGCGTTTACATAATCGCTAGCGTCGGGCCACCGAGAAACGGTGAATCTTTTTCTGGTAATCCCGATAACCGCCAGCAGCCTTATCGTCGGCCTGGCGCTGGCATTCATACCGCTAGCGAATCATCCCGCATTTGCGCTACTCCTGCAGAGCACACTCACCATCGCGCTGGGTCGACCGCGGACTGGTAGTCTCCGGTAGTATCCGACTTGTCTCCGAGGCCATCTACATGGTGCTGCAGATTCCGGTCATGCTGATTTACTGCAGTTTCCTGAAACAGCAGTTAGCCTGAAATCAAATTTCCATTTTGAAAGACTGTTCAATACTGGCGCCGGTACGAGATACGGCGCTTTCAGGATTCCGGGGTGAGGACACCGTCGAGCATGTTCCAGCGACACTGCATGCGTGCGGCGATGGCGAGATCGTGGGTTACGACTACGAGCGCGGTATTGAGTTCGCGGTTCAGGCCAAGCATCAATTCCAGCATCTGCGCCGCGGTTTGCTGATCCAGGTTGCCGGTCGGTTCGTCCGCGAGCAGGCAATCCGGTCGAGTTACCAGCGCTCGCGCCAGCGCCACGCGTTGCCGTTCCCCACCCGACAGCTCACCAGGCTTGTGATCGGCGCGCTGTACGAGACCTATTTTATCAAGCCAGTCGCGCGCTTCATCGCAGGCTGCACGGCGCGAAATACGCCTTATCAACAGCGGCATGGCAATATTCTCCAGCGCGCTGAATTCCGGCAACAGGTGATGAAACTGGTAAATAAAACCCAGGTGGCGATTGCGCAAACGGCCGAGAGCGGCTTCGGACAGCCGCACCAGGGAACTGCCTGCGACCCTGATTTCACCGCCGGTGACATGATCGAGGCCGCCAAGCAAATGCATCAGAGTTGACTTGCCGGCACCCGAGGCGCCCAGGATGGCGTGACTTTCACCCGCGGCAACGCTGAAATCGACGCCCTTGAGCACCTCGACGTCGATTTTGCCCTGACGAAAAACTTTCTTAACCGCGCTCGCTTCGATTACCACCGCCGACACGAGACCTCCCGCCTACTCATAGCTGAGCGCTTCGGCCGGGCGCGTTTTCGAGGCACGCAAGGCCGGGTATAGCGTTGCGACCACCGATACCCCAAACGACAGCAGCGTGATCCTGATGATGTCGGACTGTTTCATCTCGGAGGGCAGATCCGTGATCGGATAAACGCCGCGCGGCAGAAACTGGGTATGAAAGAACTGCTCCAGCGCGGGCACGATGACATCGATATGCGACGCAACCGCCACCCCGCTGACCAGTCCGATCAGGGTGCCGATCAACCCGATCAGGGTTCCCTGTACCATGAACACCCACATGATCGACAATGGCGACATGCCGAGGGTGCGTAAAATCGCGATATCCGCCTGCTTGTCGGTCACCACCATGACCAGCGTCGAAACGATATTGAAGGCCGCCACGGCAACGATCAGCGAAAGAATAATAAACATGACCGTCTTCTCGGTGCGCACCGCCTTGAAGTAATTGCTGTGGCGCAGGGTCCAGTCCGATACCCAGTACTGTAGCCCTATGCTTTGCTTGAGATCATTACGCACCAGGGGCGCCAGGTCGAGATCGTCCAGTTTCAGACGAATACCGCTAACGCCGCCGTCCAGTCGGAACAGCCGGCTGGCATCCTGGTAATGCACCAGCGCGCTGCTGCGGTCATATTCGTAGACTCCGATTTCGAATATCCCGACCACCTTGAAACGGCGCAGACGCGGTAGAAAACCCAACGGCGACGCGGTCGCCTGCGGGGTAACCATGGTGACCCGATCGCCCGGAACGACGTCGAGTGAATTGGCCAGGCCGCTGCCGAGCACGATGCCGTAGTCCCCCGCTACCAGATCGCTGAGCGCACCGAATTCCATATGCTGATGAATTTCCGAAACTTCGGTTTCGTGTTGCGGATCGATACCGCGCACCAGCGCGCCGCTGACCGACGACAGATTCGAAATCATTGCTTCGGCTTCGGTATAGGGAGCGCCGCCGATGACATTCGGATGCTCCATGGTGTTCTCACGCAGCGATTGCCAGTCCTGCAGCGGCCCGCGAAAACTCGACACCGTGACATGCGAAACCATGCCCAGGATGCGCTCGCGCAATTCTTTTTCAAATCCGTTCATTACTGACAGCACCACGATCAGGGCCATGACTCCGAGCGCTATACCGAACATCGATATCAACGATATGAAGGAGATGAAATGATTGCGACGCTTGGCGCGCGTGTAGCGTAAGCCAATAAAAATTTCGAGCGGAAAATTCATGCGCCGGATTAAACCATGAATAAGGATGTGCCACCACCACAGCCGATACGAATTGCTGCACACTTGTCACCGCACTAGGGCGTGCTATAGTTACATGCATTGTATTAGGAGATTTAAAAAACATGCGCACGGGACTTTATTTGCTACTCCTGGGTTGCAGTTTGATCCTGCAACCTGCAAGCGCCGGCGATGAACTAGTCATCCCGGGCCATGTTGCGTCTAGCGGCAAGCAGGTGATGCCGAAACGGGGCATCAGCATGGATGACGTACTGAGTAAATTCGGTGAACCCGACGAACGTTATGGCCCGGTTGGGGAACCCCCGATCAGCGAATGGGTTTACGGATCGTTCAGGGTATATTTTGAGCATCGGATCGTGTTACATACCATCGATCTGAACACCCTGATAATGCCGAAATAGAACCAAATAATAATAATCCGGTCCAACCGACCCAAGTAATCGCAACCAGATTCATTCTGGTTTAACCGGAGTTGCCAGTAATGAACATGATTAAAGTTCTGATTCTCGGCTGCGGCATTTCGCTGGCATTGCCTGGCGCCAGGCTGCAGGCGGCCGAGGTCAACATCACCAGCGAAATCGAAAGTGTTATGGCAGAAGAACACGGTTAACCCGGCGTTCGCCAAAACCTCGCGTAAATGCCCCCCATTTTGTATCCAGCCGGCAAATCTCGGGCCCGGCGTTGAAACCATCGCCGAACTGGAAATGCTGGATTATCTCAAGCGCATGAGCGAAGGCGACGACAGCATTGTCGTGATCGATTCGCGCACGCCTGCCTGGGTTGCCAAGGGCACGATTCCCGGCGCAATCAATATTCCCTGGACCAGCCTCAACCCGGCCAAGGGCGCCGACCCGATCTCGATCGGTGAAATCCTCGAGGAGCGTTTCAATGCCAGGAACCTCGAAGGTTTATGGGATTTCAGGAATGCCCGTGTGCTGGTCATGTTCTGTAACGGCATGTGGTGCGGACAGTCGCCCAACAACATCAAAAACCTGTTGGGTTTCGGCTATCCCGCCGACAAGATCAAGTGGTACCGTGGTGGCATGCAAAACTGGGAAATCCTGGGCCTGACCACCGCTAAACCAGCCCAGGAGTAGCCGCCTGCCCGGCAGAAATGCCTAGCCAATTTCTCGACACCCCGGCGCCTGAGTCCACGCGCCAGCTGCGCGTTGGCCAACTCTACGGCAGCAGCCGTGGCCTGCTGCTGTGCGAACAGATTGGCCTCTACCAGGGGCTGTCGGTCATCGTCTGCTGTGACATGACCGACGCCGAACAGCTGGAACAGGAAATTCAATTTTTCAATCCCGGGTTAGCGCGGATATTTCGTTTCCCAGACCTCGAAACCCTGCCCTACGATCAATTTTCGCCGCACCAGGATATCGTCTCCGAGCGAATTCAATGCCTGGCGTCACTATCCACGGCGAGCGCCGGTGTTCTAATCCTGCCGGTAAGCACTTTACTGCAAAAGGTTTCCCCACCTGAATTCATCCAGCAACGATCGCTCAACCTGCAAACCGGGGAACGAATCGAACCCGGGGATTTGCGCGAGCGCCTCGCGGTTTACGGATACAGCGCCGTGTCCCAGGTAGAACAGCATGGTGAGTTCAGTACCCGCGGCTCCATCATGGACCTGTTCCCGATGGGCAGTTCGACACCATTTCGGCTCGACTTCTTCGACGATGAAATCGAATCGATTCGCCGTTTCGATCCAGAAACACAACTTTCGATCGACAAGGTCGATGAAATCAAACTGCTGCCGGCACAGGAGTACCCGCTCGACGAAGCTGGCATCAAGCGCTTTCGCCTGCGCTTCAGGGAAACATTCGAAATCGATCCCAATACCTGCCCGGTATACGTCGATATTTCGGCCGGCATTTCATCGCCCGGGGTGGAGTATTACCTGCCGCTGTTTTTCGACCAGTTGGTCAGCCTGTTCGACTATCTGCCGCGGCAGAGTCGACTGCTGATCGACGATGCCGCCCTGACGCATGCCGCGAGCTTTGCGCAACAGGTCGAAGAACGCTACCAGTCACGCCGCTACAACCTCGAATGGCCGCTGTTGGAACCGGCTCAACTGTTTCTCGATATGCAGACGCTAAAGGCAAGAATCGAAGACTTTTCCTGCCTGCTGTTTTCAGCCTTCAAGCTGGAACAGGGGGATCGGTCGAACCTCAATTGCGACACCCAGGCGATACCGCAATTAACCCTGCAGCCGAATGCCGAGCAACCGGACAGGGCGTTACGCAAATTTATCGAAAAACCGGCATTCGAGCGGATTCTGATCAGTGCCGAGTCTCCGGGACGGCGCGAATTCGTCAACGAAATGCTGCATCACTATGGGATCCATGCCAGCCAGGTAGACACCTGGGCCGAATTCCTGACGCGCGATGACAACCGCTACTACCTCACCGCATCGGCCTTGCAAAACGGCATGACGCTGGAGGACAGGGGCTTCGCGGTCATCACCGAGAATCAATTGTTCGGCGAACGCGCCGTACAGAAACGGCGCCGCCGATATCGTAAAACCCGCGACGCAGAGTCGACCATCCAGAGCCTCGCGGATTTGCAACCGGGCGCACCGGTGGTTCACGAAGATCATGGCGTAGGCCGTTACCAGGGACTCAAGACACTGACCGTGTCCGGCATTGCCACCGAGTTCCTCTGCATCGAGTACGCCAACCAGGACAAACTCTACGTACCGGTAAGCTCGTTGCACCTGATCAGCCGCTATGCCGGCGCCAGCGAAGACAGCGCCCCGCTGCACCGGCTTGGCACCGAACAATGGCAGCGCTCGCGCAAAAAAGCGCAGGAGAAGATTCACGATATCGCCGTCGAGCTGCTCGATATTCAGGCTCGACGGGAAGCCATGACGGGATTCGCACACCAGGTGGATATCGACGAATACCACGCGTTTGCCAGCGAGTTCCCGTTCGAGGAAACCCCCGATCAGGAAACCACGATCGAATCGGTGATAACGGACATGCAATCGACACGCCCAATGGACCGAATCGTATGTGGCGATGTCGGTTTCGGCAAGACCGAGGTATGCATGCGGGCGGCCTTTGTCGCGGCAAATGCCGGCACCCAGGTTGCAGTGCTGGTGCCGACGACGCTGCTGGCGCAACAGCACTACCAGAACTTTCTCGATCGATTTGCCGACTGGCCGATCCGCATCGTCAGCCTGACCCGGTTTACCGCGAGGAAATCGCTCGACGAAGCGCTGCTGCAAATCGCCGCCGGAAAAATCGATATCGTGATCGGCACCCATAAGCTGTTGTCCGACGCCATCAAGTACCGCGACCTGGGCCTTGTGATTGTCGACGAAGAACATCGCTTCGGCGTGCGTCACAAGGAAAAACTGAAGGCCCTGCGCGCCAGCGTAGACCTGCTGACAATGACCGCGACGCCGATACCGCGAACTTTGAATATGTCGCTCTCGGGAATGCGCGATCTGTCGATTATCGCCACCCCGCCGTTGCAGCGGCACGCCATCAAGACCTTTGTTTCGAGGTGGAACCAGGACACGATCATCGAAGGCTGCCAGCGCGAACTCAAGCGCGGCGGGCAGATTTACTTCCTGCACAATGAAATCAGGACGATTGATAAAACCGCGCAGGATTTGCAGCAATTGTTGCCCGATGCGCGCATCGGTATCGTGCACGGACGTATGAAGGAAAAAGATCTGGAAAGCGTAATGCTGGACTTTTACCACCATCGCTGCAATCTGCTGGTATGCACCACCATCATCGAAAGCGGCATCGACGTGCCGACCGCGAATACCATATTCATCAATCGCGCCGACAAGCTTGGACTGGCGCAACTGCACCAGATACGTGGGCGTGTCGGCCGCTCCCATCATCGCGCCTATGCCTACCTGATCGTGCCGCCCGAGCAGGCGATGACCGCCGATGCGCAAAAGCGCCTGCTGGCGATCGAATCGCTGGAGGATCTCGGCGTCGGCTTTACCCTGGCCACGCATGACCTGGAAATTCGGGGCGCCGGTGAAATCCTCGGTGACGAGCAAAGCGGTCAAATTACCGAAATCGGTTTCAGCCTCTACGCGGAATTGCTGGATCGCGCGGTGCAGTCGCTAAAATCGAATCTACCGATCGACTTCGACCAGCCTATCATGCGCGCCTCCGAAGTCGACTTCCATATTCCGGCACTCATTCCAGAATCCTATATGCCCGACATACACGGGCGGCTGATCGAGTACAAGCGTATTGCCTCGGCGAGCGACGACCACGGCTTACGCGAGATCCAGATCGAGCTGATTGACCGCTTCGGCCTGCTACCGGAGTCCCTGAAAAACCTGTTCAGGGTCACCCGTATCAAGCTGCTGACGCTGGCGCTAGGGATCGAGAAAATCGATGTCGGCGAAGAAAACGGGAAAATAGTCTTCAATCCCAATCCCAACATCGATCCGCTAAAAATCATCGAGTTGATTCAGGCCGATCCCCAGCAGTATCGCTTTGACGGCAAACAAACCTTGCGTATTAGCTGCCAAAATGTTGAACTTGAACCACGTTTCAATCAGGTTGAAACCCTGCTCAAAAAACTGACCGCAGACGAGTATGAAGCATAATTATCTGACCTTGTTAGGCCTCGCCGCCCTGCTTCCTGGAGGCGTTCAGGCGCAATCCGAAAGCGCTGCAGACGCCGAACCCATCCCGCTGTACGATGTTGAACTGGTAGTATTCAAAAACATCAAGGCACCCAGCAGCCGCGAATACATCCTGCCCGTCAGTTCTCCTGGCAAACCCGAAAAAATGCTCGACCTGTCTTCAACAAAGAGCGTGGTTGCGGCACGCGAACTCGGTTACAAAATACTCTCGGACGCCGAGTTCAGGTTGCTTGACATTGTTAACAGGCTAGTCGAATCACCGCGCTATGAAACGCTGCTGCATGTTGCCTGGCGCCAACCGGGCGTCGAGCTCGAACAGGCGCTACCAGTCTGGCTCAGGGGCGGCCGCATTTACGGCAACGAGTATACTTCGATCGACAGCCAGATGGAGTTGCTGGAAAGTATCCCTCGCGTCGCAAGCGAAGAGCCGGGCGCCGACAAAAACTTTGAATTCGACGAACAGACCCTGGAAGCGATGGAACTTCAACTGCTCGAACAACAGGCGCTGCGAACTCACCAGGGCCTGTATGAGTTCGAGGGCAAGATTACCATCACATTGTCGCGCTATCTGCACGCCTATACCGACCTGGTTTTCAGGCGCCCGCGCCTGTCGGTTGACACGGTATCGAGCAATGCGCCACAGGATCAGTATCTCGCGGCCTACGTGGCCGACACGCGCATATTGAACAATCACAGGCTGCAGGAACATCGCCGCATGCGCAGTAAAAACCTGCACTACCTCGACAACCCCGAGTTCGGCATGTTAATCCTGATCACGCCTTATAAAACGATGGACGAAGCAGCGACAACCGAGCCTGAAACAGCGCCTGCGGCAAGCGAATAGCATTTTTTCAGTAACTGCGTTTTCTCGGTACTTCGTAGCCGCCGCCGGTGTAGGCGAACGGAGTGGTCCTGCCAACCAGTTCTTCGATCAGGGCCAGTTCGGAGTCGGTATGATTGATAAAGGGCGCTGGCACGATAAGTTCGCCATTGCCGGCTGAGGGCAGCACGTAAAGTGGTCTGTCATGATGTCGCGAAATCACATCCCGGCTAACGTTGGCGTCGGCCCTGGCGACGATACGTGTTTGCCCGTAGCAGGTACAGACATAGGAGCGGTCGGCTTCGGATTCAAGATATATTCCCGTGCCGCGTATGCCGATGGTTGCCGTAGTGGTGGTAATCGTGTGTGGCTTTTCACGACGGCCGAAGACCGACAGAATTTTGCCCGATAAAATCCTCATGCTCTCGATGATCACGCCGTCACTGGTTTTCATTTCGAGCTCACTATTGCTGCGCAAAATAAACGCGTCTGCGCCGACGACAAAGATAACGCGACTTTTACGACCCGTCTTGACGACCGAACCAGGCCCGACTGGCGTATTGATGTGGGGCCTGGAACAGGCCAGCCAGATTTACCCCGGCAAACAGGCCGAGCGATAAAGCCGTGAGCACAAACTCCCGCCGTGGGTCGTCAACATCTTTACGCATCAAGGTTTCCTGCCAAATAATCGGACATACTTTAGTGACTTAGCCGTAGAATGTAAATTGTGCACAACCGCAGTTAAAGCTGTTTTTGCGGTTGCAACTCGCGGCAAGGCTGACAATAATGATGCCAAAACACAAGCCACCAGGCGAAAATCGCCACAGGACTGATTCATGGTTACTTCAGCGATGAGATCGATTGCTGGATCAGCGATATTATTGCTATCTTCAAATCTGTATGCCGTGCCGCCCGTTTACACGCTGCAAACGGGTCTCGGCGGCACCGATCTCGAAAACAAGTCGGACAGCTATTACTACCTGACCGGCGCAACATTGATTTCAAAAGGCCTGTCGCGCAACGCAATCGTCGATATGCAGGCCGAGATTTCAGCCTATGACTATGCCGACCACAACGATCTTTCCGGAGAAGAACTGTTCCTGCAAGCGACCTATAGCTACACGCCACGGGCCGGCTTCCGGGTGCCGACCTATTCGGTTGCTTTACGTCATCTCGAAGAGTATCTGTCCTACGACGCAATGGATGCCTCGACGACGAGCCTGATCCTGTCGATGTCGTATCGCCTCAACGATCGCAGCAGCCTGCGCGGTGGTTTAAAATCCGGCAGGCGCGATGCCGCCGGTGATTCGGACGCCAGCAGCTATTTTATCAATTTTGATTATCGCTACACGCCCGAATGGTTACTCTATACCAACCTGGGTGCGGGCGAGGGTGCCTTTACCGCGCGCTCCTATTGTTCCGGCGCCTACGGATCCAGCAGTGGCAACTGGAACTGGAACTGGAACACTTCAGCGGATGATTGTGACAATACATTTGTTACGCTCGGCGCAAGCTTCGCCATCAATGCGCTGAACAGCCTGGACCTTTCGGTTAGCCATTATGATTACGATACTCCTTCCGGTGAGATTACCGGCAACGTTTACTCGGTGGACTTTTTCCATCGATTTTAAGGTGAGCCATTTAATGAAACGAGTCTTACTAACAGCGCTTTTGTCCGCTTCTATCGCAGGCCCGGTGCATGCCGCCGAAGTTAAATATATTACCGATGAATTCGAAGTCACCATGCGTAGCGGTACCAGTACCTCAAACAGTATCGTACGCATGCTGGGTAGCGGCGAATCAGTCACCGTGCTGGAGGAAGACCTGGCCTCGCAATACTCGCTGGTGGAAACCGGGGACAACAAAAAAGGTTACGTGCTGAGCCGCTTTCTGATGGAGGTTCCGGCCGCCCGCCAGAGCCTGCAGGAACTGAGAGTCAGGTTCGATCAGCAGCGCGCGCGCCTTGATACCCAGACGAATGAAATCGCCGAACTCAAACAGTCGCTGGCGCAGGAAAAAAATGATAACCAGGCGCTCAAGGTGACCCTGCGTGCCTCGGAACAGGAACTTGCGGAAGTGCGCAGCGCGGCCCGGGATACGCTGAACATTCTCGAACAGAACAAAAGCCTGCAAACGGTGCTGGATGAGCTGCGGCAGGAAAAGGAGCAGCTAACGGAGATCAACGCCGAACTCAACGACAGCACCAAACTCGACTGGTTCATACGCGGCGGAGCCGTCTCCCTGATCGCATTCGTGATCGGCATTCTGGTGACGCGAATTCGCTGGAAAAAACAGGATGCCTGGGGGTCTTACTAAAGCGGATCCCTTCAGGCGGGATCCCGGGCGCGGCTACAGCCCCAGCGGATTGTCGATATCAACCCCGTCCATGAAGGGTTGCAGACGATCCACGTTGGTGTACTGATAGATCAGTCCGACCCATCTACCGACAACCGCGCTCGCGGTGTCCTGCCAGGTGTTTTTCAAGCGGTCTAACACCAGGTGCTCCGGGAATTCGGGAACCGGCGTCTGTTTCAGCAGACTTTTATCGATGCGATACCGATACTCGCGAAAAACCGCAGCGCTAAAATGGCTGAAGTAATCATCCGGCATCGGCGGATAGGGCTCGAGCTCCCCGGCGATGTACAGGTTCACGTCACGCTTGTATTCCTTCAACAGTGAAACCGTGTCGTATTCCGGATGCCCCTGGAAAAACACGCTGCGGAAGCCATCGGGGCTGGTGGCAAGATGCACACTGCCGTCATCGGCGGTAGCCAGAACTCTCAATCCCACCGCTTCGAACTGGTCTCGATAGACGCTGTTCCAGCGCGAATGGGGCACGTCGAACACCGAATTGATGTCGGTTACCAGCGGATGCGCCGGCGCAACGACCTGGTGCCGATACACGCCCCATTTCTTGCTACGCTGTTTTTCCCGCTTCTGCCCATAGCGAAAATCCAGAACGGCGTGGGTAGCGAGGCAGGAACAAAGGGTCGAGGTGACGTTTTCGTGCGCCCAGTCCGCCACCTCGATGAGCGCATCCCAGAAAACTTCCCCGGACAGGTCGGCGCCGATTACGTTGGCGCCAGTAATGATCAATGCATCCAGACCCTGCTGCTTGATCTGCTCGAAACTATCGTAATACTTGTCGATGTGTTCGCGCGCATTGGCTGCGCGCGGCAAGGCGTCCAGCGTAAACGGGTGCACAAAAAACTGCGCGATCGGGTTACTCTCTCCGATCAGGCGTAAAAACTGTCTTTCGGTAGCTTCCAGCGCGGCATCGGGCATCATGTTGAGCAGTCCGATGTGCAGTTCGCGAATATCCTGATGGTTGGCAAGGCCTGGCGCCAGCACGCGCAAGCCCTCCTGCCGTAGCTTGGAAAACGTGGGTAAATCGTTATGCGCGACCAGTGGCATCAGGCATCACCCCCCTGCCGTCTCGCGATCGCCATTTCCAGCAAATGCAAAAAATCCGCGTCGTCCTGTACCCGGTCAACCTCTTCCGAGGTCACGGTGTAGCCGAGGCTCGCGATTTCGTCGTAGCGCGGCAGGCGCGAATGGAACAGGTGCGGAAAAACCCAGCGCGCAAAAGCGTCGGGGTCGATCTGGGCAGCGTACTCGAGCCCGGTTTCGTCAAAATACATCTCCAGGTGCTGCTGCAGGAATTCCGGCCGGTAATACAGCGGCTTGGGATCGGAGACCGCGCGTTCGATCAAAACCTGCTCCTGCGCCTGATTGGTGACCTGGATATACAGAATCAGTGTATTTTCGACGAGAATGTCTATCACGCCGGGCTCGTCGAGCTCGCACAGGCTGCCGCCGACATCGTTGACGAAATGCGCATAGCCATAAATGTTTCGGGCCTTCTCGATAAAATACGGAATATCGTACATCGCATCGACTTCCGCCTGACGATAAATCGCCTGACGCTCGATGAATTCGCCCATTTCGACGCCACCCAGTTCGGGATTTCCCAGTTTACCGACAAAACTCAGCACCGGGCCAAGATCGTTGACGCGGATATTGTTCTTGATGTAAATCCAGTCGTTGCGTAACAACTCGCGCAGAAACGGAACCTTGATCGCCTGCTCCTTGAGCATATCGATGATATGTTCGTCCAGGTAGCGGGTGCCGATGCGGTAATCGCCCGAATAATGAAACCAGTTACGGCCGCGCAGCTTGGCCGACAGATAGGATTTGCCGACACCGGACATACCGACCAGGGTCACGCACTTGTTCTCCCAGGCGCGGAATTCTTCGAGGCTGAACTTCAAGTTTTGCTCCATCAGGTTTAGCGCCCAGATTATGCATCATGCGGTGCTTTGGCGAAAGCCGTTGTGGCCATGGTTTTTGCTTTACCCGGCAGTTCTAGCGACTATAATCCTGTTTCATTTTCACCCGGGTCGCAGCGTGGAACTCGAGTTCGATTACGTCATTATCGGTGCCGGTTCCGCGGGCTGCGTGCTCGCCAACCGCCTCAGCGCCAACGGCAAGCACAGCGTCTTGCTGCTCGAGGCGGGCGGCAGCGACAAGCGCTTCTGGATCCAGACCCCGATCGGTTACGGCAAGACCTTCTACGATCCTGCGCTTAACTGGATGTATATGACCGAGGCGGATCCCGGCATCAATAATCGCCAGAGCTACTGGCCACGCGGCAAGGTACTGGGCGGATCCAGTTCAATTAACGCCATGGTATACATCCGCGGTCAGGCGGCTGATTACGACGACTGGCGCGATCGCGGAAACCAGGGCTGGGGCTGGGACGATGTCCTGCCCTACTTCAAGAAAGCGGAAACCAGCGGCGACGGCGGCAACCAGTATCGTGGCGCCGACGGTCCACTGCACGTCAGCAATGTCAGCAGTCAGCATCATCCGCTATGCCAGCGTTTCTTTGCCGCCGCGCAACAATGCGGTTTCGAATTCAACCCGGATTTCAATGGCGAAATCCAGGAAGGCGTCGGTTACTACCAGATAACCACGCGCGACGGCAAGCGCATGTCGGCAGCGCGCGCCTATCTGCATCCAGCGCTCAAGCGCCATAATTGCGACGTCATCACGCACGCGCATGTGACGCGCATCCTGTTTAGCAACAACACCGCCGACGGGGTTGAATTCATGCAGGCAGGGCAAAGCCGCCAGGTCAAGGCGCGGCGCGAAGTCATCGTCAGCGCCGGCGCGATCAATTCCCCGCAAATTCTGCAGCTGTCGGGCATCGGTGAAATTTCGCTGCTGAAGAATTTTGGCATCGACCCGCTGGTCGATTTACCCGGGGTTGGTCACAATCTGCAGGATCACCTGGATTGCTGTTACTACTACCGCTCACGCGTGCCAACCCTGAATGATCAGCTTTATCCCTGGTGGGGAAAAATGCTGGCCGGGATGCAATACGTATTGTTCAGAAACGGCATGCTGTCGCTCAGCATCAACCAGGCCGGCGGATTTATCAAAAGCCACCCTTCGCGACCACGCCCGAATCTCCAGACCTATTTCAACCCGATGTCTTACACCGCGGCGGCGCCGGGCAAACGACCGCTGATGCAACCCGATCCCTACCCGGGGTTCGTCAATTCGATTGGTCAGATTCGACCGTTGAGCCGTGGTCACCTGCAAATCGATTCGGCCGATCCCTTCGAAGCGGTCAAGATTTACCCCAACTACCTGTCGCATGTGGAAGACGTGACCCAGATGCTGGAGGGCGTTCGCTTGTTGCGCAAACTGGCCAGCTGCCCGCAACTCGAGGAGATAATCGAGGAGGAAATCACGCCCGGTGTCGAGGTACAAAGTGATGCCGATTTGATTGCAGATATTCGCGCACGCAGCTCAACCGTGTTTCACCCTACTTCGACCTGTATGATGGGCAGCGATCGTAAATCCGCCGTCGTCGACAACCTGTGCCGGGTCTACGGAACGCAACAGCTCAGGGTAGTCGACGCATCGGTCTTTCCGACGGTCATTTCGGGTAATACCAATGCACCGGTCATGATGGTCGCCGAAAAAGCCGCCGACCTGATCCTCGACAAACAGGAGCGCTAGGGTTTCCAGTAACCAATTTTCCGTCATCCGGCCAGCCGATAGCCCGCTAATCGGGTTCAGCGCAATGATGATGAGCATCCTGTTGTTTTCGCTGATGGATGCGAGCGTGAAGTGGCTGGGCGCGTTTTACCCGACCGCGCAAATCATGTTTTTTCGCTGCGCCGTGGCGCTGATTCCAGTGGCGGTCATTATCCTGATGCGCGGGGGGCCGGGAATTCTCAGAACCAGCCACAAGGGCCTGCACCTGTTGCGCAGCGTAATGGGCATCGGCGCCATGGCTTTTGCGTTTTACGCCTTTTCACTGATGCCGCTCGCCGAAGCCGTCTCGATACTGCACACCGCGCCGTTGTTCATGACCGCGCTGTCGGTCATCCTGTTGCGCGAAAAGGTCGGCCTGCGCCGCTGGACGGCGATTATCATCGGCTTTGTCGGCATGTTGATCGTGGTGCGCCCTGGCGCCGACATGCTCGCCAGCGGCAGCCTGTACATGCTCACCGCCGCGTTCCTGATCGGCTGCACAACCATCATCATTCGCCACCTGGGCAAGATCGACGACCCGGTTTGCATCACCTTCTATTTCACCGTCACCGGGGTCCTGGTCAGCAGCGTCGGCATTTTTATCCAGGGCTGGCAACAACCGCCCCTGGCTGACCTGTTTTTGCTGCTATTGGTCGGTCTGTTTGGCGGGATGGCGCAGTACTTGATGACCCTGAGCTATCAGCATCTCGCAGTTGGAATCCTGGCGCCGCTGAAATACCTGACAATCGTATTCGGCGGCAGCATCGCTTACCTGGTATGGGCTGAAGTCCCTGACCTGAAAAGTATTTTCGGAATCGGCATCATCGTCGCCAGCGGTCTCTATACCCTGCATCGCGAACTCATTCGCGGCGCGAGAATCAGGGCATGATTTCGAGGTATCACCTTAAAGCCTACGCGCTACTCATTATCACCACCCTGTGCTGGGGCTTGAACGCCATTATCAGTCGGCTCGCGGTGGGCGAAATTTCGCCGATGCAACTGGTGACCTTTCGCTGGCTCGGCGTGATTCTGATACTGCTGCTGATTGCGCGCAAGCATATCGCCAGGGACTGGCCGATCCTGCGCCGACATCTCCTGTTTCTGGGCCTGATGGGTAGCTGCGGTTTTACCGTTTTCAATGCCTTGTTTTATGTCGCAGGCCACCATACCAGCGCAATCAACATCGGCATTTTGCAGGGCTCGATTCCAATATTCGTGCTGCTCGGCAGCCTTCTGATCTTACGCCATCCAATCAGCCGCATTCAGGGGGCTGGCGTCGGCATTACCTTGCTCGGCGTCGCCATCGTCGCCGCGCGCGGAGATCTCGGTGAGCTCGCGGCACTGTCGGTAAACCGGGGTGATTTATTTATGGTAATCGCCTGTTTCTTCTATGCGGCCTATTCCATCGGCCTGACCCGCCGCCCCAAGGTCAGCGCGTTGGGTTTGTTTACAATCATGGCCTCGGCCGCGTGGCTCGCGTCTTTGCCGCTGGTTGCGTTCGAGACCTGGCAACAAGGCTGGAACATGCCTTCACATACCGGGTGGTTGCTGGTCGCGTTGGTCACGGTACTACCATCGTTGATTGCACAGATATTCTTTATTCAGGGGGTGGCCCTGATCGGGCCCGGACGCGCCGGCGTATTCGTCAACCTGGTGCCGGTGTTTGCTTCGATCATGGCGGTGATATTTTTAAACGAGGTTTTCGAGCTTTACCATGCGCTGGCGCTGGCGTTGGTGCTCGGCGGAATCTGGTTGTCCGAAATCGGAAAAACCGGACACCCCTAGCCTGCAGTCCTCAGCGCGATCAGTCGCTGCTGATTTCGATTGCCACCATGCCGAGTGATTCCATGACCTCGAACACCATTTCGTCGGCGTGCTGGCAGGCGCTCGCAATCTGCTCCAGAGTGAGCTGACCCTGATCCCAGTTTTCGATATCGTCGAGGATATTCTGGGTTTCCTCATCATCCAGCGGCGGCACGTATTCGCTCAGCTTGTTGGCCAGGTATATCAGGTGAGTGGCGAAGCGATTCGGCCCGTCGTGCACGGCCTCGTGGTGGCTGCCGGCGCAATCGATCAGCATTTTCGGCAAGCCCCAGTGATGCATCAGGGCCTCGCCGACGGCGGTGTGAGTCAGGCCGACCTGGGTGAGCTCCGCGCTCAGAATATCAACCCGTTTCAGGATCATATATTCCTCGGCTTCCAGCATGCGTTCGGGAAATTTCTTGATTAACAGCAACTTGCCGATATCGTGCAACAATCCGGCGGTAAACATGGCTTCGGCTTCTTCGATCTGGCTGATCTGCCGCCCCAGTTGACGTGCGATAATCGCGGTCTTGATACTATGCTGCCAGAACGCCTGCATCGAAAAAGCGGGATTATCGTGACCGCTGAAAACCCCTCGCAGCACCGAACCGATCAGGATATGTTTCAGCCGCTCGCGACCCATCAGCGAGACCGCCTGGGCAACTGAAGCGACCTGGTTGGGCAGGCCATAGTAGGCGCTGTTGACCATTTTCAAAACGCGCGTGGTTATCGCGGGGTCGTTTTGCACCGTGTCACCGATCTGCTGCACACTCGTGTTTTCATCTTCGAGCTGTTGCGAGACGCGCAGGTAGATTTCAGGCAGGCTGGGCAGGTCCTGACCCTTGCCGATGAGTTGCTCCAGCGTGACGGGCTGGTCCATATTCAATTCAGCGTTTCGCATAATGCTACTGAGCATAGCAGAGAAATTTCGCTGTATAGCGTCGAATTGTTGACGCTTCGAAGTGTCCTAAAACAGACTATGCAGGTGGCCTGGCAGGCAGGGTAAATTCGAAGCGGGCGCCAGTGCCCGGGCCGTCGGATTCGATCCAGATTTCGCCGCCGAGGGACTCGATAATGCGCTTGACGATAGCAAGGCCCACGCCGGTGCCCTGGGTTTGCGTGTCGAGGCGTTCGAACAGGTTGAATACCCGATCACGATACTTCGGCTCGATGCCAATGCCATTATCCCCGACATAACAATGCACCCAGTCACCTTCGCTGCTCGCTCCGATTTCAATAACCGGCTGCCCCTGGTCACCCATAAACTTGGTCGCGTTGCTGATCAGATTCTGATAAACCTCTGTCAGGCGCTGTGGCGGCGCATAAACGCTAGGTAAATTCGCAGCTATTCTTACGTCTACCTCGTGCTCCCTGATCTCGCGTGATACCAGCTCGATCGCTTTGCCGATAATTTCGTCGAGCGCTATTTGTTGTACTGATTCCTGGGACAGATTGACCTTACTCAAATTCAAAATATCGTCCAGCAGTCTGCTCATGGTCGTCACGGCGTCCCTTATCTTGCACAGGTCCTCGGACATTTTTTCGGTGTTACCCTGTTCCAGGCCTTTTTCCAGAAATCCGGTAAAACCCTGGATCGTGTAAAGCGGGCTCTTGAGATCGTGGGAGATGGTGTAGGCGTAACCCTCCAGCTCCTGGTTACGCGCTTTGAGGTCAAGCATTAGCTTCTTTCTTTCCTTTTCCACCTTCATTCGACGCTGGACTTCTTCACGCAGGGCACTATGGTCTTTTTCGCTTTGTTCCAGGGCCTTCGTAGTACGCATCAGGTTACCGCGGCGTTCCTTCATCTGCACAATGACGATAGCAAACAGCATCAGGGTACTGACCAGCGTCCCTGCCAGCGTCAGATACATTGCCAGACGGGTATCCTTGATCTGCGCCTCCCGCACTTCGACTATCCAGCTACGATTCAAATGGGTATCGATCATGAATTGATGAATCGGGTCAGCCATTCCCCGAAATGCTTCGAGAAATGGCTGAGGTAACGGCAAGCCTGCAGGGACCGCATCGAAAACCGGCTTTTCGTGCTGCTGCACCAGCTGCATTGCCAGCGGCACCGCCGACTCGAAGGACTCGACCTGCCGCAAGGGCTGCGCATGTCCGCCATGTTGCATCAAATCGATTCGACTCCACAGGACGTCGTACTGGGTTAGCAGATCATCCGGTTTCAGGGTGGGGTCACCGATGGTGTAGCGCCACAGCATGCTGTCGAGGATGTGGTATTCACGCTCGAACGATACCACCAGCCACAGTGCCGCCTGCGAGTTGTACTGGGCCAGAACAGTTTCCTGCCTCATTTTGTAGAAGCCGTAGGCCGTGGCAGACGCGAATACCACTACCGCTGCTATGAGCAACGCATAGGTCCAAAGCAATATCGGTTGGCGGGATTCCGCCGTTGCCTCGGGTTTTGCGCGTTGTGCTGAGCCGTCTGCCAATACTCTTTTACCGGTCAAAGATTGTCGTAATAGCTGGGAATTTTACTCACCTTGGCAGAATTCCGCGCGGAAGCCACCAGGCTATTGAATAACGATTTCGGATAACTGCCAGACCCATCTATCGGTAATCTGATCAGTATCGAGTTCCGGGTAGGATTCTCTCGGGTAAATAATCCAGATAGGCCCCTTGTCTCGAACCCGCATGTAACTGCCGTTTTGTTTGAGGGCAAACAAAACCGGGTAATTGCGTAAATCAGAAGTCGGGATCTTTACCTGGTAGTCGTTGATCGCCTTCGCCACGATCTGCTCCCCCTGGGCGCCAACCGCCTCCAGTATCTTGCTGCCGAGAACCCCGTTAAAAACCTGCCGGCCATCGGTCCAGGGCGTGGTAAGCGCGAGTTCCGAAGCACCGAGCGCCTCGAGCATTTCGCGGTCGAACTCGGCCTTATCGCCGGCATTGGTATTGGTTATACCACCCGAGACGGTAAGAATTACCTTGCCTGATGGTGTTCCGAGCTCGGCCGCGGATATTGCGATTGGCAGTAGCGAGAGTGTCAGCGCCAGTATTGCGGCTTTTCCGAATATTCTAAAAATCATGCTATCGACCCTTTTTCAGTATCCGTTCGAGAATGGCTTAAAGTATAGCGGAAGGCGAAAGTGAAAAGGCGTCCATCGTGAAAAACGCCGACTATCCTGCTGCAGTTTTTTTTCACAGGCGCTCAAAGGTTGAAATCTTTTTGTCGTTGACCCAGGTCTGCACCGTAGCGTTGAAATCGAGAAAATGAGGGGACGCGAGATGCACATCGAATGCGCTGCGATCGGTGTAAACCTCGTATAACAGCACGCAATTTTCACGATCGGGGTCGATACAGATATCGAACACATGGCAATCCGGCTCGAGTTCAAGCGAGTCCCCGGCCTGCTGGATCACGCGCCGTCGGAAAGCCGCGACATGCTGCGCGTGCGTGGTAAATTCAACGATGACAACGTACATGGCTTACCTCATTCGAGCGTCAGGTTTTCAGGGTTGGGCAATCAAGGATTCGCTCATAACAGGCCGCGCAATTCGTTGGTTATCGCGCGGGTGCCCATGTCACCGCCAAACTCGACCGGGCGCAAGCGATTTTCGACAAATCCGCGTTCAATCGCATTTTCGATTAGTTTTGCTGCATCCGCCAGGCTCGGGGCATCCGCCTTGTCGGCCAGGTAATCCAGCATCAGCGCCCCGCTCAGTATCGCCGCCAGCGGGTTGGCCCTGTCCTGGCCCATGATATCGGGCGCGCTGCCGTGGGCGGGCTGAAACAGCCCGGTCTGGTCGCCGATTTCGGCGCAGGCGGCCATGCCCATGCCGCCCACCAGCCCGCCGGCGAGGTCAGACAGGATGTCGCCGAACATGTTTTCGGTGACCAGTACGTCGAAGTCCCAGGGACGGCGGATAAAATCCAGCGCCTGCGCGTCGACGTAGTTGTAATCGGTCTCGATATCCGGGAATTCCGGCGCGATTTCGTCGTATATCTGCCGGAAAAAGGCCATCGAGGTAAACACGTTGGCCTTGTCGACGCAGGTCAGCATGCCCCGGCTGCCACGCTGCATGCGCTTGCGCGCCAGCTCAAAACCGAAACGATGCAGTTTCTCGGTGGTGGCGCGCGTGATTCTGAGGACATCGCACACTTCGTTGTCATCGATCACCTGGCTGCGACCATGCACCGCGGCCGAGTAAAACAGCCCCTCGGTGGATTCCCGCAGAATGACCAGGTCGATATCGCGGGCGCGCGGGTCCGCCAGGCGCTGCGGCGCATTGGGATAGGCCCTGACCGGTCGCACCCCGGCATACAGCTGGTAGCGGTCGCGCAGGCGCAGGTGCGGCGAAATTTCGGTGCCGTCCGGATACCTGATTGCGGGCAGACCGATCGCGCCCAGGAATATCGCGTCCGCGCGACCCGCTGCCTCCTCCCCCTGCGGCTCGATATCACGACCGGTTTCACGAAAGTAACCCGCACCGGCGAGTATTTCCTGATAGTGCAGACGAGTAGTGGAAGTTTTTTCCAGGGCTGCATCAACCACCTTAAGCGAGGCATCGGTTACGTCGATACCGATCCCGTCACCTTTGATTATTGCAACCTGTATCTGCTGACGTCCCATTTGATCTCGTTTAGTTGCAACTTACATCTACTGAAAATTGACTTATTCGCATTATTCGTACCTTAATGTATACATTATGTTGTGCAATGAAAATCAACACGAGAATCAAACAGAAAGATATCGAATCATTTTTCAGGGTCTATTATTGAAATACTGCATGGAAACCTCAACGCGTCTTTAAAATTATAAAAATGCAATCGTTTAGTTTTGCGAAAATACATTAAATAAGTATTATAAATAATTGATTTTTATCATTTTATAGTGATCTACTACTCGCATTCTCAAAAGTTTCACACTTCGAACGTCACTGCTGTTTAAAATTCTGATGAATTCGTTACTCGTGAGATCAAGTCACAGCCGACTGCACAAAGTATTCGGCACTGTCCCAAAGTCGGTTTCCCATGACATCCTCGATGATCGCGGCGGCCTTGCGTACGTCGTCTGCATCGATATAGAGCGGCGTGATTCCGAAACGCATGATGTCGGGCGCGCGAAAATCGCCGATAAGTCCCCGGTCGATCAGCGCCCGCATCGCAGCATAGCCATGCTCGAAACAAAATGAAACCTGGCTGCCGCGTCGGCTGCCGTCACGCGGACTGACCATCTCGAGCTCGGGGCAGCCGACCTCGACGAGCTCGATGAACAGGTCGGATAATTCGATAGACCGTGCGCGCAGGTCGTTCATATCGACCAGTTCCCAGATATCCAGCGAGGCTTCCAGCGCGCTAAGTTGCAGAATGGGTGGCGTGCCGACGCGCATGCGCTCGATGCCCGCGCCGGGGCGGTAGGCGAGATCGAAAGCGAACGGCTCTTCGTGGCCGAGCCAGCCGCACAGCGCGGGTTGCACCTGGTCGGCCAGCCGGGGCGCGACGTAGATAAAGGCCGGGCCGCCCGGACCGGAATTGAGGTATTTATAAGAGCAGCCAACTGCAAAATCGACCTCAGCGCCACCGACGTCCACCGGCAACGCCCCGGCGGAATGAGCCAGATCCCAGATCGTCAGAATACCCATTTCGTGGGCTTTCGCCGTCAACGCCTTCATGTCGTGCAGGCGACCGCTGCGGTAGTCTACTTCGGTGAGCATCAAAACGGCGACATCTTCGCTGAGCAAGCTTTCGACTTCTCCTGGCTCGCAAAGTTTGAGCTCGTGCCCTTTATCGAGCGACTTGACGAGCCCCTCCGCCATGTAGAGATCGGTCGGGAAATTGCCGGTATCAGACAGGATAATGTTGCGCTCGGCGTTGATCTCGAGCGCAGAAGCCAGCGCCTGGTAGACTTTTATCGATAGCGTGTCGCCCATCACCACGCTGCCAGGCGGCGCGCCGATCAGCCGGCCGATACGATCGCCGACCCGCGACGGCTGGTTCATCCAGTCTGCCCGGTTCCAGGCGGTTATCAGCATGTCACCCCACTCCTCCTGCATCGTCCTGCCGACCCTGGCGACGGCTGCTTTCGGCAAAGGCCCGAGCGAGTTGCCGTCCAGGTAAACCAGGCCCGGCGGCAAATGGAACAGCGATTTGGTTTTGGCGAAGTCTGTCACGACGATGCATTCCTGGGGATTACGGGGTATAAGGCTAGTCTAACAATCTTACAAAATACAACAATCGATGCGCGTAAAAATCGAGGACTGGGACGACGCCTACGCCAACGGCGCCTATATCGAAGGCGCGGATGATTTTCCGTCCCGCTGGGCCCGGGCAGCGCTCGAATTTCGTCAAACGATGGGTACCAGGCAACTGGCCGATATCGATGTCGCGTACGGCGAAAGCGCACGTCAAACACTCGATCTGTTTCGCCCGGAAGATCAGCCTCGCGGGTTGGTGGTCTTTATCCATGGCGGCTACTGGCGGGCGTTCGACAAATCCGTCTGGTCGCATCTGGCGAACGGCGCGATGCAACGAGGCTGGGCGGTGGCGTTGCCCTCCTATGACCTGGCGCCGACGGTTTCAATCAGCGAAATCTCGCGCCAGATGGGATCGGCTATCAGCAAGGCGGCGGCGATGATTGACGGCCCGGTCAGACTGACGGGGCATTCCGCCGGCGGCCACCTGGTAACCCGCATGATTTGCCGGGACAGCCCGCTGGCACCGGATATCAGGGCGCGCGTCGAGCGCGTTGTTTCGATTTCGGGTCTGCACGATTTGCGCCCCTTGCTGAAAACGCAAATGAACGACGATTTTCGCATGGACGCAGCCGAAGCGGAGGCTGAGAGCGCTGCTCTTAACCAGCCCATCGAAAACGTCGAACTGGTTTGCTGGGTCGGCGCCGACGAACGCCCGGAATATATTCGCCAGTCGGAGCTGCTGGCCAATATCTGGACAGGATTCGGAGTAAAGACCTCGGTTCATCTGGCTCCAGGGCAGCACCACTTTAATGTCATTGATGGGCTTGCCGACCCCCAGTCACCTTTGACTCGCGCCCTGCTGGAATAGGCATTGATAAGTGTCGGCCCGGGCAGCCGCGGCTATACCTGCATTAGTTCCTCCAGCGTTTTCAAACCTTTAATGCGTTGCGCATTTATAATCTCGAGTTCCTTGTCCAGGCGGGTACGCTTGCGTTCGTCTTGCTCCAGTCGCACTCGCTCTTCCAGTTCAACTTTCTTTTTCTTGAGCTTTCTAAGCAGCACTTTTAATTCGTCACGGTGCTCGCGCTGCTTGTGCCCTTTCATATCGAGCAGCCTGGACAGGGTCTTCAGCAGTTTTTTTCTCTTCATCAAAATTTCTCCATTCCGAGGTTACCTGTTCAGGCTTTCCGCACTGGCCTGTGTTCCAATTTTGCTAAGATCGCTTTTGTCGAGTGTGACATCGTGTGCTGCCTGTGTCAGATGTTGCTCGCCGGTAACAAACAGGTTCTGTGCGGCACTGATCAAACTCATGCAAATATCGTGGGCAAATACGCTGTCATTAATTAACGAAGATCCCATTGACGGGCTGATGGCGCGCTTGCCGATCAGTTCAGTCAGGGTCTGATTAATGCGACTCTGATCCTCTTCGACCAACAGCTTGAGGGCGTCCAGCGACAATACGTCGATCACGCCGGCAGTGGATGCGCGCATCTCTTCGAGGTCGCGGATTATCAATCCTACCTGCGTTCGAAGCCGGTTATAGGCAGCCCGCATTTCCGGGTTTTCCGAGCCGGTATAGAAAATCAGATTCTCCTGCAATTGAGCGGTATCTTTGACCGCTTCCACCAGGTTAATATTGGCGTCCCGCAACCACCGCAGGTCAGCTGATTGCTCTTCCCGGCGCGAAAATGTCGTGTCGCTGATGAAAACGACGATAGCGCTGTATATACCCTTGATGTGTCTCTCGTACATCGCGTCGATATCGAATTGATGAATTCGGTTTTGTGTCCCAAGAACCTGCTCAAGGTTGTTGCTAGATAGCACGTCCGCGGCCTTCATCCCGAGCCCGTCGATGATGATGCGCAGCGCCGCCTCGTAAACTCGCAAGGTCTCCAGGCGAACCGCCTCTACCGCGGTACCTGGAAATGCCGCTGACGAATCGGACAGGTATTTGGGCTGGTCCACTTCGGGTCGCTTCTCCGGAATATATTTCTCCAGCGCATTAACCAGCTGGTTGATTAGCGGCAGCATTACGACAATGCCTATAACATTGAACACCGAGTGAAACACGGCGAGTTTCAGCGTGTAGTCATCGTCGGCAATCCCTACCAGGGCCGACATTCCATTGACCAGCGCAACCAGTTGGTAGATAAAAATAATCGCAATCGCGCCGGTCACCAGGTTGAAGACAAGGTGCGCAGCGGCCAGGCGTTTGCCGGCTTCATTGGCGCTCATGGCTCCCAGGATCGCGGTTATGGTCGTGCCGACGTTGGCTCCAATTGCCAATGCCAGGGCGTTCTCATAGGTAATCTGACCGGCCGCGAGAGCGGTAATCGTCAATACCAGGGTCGCATGGCTCGATTGCATGACGACGGTGGCAAAGATACCGAGGGTAGTAAACAGCAGCACGCCTGGATAACCTGCCACGGCATACTCGGCTAGATTGATTGTGTCCTTGTAGGATTCGAAGCCCTCCTTCATATAGTGAATGCCAAGGAACAGAAAACCTAGGCCTGCCAGGATGTAGCCGATGCCCTTGAGTGACCTCGAGGACTGAAATACCAGGATCACGCCGAATACCAGCATCGGCATCGCATAGGCGGCAATATTGACCTTGAGACCGAAACCGGCGATTAGCCAGGCGCCCGTGGTAGTCCCCAGGTTGGCGCCAAAGATAATGCCGATGCCGGCGGTCAGCGTGATTAGACCGGCACTGAGAAAGGAGATCGTAATAACCGACACCAGCGAGCTGGACTGCATCAACGTGGTACTGCAGATACCAAACAGCAAACTCTTTCCGGTGGAAGATGTGGTGCGTCGCAGCAGTCGCTCGAGGGTGCCACCGGTAAAGGCCTGAAACCCCTCCTCCAGCGAGAGCATGCCGAACAGAAACAGGGATATACCCGCGGCGATGGTCTTGAAATCGGAACTTATCCAGAAACCATATGCCAGCAGCAGGAGAATGGTAGGAAGCAGGATCTTTTTCAGCACTATTAATCTACCTGTTAAGCCCCGCCTGCGCTAAATCCTTTTCAATTCGCAGCGGATGCATCGGTAGCGCGTTTTTCGCGCTAGACCTTCGTCGCCAAGCGTCACTGGTTGCCGGCGTTTGCCGGTGCCAGAACTGTCCGAGAGTATATCTCCGCATTTCGAGAGTCCAAAGTAATTTACTCCCCCTGAGACAGGTGATCCGAGCTCTTTGAAGACGAGAAGGTCAAAGTGGTCTGCATTCTTGATCTGGACGAATCAAGGCGGGAGAGGAACACCAAAGGCTATCACGGCTAGCCCAAAGTGGTTGTCATCTGCTTGGTTTTACACGGGAACCCGAATCTAGAAATAATTTAAGTGTGTCATTTAAATAATTGAATTTTAAGATTTTTATATAAATATTCTAGGAAACGCACCGCGCTTGCGCGCCTGGAGAGATTGTGCAAATCCATTGTCACTTCATCGAATAACGAAACTTGCTGATGGCCTGTTCAAAAATCAATAACCTGTATTTATGCCAGTGGTAATGTGAGGATATTGGGAGGAACAGATAATAATTGTGGAATAAATATTATAGGCGCCAGATCATCCGTTGGTTGCAGTGACCAGCAAATAGCCTTACTATTTTTGTTCATACATAATTTAGAAGGTAAGACAATTCGGATTCACTGGGCCTGCATTGAATTTTTTAATCGATTTGTATTTTATCCTCTTGAACTGACTGTCCATTGCGTCATCACCTTCGCTTATTGTCGACAAACAGGAAGCAGACCCCGGTTTGATTCTACGCGCACATTGTCGGCAAACACGGGTTAAATCGAAGAGGAACAGTTCATGTCAAAACATGTCATCTTTTTAGTTCACGGAATGGGTGATACCGTGCCGGGATGGTCTGCACCGGTACAGGAGCTGATCCAGAAAAAGTACCGGCTCTACAAGGTGTCGAAGATTCGCAAGTTCGACGCAATTTTCGTCTTCAAGGAAATCAACTACAACCATGTCTTCGAAAGCCATGTCCGCAAATGGGAGGAAAATGCCTCCACGGTCACCGGCATACTCGAAGCCTCGGGCATAGAAAGCGACCTGCTGACATCTCTAATGGGATTCACCAGCAAGATCTCGCGCAAGGAATTTGCCAGCACACATATCCTCGATGTCGTGCTTTATCGATACATGAAAGGCATCAAATCCCAGGTCATCAGCCATATTTCCGAGCAATTAGTCGGCAAACTCAATGAAACCTCGACCGTGCCGTCTTACTCGATCATCTGCCATTCGCTCGGCACCGCGGTAATGCACGATGTCTTGCAGGCCAACCTGACCACCGATCACTTTCCCCTGTCCACGGCGCACGGCGTCGCCGATGTTTACATGACCCTTGCCAATGTCAGCAAGGTACTCGAAGATGCCGACAGCAATGTTTATAGCTCCGCGGTGCGACCGCGACTAAAGGACAACAGCCGTCTTTTCGGCTGCAGCAAGTTCATCAATGTGGCGCATAAGCTCGATCCCTTCACGATGGTGAAAACCTTTAAACCGGCCTGGAAAAAAGGCGCGGCACAACCTTTGAACAACCTCAAAACGGATAGTTACCAGGCGCTGCAGATTGCCGGTTTAACCGGCTTTAATCCACACGATTTTGAGCACTACCTGGAGAATCCGCATACCCATGTCGCGCTGTTTCGCAGTTTGATCAGCAAGGGCATTATCAAGGATGCCGAACTCAACCAGCAGATGCAGGAACATAAAAAACTGACCGTCAGCGGTCAGTTTGACGCGGTGAAAGATGCGGTTGCAAACATACACCTGACTGATCAGTCGAGCCTCGACGCCACGGTCAAAGCCTGGGCCAGCTACCAGTTGGCAATCAAGAGCCTGTTGCCATAGTAGTTGTGCACCCTGGAGGATCCATCATGTATTGCAGAAATACCGCTTACGGCTTCTTTATCCTGCTCGTCGCACTGGTGACGAGTCCGGCTTTCGCCGACGAACATTGCACCAAGATCCCCTACCAGCAAAACAGCTATTTTGACATGCTCCAGACCCAGCATTCGCTCCAATGTTTCGAGGTCGAAAACAATACAACCACGCTTGGGGTCGAAGTCGACAAGCT
The DNA here is from genome assembly GCA_947259305.1 of uncultured Gammaproteobacteria bacterium. Lineage (GTDB taxonomy): Bacteria > Pseudomonadota > Gammaproteobacteria. The sequence continues at coordinate 1,254 of CAMYML010000033.1, read as the reverse complement.
GCTGCAGGCGACCACCCCCGATGCGCGCACGCGCGCGTTACAGGCCCTGTCATTGATTCAGGATCATCTGACGCAGCAATTTATCGAGCGCAATACCTCGCAGGCCGCAAACGCGACGCAGGTGCAGATAGCTTTGCAGGAGCTCAAGCAAAGCATTATCGATAACACAGAAAACCCCGAAGCCCGTATTAAAGAAGATTATAAGCTCGACAATATCGCACCCCTGCCAGCGAAATTCGACGCGGTCGATTTTGAGACGATATTGTCGCGAGCCGAATGCTCGCGCGTTGATTCGAAGAACTGCGATGCCGACTACGAGTTTATTGTCGATATCGTCAACTCGATCATGCTGGCCAATGTGGCGCTCGATATTTACAGCGAAAATTTCCGTAGCGAAACCCTCAAGGCCGCGCAGAACCGTCGCAGTAAATGGGACAGTTATTACGATGATTTAACCTTCCAGTACCCCTGGGAGCTATGGGCGAATAATTTCGTACTCGAAGCCGGCGATGAACGAGCCAGCATCGATGGTAACAAGGTCGGCTTCCGCCAGTTACCAAAAAGCAAGATCGTGTTACTGCATCCCGACGTCAACCTGGTTTACGCCGATCAGGCCGAGGATGAATACGAGGTAACCGTAACCATCGAAATGCTCGGTTACGAGGGCTTCGGTTTCGATAAAAATGGCAAGGTCGAAGATGCCTGGGGTGTCTCGCTGCTGGCCGCTTACCTGGACCGTGTCGATCGGGCCGAATCAGGCTGGACTGCTGGTTTACTGTTCAAATACGACGGTTATTCGGTCGGCTTTACCGACAATCATGGCGAAACCGGCGTGGTGTTTAACGTCAACCTGTCGCAGCGACTTTTCGATGTGAAACAGGAGGCGCGCAATTATCACGATGAATACAAGGATGAATGGGAGCAGCTCAAACGGACCCTCGAGCAAGAGATGTCGAATTAAAATTCTGCAAAAACTGCGCTGTTTACTTTAGTTCTTACACACCGTTAGCCACGCTGGTGAGCTGCGCCTGCTCGCAATATTGTGGAATCAACGCCAGGTTATCGGGTCGGGAATGGTCAGGTATACGGCAGAATATCGCCGACGCGCAGAGGATGGTCGAGAGCGCGGCGTTGCTGGTGGACTAAATCCTGCCCGACAAACCCATGAGCCAGTTAACACCATGGATGGCGTGTAGTAGAGCAATGCATGAGCAATTGCCGAGGGTATTGAGCTTCCCCTATCAGCTCGAGTTT
>CAMYML010000032.1 GCA_947259305.1 uncultured Gammaproteobacteria bacterium | reverse complement strand
CGACCTCGTCATCCAATAGGCGATCTTGATAGCAACTCGCAACAACCTGCTCCGGGCAGAAACTGCCCGGAGTTTTTTATCGATAAATGACCCAGTTTTTACTTAAGCGGATTCTGCAGGCGGCGCTGGTGATGTTCATCATCAGCCTGTTCTGTTTTTCGATTCAGGGTACGCTCGGCGACCCGACCCGTGAACTGGCCGCGCAGTCGATGTCCGCGGCGGAGCGCGCAAACCTGCGCGAATCGCTGGGACTCAACGATCCGATGATGGTCCAGTTCGGCCGCTTCCTCAAGCGCGCGCTGCAGGGCGATCTCGGCACTTCTTACTTTTTCAAGGAACCCACGCTCGATGTGATCCTGAAAAAACTGCCGGCCACGCTGGAACTTTCGTTTGCCGCATCGCTGATCATTATCTTTGTTGCGATACCACTGGGGGTTTTCTGCGCGATCCAACCGCGCCACTGGTTCAGCCGTGTCACCATGGCGGTCAGCGTCATTGGAATATCGATCCCCGTATTCCTGACGGCGCTGGCGCTGATTTTCGTTTTCTCGATCACGCTCGGCTGGATGCCTTCCTTCGGCCGCGGTGAAACGGTGCAGGTCTGGGCTTACTGGAGCACCAACTTTTTAAGCTGGGACGGTATCGTGCATATCATCATGCCGGCAATTGCGCTGTCGTCGATCATGTTGCCGTTGTTTATCCGCCTGGTGCGCGCCGAAATGCTCGAAGTACTGAGCTCGGAGTACGTCAAATTCGCCCGCGCCAAGGGCCTGCCCAATATGCCGGTTTACCTCAAACATGCACTGAAAAACACGATGCTGCCGGTCATCACCGTCGGTGGCGTGCAAATCGGCATCATGGTGGCCTATACCATCCTGACCGAATCGGTGTTTCAGTGGCCCGGCATGGGTTTCATGTTCCTCGAGGCGGTTAACCGTTCCGACATTCCGCTGATAACCGCCTACATCATGTTTGTCGGCTTCCTGTTCGTGGTCGTCAATACGCTGGTCGATTTACTCTACGGGGTCATCAACCCGATGGTCGACCTGGTGGGGCGCCGGCAATGAACGCCGTGGCTGCAAACTGGCAGCTCCTGCTGGAATCCGACCTGGTTCACTATTACAAGCGTGACAAGGTCGCGATTGGGGCCAGCACGATCTTCCTGATTCTGGCCTTGATGGCGCTGTTTTCACCGCTAATCGCACCCTTCGACCCTTACGACCTGACCCAGATCGACCTGATGGATTCAGAAATGCCGCCGTCCTGGTACGAGGGTGCCGATCAACGCTTCTTCCTCGGCACCGATGACCAGGGCCGCGACCTGTGGAGCACGATTCTCTACGGCATGCGCGTGTCGCTGCTGATCGGGCTTTGCGCGGTGTTGCTGCAGGCCGCTATCGGCATCGTCATCGGCCTGGTCTCCGGTTACGTCGGCGGACGGGTCGACAACATCCTGATGCGTATCGCCGACGTGCAGCTGTCGTTTTCAACGCTGATGGTGGCGATAATCGTGCTCGCGATCGTCAAGAATGCCTTTGGCGGCGAAACCTATAGCAACTGGGCCATGTTGATCCTGATCCTGGTAATCGGCCTCGCCGAATGGCCGCAGATTGCGCGTACCGTGCGCTCCTCGGTGCTCGCGGAGAAAGAAAAGGAATACGTCGACGCGGCGCACGTCATGGGTTTCGGCCCGGTGCGCATCATGTTTAAGCACATATTGCCCAATTGCCTGTCGCCGATTTTCGTCATCGGCACGGTGCAGATCGCCAACGCCATTATTACCGAGGCGGCGCTATCCTTCCTCGGCCTCGGCATGCCGGTAACCGAACCCAGCCTCGGCTCGTTGATCAGCATCGGCAAGGAATACCTCTACTCGGGTTCCTGGTGGATTACGCTGATCCCGGGTATCTTCCTGGTGGTCATCGTCATCGCGATCAACCTGATGGGCGACTTTCTGCGCGACGTCTTCAATCCACGCCTGTTCAAAGACTAGCAACTTTCCAGCTAAAAAAAGCCTTTCCCGCTACAGGTTTTACTCAGACTAGAAAAATTCAGAGTAAAATAATTACGGGCGTGGCGTGCCGCTAACCGAATAACCCGACAAGTTTTTACCCTGGGTAAGTTTTAGTCCGATTGTCAGGCTAACGTCGCCTCTGCTAGCATCCCGAGGATGGAGCCCGTCTAATGCCAAGAAATATACTATTTATCATGTGCGACCAGCTGCGCTGGGATTACCTGTCCTGCTACGGGCACCTGAAACTGCACACGCCGAACATCGATTCCCTGGCGGCGCACGGGGTACGCTTCGCCAACGCCTATTGCCAGGCGCCGCTCTGCGGCCCGTCACGCACCAGCTTTTACACCGGGCGCTACATGTCCAGCCACGGCGTCATGGCCAATAGCGACGCGATGCGACTCGACGATTTGACGATGGCCGACTACCTCAGACCGATAGGGTATCGCAGCGCGCTGGTCGGCAAGGCACACAATCACAAGGATCCGGAAATGCTGGCTGCCTTCGGCATCGATCTCGACTCCGAATACGCGCGCGCCGCGGCCTGCGGTGGATTCGAACCCTACGACTGGCATGAAGGACTCTACCCCGACGCGATACTGCCCGAGAACCACGCCTATTGCGCTTATTTGAACCGTCACGGATATCCTGGCAAAAATCCGTGGCAGGATTACGCCAATAGCGGCGAAGACAAGGACAGCAACCTGCGCTCGGGCTGGCGGCTGCGAAATTCGATCTACCCGGCGCGGGTGGCCGAGGAACATTCGGAAACCACCTATAGCACCAACCGGGCGATCGAGTTCCTCGAGGAACAGGAAGGCGAGCGGCCCTGGTGTCTGCACCTGTCCTATATCAAACCACACTGGCCCTTGATCGCGCCGCGGCCGTACCACGACCTGTTCGACAAGTCTGACGTCCAGGCAGTTGTGCGCGCCGACAGGGAGCTGCAAAATCCACACCCGGTTTACGCCGCCTTCATGCAGCAGGAGTACAGCGAAAGCTTCGCCCGCGAGGACGTGCGTGAAAGCCTGATCCCCGTCTACATGGGCCTGATCCGACAAATCGATGATCAGCTCGGGCGCCTGTTCGACTATATGAAGCAGCGGGATATGTTCGATCACACGTTAATCGTGTTCACCAGCGACCACGGTGACTACCTCGGCGACCACTGGCTCGGCGAAAAAGATCTGTTCCACGAACCCTCGGCGAAGATTCCACTGATCATCGTCAACCCTAACTCGACCGCCGACGAGACCCGCGGCAGCGTCTGCAATCAGATGGTCGAAGCCGTAGACCTGCTGCCAACCTTTATCGAGTACGCCGGCGGCAATATCAACCATGAACGTGCCGAGGGCCGTTCGCTGATGGCGTTGCTACGTTCCCATACCGCGCCCGCGGACTGGCGGCAATACGCGGTTAGCGAAATCGACTATTCCGATCGCGGTCCAAGGACGCTGCTGAACCTGGCGCCTTACGATTGCCGGGCGACCATGATCCGGCACAAGCGTTGGAAGTATATTCATCACAACCTGTTTCGCCCGCAATTGTTCGACCTGCGAAACGACCCGCAGGAGCTGGTCGACCTCGGCGACGACCCGGCGTTGCAGAAGGTTCGATCCAATATGAGGAAATTACTGATCGACTGGCGGCACCGGCTCAAACCACGCGTCGGTGCGCCTTTCGACAACCTGGCCGGCATGGGCCCCGAGCGCGATGAAGCGCTCGGCATCATCATCGGAAGATGGTAGCCGGCGGATCTGCTCAATATGGCAAGACGGATTACGAGACGGCGCGCTTTGGAGTCGCGCGACGAACCAGCCGATCAATCAACTCATGCAGACACATCGCGCGCTCGAGCCGGACGACGTCGAGTTTTTCGGGAAACCGCTGAACCGGGTGGCAGCCGAGGTTAATGGCAAATAACTTGAGCAACGCCGTTCCGAGTCATTATTCCCGCGTGATACTTTTGTGATTTTTTTAAGCGATACTCTGGCCTCCAACCGATAACAGAGGAAAGACATCTGATGATAAGCGTAAAGAAAACAACCGGCGCCGCGCTGGCCATCGCGGCCGCGGCAATGCTCGCCACGGCGCCGATGACAGCGTATGCCGGCAGCGAGAAAGGCAAGTGCATGGGCGCCAATTCCTGCAAGGGTCACAGCTCATGCAAGACCGCCACCAGCAGCTGCAAGGGCTTGAATTCCTGTAAAGGACAAGGCTTTCTGGAAATGACCAAAGCCGAGTGCGACGGCGCCGGCGGTAATTTCGAAACTTGATCCGAAATTTAACTCGGCGGCTGCGGGCATTCGATAGATCGAATGCCCGCAGCCGCAATTAATCCTGAAAGTGGTAATACTTCTGGTTTAGAAACGCGGCCACGTCGTCCACGTCCTCGTCGAACCAGGCGAGCTCGAGCGTATCCTTGCAGAAGCGCACCTGCAGGCCAAGGCGCTCCTTCGAGTCTACATTTCTATCTTCACGCGTGTAGATGCTTTCCTGATGACAGCCGGTGCAATTTTCGAAGTGCAGGTCATCTCCGTTTTCGATATCGGCAGCTTCAGCCGGCAGCATGAAAACAGGCAAAAACAATAACGCGGTATAACTCTTCATGACGATCTCCATGCCTCACAAAATCGATTCTAACCCAGGAAAAAACGCATCATCCATTGGCCCCAGACATGCGCGTCCGGCTCCCCGGCTTCAATATGATAAGCGGCCCGGGTGCGCTGCTCCGCCGTCAGACTATCGGTGGCCTTGAGAAAATTGGTCATCGACAGCCGCGACTGTTCCGGATGCCCCTGAAAGCACATGATGTTATCACCGATAGTGTAGCCGTAATCGTTGTAGACGTCTGTATGGGCAAAGGCCTGCGCCGCGATCGGTAAGCGGATCACGCGTTCCTGGTTGAAATGATACATGCCGGTGACGCCTGCCGATGGCTGCATCCAGTCATAAGACTGCTTGATGTGCACGGCAAAATTGCCAATCAACCAGCCATTCTCGTTATGCCCGACTTCGCCACCGAAGGTGCGCGCCACCAGTTGATGCCCGAAACAGGAACCAATCACGCGCATCCCTCGGCCTGATGCGCTTCTGATCAAATCGCTCAGACGCGCGATCCAGTCATGCGTATCGTGCACGCTACAGGGGCTGCCGGTGACCAGAATCGCATCATACTCCTCGATTTTTTCTGGAAAATGGCCCTGTGACACGAAATAGCTATCGAGCCGGGCGGCTGAATTTTGCGGCTGCAGCAAGTTCACAAACTTTTGTGAATCGGTGATACCTCGATCATCAGCCCAGTAGCTTTCGGGGACGGCATCGAGAATCGCGATACGGATAGCCTTACTCATGTTTTGCCATGCTTGCAGAATATTGATTGACTCGGGTTCGAACCATACCTGAAAATTCGATTTTGAAAACCCCGCGACCTGAAACCGAGCCTACTTATGACGCCCGAAGAATTCCGCAGCGCCGGACATCAACTGATCGACTGGATCGCCGACTACCGCAGCAATCTCGAACAACGGCCGGTGCGCGCCCAGATTGAACCCGGAGACATCCGCCGCGCCCTGGCGCAGACCCCACCCGAATCTCCCATTGGCGCCGAAAAACTGCTGGCCGAGCTTGAGCAAAAAATCGTGCCCGGCATCACCCAGGTACAACACCCGATGCACTACGGCTGGTTTCCGTCGAACGCGTCGCTGGCGTCCACGCTGGGCGATATCGCGAGTTCAGGCCTGGGCTGCCTCGGCATTTCCTGGGAGAGTTGTCCGGCGCTAACCGAACTGGAGGAAGTGATGTGCGACTGGATGCGTCAGCTCACCGGCCTGTCGCAAAACTGGGAGGGCTGCATCCAGGATACCGCCTCGACGTCCTGCCTGACCGCGTTGCTGATCGCACGCGAGCGCGCCAGCGACTATTCCGAAAATCGGGGAGGATTGCAGGCTGAAGACAAACCACTGATCGTTTACACCACCGAGGAAGCGCATTCATCGGTGGTCAAGGCCGCGTTGCTGGCCGGATTCGGGCGCAATAATCTGCGCATGGTGTCAATCAGCGCCGACACGCGCGCAATGTCGGCGGCTGCGCTGGCGCAACAGATCGAGGCTGATTTCGCCGCCGGCAACCTGCCCTGCGCAATCGTGGCATCGGTCGGATCGACCGGGGTTACCGCCTTCGACCCGATAGCAGAAATTGTCGAAATTGCGGCCGAACATATGATCTGGGTGCACGTCGACGCGGCGATGGCCGGCAGCGCCATGCTGCTACCCGAATGCCGTCATCTCTGGGATGGCGTCGAGCAGGCCGACTCGATCGCGTGGAACCCGCACAAGTGGATGGGAACAATCCTCGACTGCTCGTTGTTCTACGTGCGCGACGTGCAGCACCTGGTGCGCGTGATGTCGACCAATCCGAGCTACCTGCGCTCTACGGTGGATGAAGAAGTCACGCAGTATCGCGACTGGGGCATCCCACTGGGCCGCCGCTTCCGCGCGCTCAAGCTCTGGTACCACCTCGGTATCGACGGTATCGATGCGATTCGGGCGCGGCTGCGGCGAGACCTGGAAAATGCCCAATGGTTTGCGCAACAGGTGGCGGCGACCGAGAACTGGCAGGTACTTGCGCCCGTCAAACTGCAAACCGTTTGCATTCGTCACCAGCCTCCCGGGCTCGACGGCGAAGCGCTCGATCGGCATACCCTGGCCTGGGTCAATACCATCAACCAGTCGGGAAAAGCTTTCATGAGCCCTTCGCAACTCGATGACCGCTGGATGGTACGGGTATCGATCGGTGTCGAGGCGACCACGCGCGCGCATCTTGAAAATCTGTGGCAGTTGATCCAGACGCAAGCAAACGAGGTCGCCGGCGGATAAGAGTTTCGCCCAATTTCATAAGACATTGTCATTAAAAAAGGATACATTACGCGGTTTTTAGACCCCAATCGGCAGCAAACAACGATGGCGAATATCACCTGGAAAATGGAAGACGGCAGCGAGATCGCCGCCGACGTCAAAGACGGCCTCAACCTGATGGAAGCGGCAACCGCGAACAACGTGCCCCACATCGAGGGCGAGTGCGGAGGCTGCCTGTCCTGCGCTACCTGCCACGTCTTCGTCGAGCCCGAATGGCTCGCCCGGACTGGCGAAGTCGACGACATCGAGGACACCATGCTGGAAATGACCGATGTCGAGCGTGAAGACAACAGCCGGCTCAGTTGCCAGATAATCGCATCGCCCGAACTCGACGGCCTGGTACTGTACGTACCGGAACCCGAGTAAGCCGATGCCCGCGCCTGTCGTTATCGTCGGTGCAGGCCAGGCCGCCGCCTCGTTCATTTCGCGCCACGTGGCGCTGGGTAACTCCGAAGCGCTGCTGTTGATCGGCGAAGAGCCGCATCCACCCTACCAGCGACCACCGCTGTCAAAAAAATACCTGCTCGGTGAACTCGAACGCGACCGCCTGTTCATCCGCCCGCGGAAGTGGTACGCCGACCAGGGCGTCGAGACGCGTTTCGATACGCGCATCGCTGAAATCAGGCGCGTCGACAAGCAGGTGGTGACCGACAACAGCGAGGCCATCGCCTACGACAAGTTGATTCTTTGCACCGGTTCGCACGCCCGCGGCCTGCCCGCCGAGATCGGTGGTACCCTGCCCGGGGTTTATACGCTGCGTAGTATTTCGGATATCGATCGCATGGCGCCGGAGTTTCAGGCCGGGCGCAAACTGCTGATCGTCGGCGGCGGTTACATCGGCCTCGAGGCCGCAGCCGTCGCGCGCCAGCTCGGGCTCGAAGTCACGCTGCTGGAAATGGCCGAACGCATCCTGCAGCGCGTTGCCGCCGCGGAAACTTCGCGTTACTTCCGCGAGCTGCACGCGGGACACGGGGTCGACCTGCGCGAATCGGCGCAGATGACTCGACTGCTCGAAGACGACGGCAAGGTCTGCGGCGCGCAACTCGAATCCGGTGAGATCGTCGCCGCCGACCTCGTGCTGGTCGGTATCGGCGGCAGTCCGAATACCGAGCTGGCGCTGGCGGCGGGGCTCGACTGTGACAACGGCGTCCAGGTTAACGCGACCTGTCAGACCTCGGATCCGGATATTTTTGCCGCCGGAGATTGTTGCAACTTTAGCCGCGGCGGGCAGCAGATACGGCTCGAATCGGTGCAGAATGCGGCGGACCAGGGCGACCTGATCGCCCGAGTGCTGGCCGGGGAAGACGTGAGCTATACCGCGCTACCGTGGTTCTGGTCCGACCAGTATGACTGCAAGCTGCAAATCGTCGGTCTTAACCTGGGCCACGATCATATCGCGCTGCGGCCCGGCGCGAGCGAATCCAGCCTGTCGGTATGGTACTACCGCGGCGATCAACTGCTCGCGATCGACGCGATGAACGAGCCCAGGTCCTACGCCTTCGGCCGCAAGATCATCGAGGCCGGCAAGAATCCCGCCCCGGAGATAGTCGCCGACCCGGCAACTGACCTCAAAGCCCTGGCGCTGGGCTAGATTGGACTCGGAGTCCGTCCTTCCTCGTAAGGGGTTAGGGGGACAGAATACTTACGGGCGTCATACCCGCTTACGCGGGAATGACCATATTTCTGTTAGGTAAGTGCCATTAGTATTGTGTCCCCGAAATTCCCGAAATTATCCCGGCTCGAAGGCCGGCATGACGGCAGCTTCGGCGAAATCCCGACTGAGATCGAGATAGGCCTCGAAACGCTGGCGGATATCGCGCACGTAGTTGACCGGCTCGCGGCCATTGATGTATCCGTAGCGCGAATACTTTGCATACTTCTTTTGCGACAGCAGTAACATGGCTTCTTCGGTATGCCCGAACCAGCGATTCGGATCAAGCTCCAACTGTTTGGCCAGGCGCCTTGCACTATGCACGTGGCCGGCGCCTGCATTATAGGCCGCCAGGGTAAACCACAGTCGTTCCGAAATCGGCAGGTCGTCCGAAAAGCGGTCGCGCAACCAGTCGAGATATTTAACCCCGCCGCGGATGCTGCTCGCTGGATCAGCGCTGTTTTTCACGCCCATGGCCTTGGCGGTGCGCGGCATCAGCTGCATCAATCCGCGCGCGCCGACATGCGATTTCGCCTTTGGATTGAATCTACTCTCCTGGTACATCTGCGCGGTCACCAGGCGCCAATCGAAACCGTAGCGGCTGGCATACTTGCGCACCAGCGTGTCGTAAGGCGAGATCTGCCCCTTGAGCGCATCGACCACGCGCCCGCGCGCGAGACGCTGCACCGAGCGCCGGCTCTTGAAGTACTTGTTGTAGGTGACGTTGTAAAATTCGCCTTTGTAAATGCGTTTAATGAATTCATCCAGCGCCTGCTTGAGTTGCGGATTGCGTTTACGCACGGCGATCGCGTGCGGGACCTCCGCTTCGAGCGCCACAGCCGAGCGCACCGGCAGGCCCTTGGCGAGCTCGATATCGAGCAAATGCTCATCGGCCAGGGTCGCCTTGTATTTACCGCGCGACACCATCTGTATCAACTGCTCGGTTTCGACGGCATCGTCGGTGGCGCGCAGGCTGAAGCGCGCGCCCGCCTCCTGCAGCTGCGAGAGCCGTTCCCAGTAATGGCTATGATGACGTACAAATATGGTTCGATGATCCAGGTCCTGCAGCGATTCCGCCGGATCATTCTGGTGCACGACGATATGCTGTTGCGCATAGTGATACGGCCGCGAAAACTCGACCCCCAGCCGTCTCTGTTTTATATCCGGTTCGAGAAAGCTCATCGCGATATCCGCCCGGCCCTCGAGCAGCCAGGTAGTGATATCGCGGTGGCTCGGCGGCACCACGACCTCCAGCCGCAATCCATGGTAGTCGGCAAACTCGTGCGCGAGCTCGTATTCGAAACCCATCAGCTCACCGCGATAAAGAAAGTAAGACGCCGCGTTGTTGCGCAATAAAACGCGCAGCACGCGCCGCTTCTTAATCTCGTCGAAATCGTTGGTGTAACGCTTGTCGCGATCATCCGCGCTGCGCTCCAGCTGCAGGTAGCGATTGATCTCGCTGACCAGCTGTGGCGCATTCTTGCGCACCCCCCAACCGATGTCGCGCTGCCCGCTGAAATTGACCGCAACCCTGAAGTCATCACGATAGGACTGGTAGATTTCGACCAGATTACTGTCCATGATGGTGGCGTCGATTTCCCCGGCAGCCAGCAAATCGAGCACTGCTTCGATTTGCACCCCGTCCGGTGTCTCGACGATTTCTATGTCGGGATAACGCTTTTGCTTGAGCCAGGTCAGCGCATGCCAGAAGGTGGAACCCCGATTCACCATCACCGACTTGCCGTTCAAATCACGCACCCGCTGCACCGCTTTATCTTGTTTTGCGACGATTACCTGTTCGAAGACATGGTCGACGGGCACCGAGAAGGAGATTTTTTTGAGGCGAAGATCGTTAATCGTCAGGTTGTCGACGATGATATCGCCCTGCCCGGCTGCGAGCGCCGGTATCAGCTTGGAAAAATTATCGACAATGACCAGCTCGGGCATCAAACCGTGCGACAACGCAAATTCTTCGACGATGCGCTGCTGTTCGGCCAGCGGCGAGCGCCCGCGCGGCAGGTAGGCGGCGCTGGAAAAATCGCGGGTTAACAGGATGCGCAGCTTGCCCTGGCGCAGTATGTCGATGAAGTCACCGTTGAAGCTTTGCGCCTGGTCGAGCGAGCTGTAAGCGCGATTGATAAAGGCTTGCGCCGGGTCGATGAACAGCAGCGCCAGCAGCACCAATAACAGCTGTCGGGCAAGCCTGGCGCCTGATTTATCACTATGGAAAACCCCCATAGTCAGACACTAAAGCGTTTTATGGCCTCCTTGTCAAAACTGAACCCGGTGCCGGGGCGCTCGGGAATCGCGATCATGCCCTCGCTGAGTTCCATATTTTCGTTGAACAACGCCTGGTTCCAGGGCATGTGTTCGACCGAAATACAGTTGGCTTCGGAACCCGCGATGCACAGGCTATGCTCGGTAAAGAGATGTGTCGAAATCGGAACTTCGTGGGCCGAGGCGATGGCGGCTACCCGCCGCATTTCGCTCAAGCCGCCGATGCGCTGCAAATCGGGCATCAGCACGTCGACCGCGGCGGCCTCGAGAATATCGCGCATGCCGTAGCGCGTGTACTCGGTTTCGCCCGCCGCAATCGGCGTATCGAGCGCCGCGCGCACCGCGGCACAGCCCCGGTGATCATGATAGACAACCGGCTCCTCGAACCAGACCAGGTTGAACTGCTCGAGTTCGCGCCCTAGCCTGATCGCATGTTTCACCGTGAGCGACTGGTTGGCATCGGCCAATAGTTCGATATCCGGGCCAATCGCGTCGCGGACCGCGCGCACGCGTGCCACATCGTCGGCAATTGCCGGCTTGCCGAGGCGAATTTTCATCCCCCGAAATCCGTCCTCGATAAACTGGCCGGCTTCCTCGACCAGGCCGTCTATCGATTGCGACAGCCACAGACCGCCGCTGGCATAGGTTTTAACCTGTTCGCGGCAGGCACCGAAAACCTTGTGCAGCGGCAGTTCCGCGGCCTTGCCGACCAGGTCCCAGCAGGCGGTGTCGATCGCGGTCAACGCGGCAATGGAAAATCCCTTGTGCCCGATCGGATTCATTTCATGCCAGATATTGCGCCAGATGTCGGCGACAAAATGCGGGTCGCGGCCTTCGACCTGGTGGGCAAAGCCGAGCAGCATCTGCTGCAGCGCGTCGAGGCGCACCGCGTTCAGTGTTTGCACGTAGCTCTCGCCGACCAGGCCCTGGTCGGTCTCGAGCTCGAGCAGTACGCAACCGGTGCTTTTGATCTGGTGAATCGCGGTCGCGATCGGCTTTTGCAGCGGTACGTCCACCAGCGTGGTTTTAAACCTGCTTATCTTCATCGAGTCGAATCCCGCCGCGCCATCTCAGTAGGCAATATCGGCAATATAATAGACCAGCCGGCCGCTGGGTACCTCTACTTCGACTTCCTCGCCGAGCTCACGCTTCAGCAGCGAGCGGGCCAGCGGTGAATCGACGCTGATGTAAAACTCCTCGTGATCGAATTCGTCGGGGCCAACGATACGGTAGACCACGGTCTTCTCGTTTTCATCTTGCAGCGTTACCGTGGCGCCGAAATAGATCCGCTCGCGACTGGCGGGTTTCTGCTCGACCACCTTGAGATCCGGCAGACGTTTCTGCAGGTAGCGAATGCGCCGGTCGAGCTCACGCAATTCCTTCTTTCGATAAATATACTCGGCGTTTTCCGAGCGATCGCCCTCCGCCGCGGCGGCCGACAGTGCCGCTACCACCTCGCGCCGCCGGAGCCAGATCGCCTTCTGCTCCGCCGTGAGCGCAGCCATGCCCACCGGCGTAATGTACGGAGATTTTTTGGGACCGGGTGGGCGGTAACGACTCATCTGGGCGCAAACGAATTACGACAGTCCGAAAACCGGTCTTAAACTCGATACTGGGAGATCTGCACTTCGCTGCCGTAATCCGCGAAATCGCCGTCCGAACGCCGGCCGCGGAACTCGCCCCAGACAATCGGCTCGTAGTGACACGGGTTTTCAGCACCGATTACCGACGGTAGCGGGCTTACCCTGCAATCGGCCGCGGGGTTAAAAAAGAACGGGATGCTGTAGCGTTCGCGGCTATCCATCGCCAGCACACGATGAATCGCCGCCTGGTAGATATCGTTGGACCAGACCTGCATCATGTCACCGGTATTGATGACCATGGCGCCCTCGACCGTCGGTATGTCATACCAGAAACCGGCGCGATAAACCTGCAGCCCGCTGACCTCGTCCTGCAGCAAAACGGTCAGTCCACCGGCGTCGGTATGATGATGAATGCCGAGATCGGCGGCCTCCTGGTGCTCGATCGCGAGGCCGGCCAGCGGATCCTTGACCGGGTAATAATTGAGGCGCACAAACCCGGTATGGTTGCCGTCAAAATTTGGCTGCATGAAATCGGCCGGCAAATCCAGGCCGAGACAAAAAGCTTCCAGCAGTTTCAGCGACAGCCTGGTGCAGGCTTCCAGGTAAGCCGTCATCGTGGTTTTGAATTGCGGGTGTCGCCGCGGCCAGCGATTGGTTTGATGATAGATCGGATCGAAATCCTCGCGCGTGAAATCGAACACTTCTTTCTTGTCGCGTTGATTCTTGGTCAGCTCGTTATTGTAAAACCCCCAGGGATTCTCCTTGCTGCGCACGATTTCAAGCTTTTGCTCGAGCGGTAAAGCGAACAACGCATGGGTCTGGTTCCAGACAGCTTCGATTTGCGCGCTGGTAATGCCGTGATTGACGACCTGGAAAAACCCCCAGGTTTTACAGGCCTCGGCGATTTGATCGATCGCGCGCCGGGCGGCATTGCTGGAAGAATCCCGGAAGACTTCGGCCACGTCGATAACGGGGACCTGTTCTACGATCGAGCTTTGCTCGGCGACCGGTTGCCGGTCGAGATCCTGTATACCGTGAAGCATTTTTTGGTTCACTAATTTCCGCCTTTGGTCGCGGCAGTATAAGTATTACGCCGGCATTGGTAAATCCGGATCCCGTCGCGCCCGGCGATCACCCCGCCAAGCTGTCGTGAAGTTCCTCGACGTAAGCCTGGTCGAACACCATCCGGGATCGCGCTCATGGCTGAACAATGCGACGATGCGCTTGCGTTCGCCGATCACCGGCCGCGCCTATCGGCAGGGATCACTGGACCGAGGCGCAAGGAGTCTTTATGCTTTTGCCAATCCAGTACTCCCAGCAGAAACCAGGCCAGGACCCTTACGGGATAGATGAACCAAACCGAATCACTGATCGGACCCGGAGACCCTCCGCCCTGCACTGTTATCAACCAGCAGGGCCAGGGTAAAGTCCTGCTCGTCGGTGATCACGCGAGTAACGCCTTGCCGCAAATGCTGGGGAATCTCGGCCTCGATGACACGGCGCTGGAACAGCATATTGCCTATGACATCGGCACGCGTAAACTGATCCATCACCTGTCGCAACATCTCGATGCACCGGCTGTGCTGGCCGGTTATTCGCGGCTGGTGGTCGATCTGAACCGTAGTCTCGAAGACGAAAGCCTGATGCCGGAGGTGAGTGACAACACGGTCATCGAAGGCAATCTAAACATGACCACGGAGCACCGCAACCAACGCATACACAGCTTTTACACGCCCTACCGCAAGGCCATCGACGGCATGCTGCATGGCTTCAGGGAAAATGAAATCGTGCCCGCGTTTATCGCGATACACAGCTTTACGCCGCAAATGGCAGACTTCGCACGCCCCTGGCACGTGGGCATTCTATGGGACAAGGATCCACGTATTCCACTGCCGTTGATGGCAAACCTGCGTGCTCACCCCGATGGGTTTAACATCGGTGACAACGAGCCTTACTCGGGCAAGCATCCCGCCGACTATACGATCGATCATCACGCCGAGGCTGCCGGCCTGCCGCATGTTTCGATCGAGATACGCCAGGACCTGGTCAACACCGAGGCGGGCGCGGAACGCTGGGCAACGATTCTGGACGACGCCCTGCGCGACGTTCTGGCGGACCTGGATCTTTACCAGGTCTGGCAGTCGATTTAATACGTAATACGGGGACAGTTTACTTAACAAACATGGTCATTCCCGCGCAAGCGGGAATCTTGTAACAGCTGCTTTCCAGTAGTATCAAGACCGATACGTCGGACCGCCCGATACGTCGGACCGCTGCTTTCGCGGGTATGACGCCCTTAAGTAAGTGCCCTTGTAAACTGTCCCCTTGCATAGGAAATCAGTAGGTTGCCACCGGATTGCCCAGCAGCGCCAGTTCCGGCTCGACCCCGAGTCCGGGCAGGTCGGGCGCGCTGAAACAGCCGTCGACATTACGCGCCCCCTGCCCGGGTGCGGGATCGACGCTGACCATTTCCTGGCAGGACCAGACGCCGAGGCAGGAAGACGCCGGAATCGTCTGCGCGAAATGCGCGACCCCGGTATCGGACACCACGCTACCGCCGGTATCCATGATCAGCATCGTGATACCGGTGGCCAGACAGAAGTCGCGCAGGCGGCGCGCCTTGGTCAAACCGCCGACGCGGTTGATCTTGATATTCACCAGCTCGGCGATGCCGTCGTGCTGGATGCGAATCAGATCGTCCATGCTATGCAGGCCCTCGTCGACACAGATCGGATAACGAGTCCGACGCCGCACCTGCGCGATTTCGTCGAGAGTTTCGCATGGCTGTTCGAACCAGGAGGTGAGCCCGGAAACCGAATTCAACACCGTGATCGCTTCACGCGGCAGCCAGGCGCGGTTAGCATCATAAAACATGATTTCACCATCGCGTTCGTTGGCCGCGAGCAGATTGATACGCTCGATGTCCATGCTGACGTCGGCACCAACCTTGCAGGAATGCACGCGGTAACCCAGGTCGCGGAAGCGCTGCACTTCGTCCAGCATTTCCCGCGGACTGCCGGTGGATACGCTCGACGCGATCGGCACCGGGTCGGGTTCGCGCGCGCCCAGCAGTTCGCAGATCGGTAAACCGGAGGACTTGCCGGCAATATCCCAGCAGGCGATATCGATTGCCGACTTGACGTAGGGATGCCCCGGCAAGGCCAGGTCCATGATCCGGTTGATCGCGTCTAGCTGGCGTGGGTCCTTGCCAATCAGCAACGGCGCCAGCTCCTCGAAGCCGGCGCGAATGCCCTTGCCGAATGCCGGCAGGTAGGTCACGCCCCAGGGGCAACCCTCGCCCCAACCAGAGACGCCCGCGTCGGTATCGATCCGCACCAGGGTCGAATCGAGCAGCTCGAACTTGAGCCTGCCCCCGGACAACCAGTAGGGCTTGTGTAATGGCAGGTCGAGCTGCCAGACACTGACGCGATTTATTTTCATGCGCTGTAATTTAACCTCGTGATTCGGGCAAGTAAAACGAATAAACTCGATCCAGTCTATCGACGGCAACAACCACGCTCGACGAATAGCACTGACTATCATTTAATTCGACTGGATATCGAGAATCGATCATGTATATACCGGACCATTTCAAGATTTCCGATAAGGAAGAAATTTTTTCGTTTCTTCAGGCCAACGCCTTCGGCCAGCTGATTTCACTGCAGGACAAGCGGCTCACGGCTTCGCATCTGCCCTTCCTGATCGCCGCTGATCGCAAGCGCCTGCTGTGCCACCTGGCGCGGCAGAATTCACAATGGCAACAGCTCGAAGGCCAACAAATTCTGGCCACTTTCCAGGGCCCGCACGACTACATTTCACCCAGCTGGTATCAAAACGCCGGCGTACCCACCTGGAACTACCAGGCGGTGCATGTTTATGGCAGTTGCCGCGTGTTCGATGCCCCTGACGAACTCGCCGCCGTGGTCGAGGCGCTGAGCTCGCGCTACGAATCCAGCTTCGCAACCCCCTGGGAAGCGAAATACCGGGACGCTATGCTGAAGGCCATTGTCGGCGTCGAAATCGATATCGACGAAATCCAGTGCAAGTACAAGCTCAGTCAGAACCGCCCGGCCGAGGATCAGCAGGGCGTTATCGACAAGCTCGACGAACTGGGGTCAGAATCGCTGCTGCAGGCGATGCGCAAGGCCCTGCTATAGCTCACCGGCTTCTTCGAGCACCTTGCGTGCGACCCGGAAACACTCCAGCGACTGCGGCACACCGCAATAGATGCCGACCACGTGGATAATGGCGCGGATTTCTTCCTTGCTGACGCCGTTGTTGAGCGCGCCACGGCAGTGGATTTCCCACTCGTGCATCTTGCCAAGCGCGCCGATCATCGCCAGGTTCATCATCGAGCGTGTCTTCGGTTCGATGACTTCGTCGCCCCAGCCGAAGCCCCAGCACCAGGCGGTCATCGCCTCCTGAAACGGGCGCGTCAAATCGTCGGCCGCGGCCAGGTTCTTTTCGACATACTCGGCACCCAGCGTGCCCTTGCGCTTGGCCAGGCCTTTTTCAAATAAATCGTTGTCCATTGTCTCTCCTCAATACTTGTCACCCCGCGACTTGATCGCGGGGTCCAGTCAATAAATAGCGCTCGAAGAGCGCAGCTCATCGCATGTTTTGCATGCAATTCGAACTGTTATTGCAGTCCTTAAAATTGCCAGGGATCACGGGCTCAAGCCGATACATCAGAACGGCGGGATCCAATTGGCGTTGTGCGCTCTTCGAGCGCGAATTTTTGACTGGACCCCGCGGTTTAACCGCTGGCTGACAGTCGGTACTAGTCTTCTGATCTTGGCAAAAGATTTTCGGAATCATACACGCATTGCGCGACGATTACCGCGCGCCGCGGTTCGCCCATGACCAGCACCTCGAATTCGTTACCGACCTGGTTCAGTTGCGGCCTGATATAGGCGAAAGCCAGGTATTTGCCCTGATCGTAGCCATAGCCGCCTGACGATATCTGCCCCACCGGATTGCCCCGGTGCCAGACCGACTCGGAACCCAGCGGGTCGCACTGCACGCCAGCGGTGGCTGGTTCGTCGAGTTGCAAATAGGCCAGCACCCAGCGCGTTGCCGGTTCGAGTGATTTCTCGGCACCCTGAAAACCACCAGCGCGCGCGAAACGCGCCACGTCGCCCTCGGTGATGGTGACTTCGTTGGTGATTTCCGAACCGGAGCGGTAGGCTTTTTCCATGCGCACCGCGTTCAGCGTCGCGGAACCGATGTGAACCAGGCCAGCGCTGTGCGGAGTTGCAACCAGGGCGCTGTAGACGTCAACCATGCCCGCCATCGGCACATGCAGTTCCCAGCCGAGCTCGCCGGTGTAAGTCACCCGTAAGGCTCGCACGTTATCGATCCCGGCCACGCTAATTTGCCGCGTCGACAACCAGCGGAAACTGGCGTTGTCGAGCGCGGCATCGGTACAATGGTCGAGTATTTTGCGCGCTGCCGGGCCAGCCAGCATGATGACGCCGTAATCATTGGAAACATTGTTGAATTCGACTGCCTCGCCGGCGCCAACCTCTTCCTCCATCCAGTTCAGCAACGCCGCCTCGCGCACCGCGGCATAAACCATGTAGTAGTGGTTATCGCCAAGCTTAACGATAGTCGCCTCGCCCTCGACGCGGCCGTTTTCCATCACCAGGTAAGTCAGGCTGACGCTCCCTTCTTTCTGCGGTACCCGATTCGACTGCACGCGTTCGAGATAAGCCTCGGCGTCGGCCCCGGAAATCTCGACCTTGGCGAATGCGGTCAGATCGGCGATGCCGGCGTGGGCACGCATGCCGCGCACTTCGTTGCCGATGATATCGAATTGTTCACTGCGGCGAAAACTCTCGATATGCTTCCGCTCGATGCCGCCGGTTGCATACCAGTAGGGGCGCTCCCAGCCGTAGACATCTTCATAGACCGCACCCTTGTCTTTCAATACCTCATACAGCGGTGACAGTTTGGAGTGCGACGGCCGCAGATCCGGGCGATCGAGATGCGGATAAGGGATTTCATGCCGCAACAGGTAGTCTTCCTTGGCCTTGTTGATACGGTATTCGTCGTCGATACGCGCACCGAAGCGGCGCGGATCGAAGCTGCGCATCGACACGTCGGCCGCGCCCTGCGCCATCCACTGCGCCAGGTACTTGCCCGCGCCGGGACCCCAGGCGATGCCGACCTGCGAGCCACAGCATAGCCAGAAATTTTTTACCCCGGACGGACCCAGCAGCATGTTGCCATCCGGCGGGTGTGTAATGGCGCCGTGCACCACGCTCTTGATGCCCTTGTCGGCCAGGATCGGCATCCGCTCGAGCGCGTTTTCGAGCCACGGCATGATGCGGTCGTAGTCGGGCTCGAATAGCTCGTTTTCGGACTCCCAGGGCGTGCCGTCATCCCACACCGAGGCGGCGTTCGCTTTTTCATAAATCCCGATCAGGCCGGATTTTTGTTCCATGCGGATATAACCCGAGACTTGCGAATCGTCGCGGATAACCGGTAACTCTTTATCGAGTGTCTCGAACTCGGGCACGGTATCGGTGATCAGGTAATGATGCAGCATGTTCGCAATCGGCAGGTCGAGGCCAACCCAGGCGCCGATCTGGCGTGCATAGGTGCCGCCCGAATTGACCACCCGGTCGGCCTCGATATCGCCCTGCTCGGTATGCACGACGAAACCATCGCCGGCGCGCGTGACCCCCGTAACCCGGTTTTGCCGAATCACCGTGCCACCCATCATGCGCGCGCCCCTGGCCATGGCGAAAGCAACGCCGGCCGGGTCTACGTGGCCGTCGTGCGGAGTGTAAAGCGCAGCCCTGACGCCATCGAGGTTATAAAAAGGATGCAGTTCGGCGATGCGTTCAGGCCCGACAATTTCCATTTCGTGACCGAGCCCCTTGCCCACGGACAGCGTGTACTTGATCCAGTCGACCTCGTCCTGGGTGTAGGCGATGCGCAGGCTGCCGCTGCCGTGCCAGGTGCAGGACTGCCCGGTCTCGTCTTCGAGGCGCGGATAGAGATCGGTGCCGTAGGCCGCCATCTTGGCCAGGCTGTAATGACTCACCGAATGCGTGATCTGCCCGGCCGCGTGCCAGGTCGAACCGCTCGTCAGTTCCGCCTTTTCCAGCAGCACGACATCGGTTTCGCCTTCCTTGCATAAATGGTAAGCGAGCGAGCAGCCCATAACCCCGCCGCCGATGATGACGATTTTCGCCCTGGATTGCATCCTACTGACCCCGTAAAAATGGTATTGCTTTGATAGATTGACAGTATGATTTTGGATGGAATGAAATGAAGATACTTGTTGTGATTCCTGCTTTCAACGAAGCAGAAAACCTCGACTACCTGCTTCCCCAAATGCCCGATTCTATTATGGATCATGAACTTGGCGTGCTCGTTATTGATGATGGAAGTATCGATGAAACTGTTGATATAGTAAAAAAACACGGGTATTCAGTTGTATCAAACCCTATAAATCGGGGTGGGGGTGCAGCCCTCAGGCTGGGGTATGATATTGCTGAGGCTGCGGGTGCACGCTACATCGTTACCATGGATGCGGATGGACAGCATCGCCCGGAAGAAATAGAACGTTTGGTTATCCCGATAATACGTGGGGACCATGACATAGTTATCGGGTCACGCGTTATTGG
>CAMYML010000031.1 GCA_947259305.1 uncultured Gammaproteobacteria bacterium | reverse complement strand
GCGCCGCGGTGATCGAGGCCGAGAACTGTCCACCCAGCGCCACGCCATCCTCGATACCGCGGTTGGCATGATCGGAGGAATCGACCGCGAGAAGGATGTCGCGGTAGCCGGGTAGTGGCGGGATAGCGACCTGATCGGTTTGAATGCTGGCTTTCATTTCATGTTCTCCTTGCTGGCCATGGTTTTAATGTGTTCAGCCCGCGATCAGCCAGTATCCGACCAGGATTGCGACCACGACCAGGTTCACGGCCGCGCCGGCAAGGACGAAATAGTCAAATCCATTCAGGCGGCTAGCTGAATGACGAATGGAACTTGTCAGTGGCATCCGGATTCCTCCTCTCCCGTAAGCGGCAGACGTTTGGTTATTTTTGTGAGAGCTTAAGTATCAAGACGTAGTGACACCGTGGTGACACGAAGTGACACAGCTCAAGAATTCGTGTCAATAACCCGTATTCGATGCGCGGGAATATATTTCCGCGCCGACAGGGCGTTGCGCGCGCCGTCAACCACGGGCTAGAATGATTCCGCCTGAGGCGGCATCGAGCATGACAAAAACAAGCAATTCAATAACCGAAGTGTATGAACTGGCGCTGCAAGCGGCCCCTTCGGGCATCCTCGTGGTCGATGAATCCGGCGAGATACGCTACAGCAACCAAACGCTCGCCGACATGTTCGGCTATCGCGTCGAAGAACTATTGGACGAGCCGGTGGAAATCCTGATACCCGGCCAGTTTGCGGCTGCGCACCGGCGCCACATGGAGAATTATGCGCGCTCGCCACATGCGCGGGACATGGGTTCGGGCCGCGACCTCGAGGGCGTAACCAGGGACGGGAATAAATTTCCGGTAGAAATCGGTTTGCGCCCGACGCGGACGCCGTCCGGCGCTGTGGTAGTGGCGACGGTAGTCGATATTACCGTGCGCAAAGCCGTCGAAGAGCGTTTGCGCCGACACGAGCAAGAACTCGAACAGCTTGTTGCGGAGCGAACCCGAGAACTCGAGGATGCACAGCAGGAGAAGGAGCGCATGCTCGAGCAGCTTATCCAGGCGGAAAAAATGACGACCATAGGCACGCTGGTCAGCGGTATCGGGCACGAAATCAACAACCCGCTCTACGTGCTGCATGCGGCGGCGGAGGCGCTCGCCGATGAAAGTGATATTGACTGCTGTCGCGCCTACGGAAAAGATATTCTGAAACAGGTAACGCGTATCGCGGAGACCGTAAAAAACCTGTCGCGCTACGCGCAGCCAGGAACGCGCCACGATCTACAGGCCGTCGATCTGGCGGAAGTGGTCGAGGACGGGGTACGACTCGTGCGCCAGTCGTTGAACGATGAACAGATCGAGTTCGAAATAACGGATGGCCGCGTACCGGAAATCAGGGCCCGTTTCGAGGAAATTCTGCAGGTAGTATTCAATCTGTTGCGCAACGCGATACAGGCGATGCCGGGCGAGGGACGAATTCTAATCGGCACGGCAAGGGACGGTAATTTCGTCAGGTTGCTTATCCAGGATAACGGTAGTGGGATTCCGCGCGAACTCCTGAAGCGCGTTTTCGATCCGTTTTTTACGACCAAGGGGCCGGATGAGGGTGAAGGGCTGGGGCTTTATATCGTGCGCCAGATTATCACCCGTTACGGGGGCGAGATAGAAGTCGACAACGTCGATGGCGGCGGAACTCGATTCGAAATCCGTTTTCCCGTGGATAACCGGGTAGACAAACCAGAGGAGTAGCTAATGACGCATCATGTTTTGATTCTGGACGACGAGGTGGACGTTCGCACTGCCATCCGTTTACAGCTCAAGGGTACGCGCTTCGAAATTCTCGAAGCGGAAAATTTTGAACAGGCGATGAAGTTATTGCAGGAAAACGCCATCACCACCGATGTCATTATCTGTGACGTGCGCATGCCGGGCGTCGGCGGGGTCGAGGCCGTCGAAAACTTTCAGCGCGAGTACCCGAACACGCCTGTTATCGTTTTGACGGGATTTCCAGACGTCGATCTTGCAGTCGGCTTCATGAAAAAACAGGACGTAACGGATTATCTGACCAAGCCCGTGGCAAAAGACAAGCTGATTGCGGCAGTCGATAAGGCGGCCCAGGAGCGCAGGATGTTCGGCTGACCCGGGCTCCCGGGGGGTCAGGTTTTTTAACTCGACAACGTAATTGCCATCTATGGCTAAGCTTTCTGGCGTAACCAGGGTTTTTCGGGTGAGGTGATTAGTCAGCGTGGTCCGTTGCGGGAAATTTATGTAGTGAAAGCGCGGCATCGAATGAACGCAATGACGGTTTTCCGGAAGGCGATATCGAATCGAGCCAAACGAGATTACAGTTAATTCGGTCGTATCTTTGCGTGGCTGATAAGACGGCTTCGCCACTTCGAGCATAACCAGGTGCTATCGTTTTTTCCTGTGGGGCCTTGGGTTATAGGCCGCAATACGAGGAATAATGCGATCCAGGCGGGTATTCTCGATGCCCTGACCCTGGACTTCGGCCGTCTCCAGCAGGGCGCTAACATCGAACCCGGTATCGGCTTGCTCCCCGTAGATCATGGCCGCCAGGCCCTGCAGACCACCGCACTGTAATCGAATTTCCTGGTAGTTGGACAATATTGAAGCGCGCGCTCCGGCCTGTCGAAAAACGAAGCGTGCATTTTTTCTGAGCAAGGATAAATACCGTTCACAGAGTTGCGCGGCCGCAGGCAAGCGGCAAACGCAAACGAGTCGTTCCCCAATCTCGAGGCGTTTAACCTGGGCGCATTCCCCGGACCCGGAGATCAGGGCTTTTTCAAACCAGCATCGTGTTTCGGCGGACATGACCTTGTGAATTTTTATCTTCGGGCTATTTCGTCGATCGTTTGCGGCACAGCTGTCGGGTCGTCCAGGCAGTCCTCGGTAGCGCGATTCGAAATGCCCGCCCTAACCCTTCGAGGATAGATATTTAATGCCATGAACCAGGCATGCTAGCATCTGTATTAACCGCTCGCCCTGCCGCCGCACAAATATCAGCCGAATCAATGGATCAGGATAATGACCGATCAAGACAAAGAAACGAAAGAACTGACCCTCGAACATCGTATTCTAATACAGGTGCGCCAGGTATTGGCAAGCGTGGTCCGCGATGTCACGCCGGCTGCCGGCAGACCTAACCCGTTATCGGACCGGACCATCGAGGATATTCGTGCCTGCTTCGCCCTGATCGCGGCGCGCGAACGCGAATTGAGCGGTAATCAAAATCCGGACTTGCCGGTGTTCGCGGATGACGGCGCAACCACCCGCATCGTCAATTTCAAAAAGTCCGAATCCTAAGCAGTCATGAGCATGCGCTCTCAGTGTCATTGAGCTTAAATAAATGTCCTCACCAGTACTGGACCTTTAACGGACGCCAGGTTCAGGCTTCGCGGTCCATTTGCCAGACGCATTTCGAAGCGCTGCTCAACATCGGCACCGGTGCCAGTCTCTCGCGTCTCGATTCCGCCCGTTTGAATATCGTGATCGTAAAGAACACGCCGGCAATAATCAGCAGGTGACCTAGCCAGACATAGCTGAAGTAATAGATGGACAGGAAAGAAACTGAGAAAATCATGCTCCACATCCATGCAAGTACCTGCATTACGTAGTGCCGCGAAGCGAGATCCATGTATTTTAGTGGGTTGTAGCGATAGTCCATTACTGCGTTCCACGTCAATTCGAGTTGCTGTTGCATGCCATTATCTCCGATGAGGAGCAATGTATACGATGCTTTGTCTAGTTTGGATCTAAAAAATATTAGACAATAAATAGACAAGAGAGGTAATTTATTTTATAGAATATCCAGATTTTTTTGACACCAGTCTGCGCGCGCCAGCGTTGCTTCTCGCTCTGGCTGGTTTTGCCTGTCCCAGCTGCCGTAAATCATTCCAATACGCGGATTGGTGGCGAGTTTTTCGCGGTGGCGGATCATGAAGCTCCAGTAGAGGCTGTTAAACGGGCAGGCCGAATCGGTCGATTTTTGTTTAACGTCGTAATGACAGTGTTTGCAGTAATCGCTCATCCGGTTGATGTAGTTACCGCCCGCGGCATAGGGTTTGGTGGCGATCAGGCCGCCGTCCGCAAACTGGCTCATGCCCCTGGTATTGGGCATTTCCACCCACTCTATGGCGTCCAGGTACACGCCCAGATACCAGGCGTCGACCTGTGCCGGGTCGATGCCTGCCAGGAGACAGAAATTTCCGGTGACCATCAGGCGTTGAATATGGTGCGCGTAGGCAAAGTCTAGCGATTGCCCGATTGCCTGGCGCATGCAATTCATTCGAGTTTCCCCATGCCAGAAAGAGGCGGGCAGGTCGCGCTTAGCCCCAAGGTGATTGAGTTGGGCATAGCCGGGCATATTGATCCAGTAAACGGCGCGCACGTATTCTCGCCAGCCGATGATCTGGCGCACAAAACCCTCGATCTGCGCAAGAGAAATCTCTTTGTCGCTGCCCTGGTAGCGCTGTATCGCGGCCTCGATCACTTCCATCGGGTGCAAAATTTTACTGTTGAGCGCAAACGACAGTCGCGAGTGGTAAAGGCTCCACTGGTGTTCGTGCTGGCAGGTCATCGCATCCTGAAAGCGACCGAATCTCGGCAGGCAGTGCTGACAAAAATATGCCAGCAGTTCAAGCGCCTGCGCCCGGTTTATCGGCCAGGGCAGAGACCTGCGGCGCTCGCCGAAATGTTCGATACCGTGTTTGTCGATGCGTTGCAGGAATGGTTCAACGTCGTTATCGAAAACCAGTGGGGCTGGAATCTCGTCTAAATCAGCCGGCCGCAGCCTGTTTCGATTTTCACTGTCATAGTTCCATTGGCCGCCCTGCGGTTGATCCCCGTCCAGCAGCAGGTTGAGGCGTTTGCGCATTTTTCGATAAAACGATTCCATGCGATTGTGTCTTCCTGGCGTAAGATACCGCTCGAATTCTGCCTTTGGCAGCAGGAAGTGCTCGCTGTCGAATTCCTGCACCGATATCGAGTCTGGGATCTCGAGAGAACGCAGTTGCTGCCGCAATCGATACTCGTCCGGAGACTGGTACTCGAAACGTGTCACCTGGTAGTGATCGCAAAGCGACGCGACCAGGTCTGAAAGATTGTTGCACTTGACCGTGTCCTCGAGCGTCAAATGAACTATGTTGTGGCCCATGGCGTCGATAAGGCTCGCGAAGGCTTCCATTGCAGCAAAAAAGGCGCAGAGTTTTTGTGCGTGGTGCTTGACGTAAGTCGCCTCCTGCTTCATCTCGCCAATGACGTATAAAACACCCGCGTTCTTTTGCATAAACCAGCTGTGTCGAGCGTTTAGCTGATCACCGAGGATCAGACGAAGCGAGTGGAAGCGTGCTTTCTTATTGGCGTTAATCAAGGTGAAATCCGTCGGCTAGTAAGCATGTCCGAATAAATTTTACGCGAGATGAACTGCGGTTTCGAGTGCATGAGAGGTCGGAGCCTTGAGGGATCGTTACGACTGTGGGGTGAGAATATGGTGGCGAGTGAAAACTAGACCGATGAGTTAGTGGAACGTCTACCGCCGGTATCTGGATCAGCAGCCTGGTGAAGCCAGGCTGCCAGGAGCGGGAAGCGGAATACCGGCGGAGACGTATTAGTTAACGATCGAAGCGGCTGCTGTGCAGGCGCTCGGTCGCGTAGTTACTCTGCGTTCTGACCCGAGTCGTGGCCGGTTTGCGGCCCAAAACCCGGTAGATAAGGTAGCCAAACGCCGCCAAAATGCCGAGGCGGGCAAAGACGTAACCGGTGGCCATTAACGCTATGTCGTTTTCCATTTTTCTTTCCTCGTTTAAATAGTTGTCAGTGTGGATGTAAACGGCTCTGGTCAGGCCTATCCAGCCCGCTTCACCCAGGCGCTACACCAGCCCGCGCCGGCAACCTGCTTGCCTGGAAATATCGCGCATGGACCCCAGGCCGCGCCGGCACCAGCGGAGTACAATTGGCAGTTGGCACAGTTGCTGCCGGCTTTTGCTGACTGGTGCGTGTAGGCAAGCGCGCTGGCCTGTGCATCGTTCGGGTCAAGCCTGGGCGCATCGGCTGCAAAGGCAAGTCGGCTGGTCAGGGCGAGCGCCGGACTGGCGACGATAGCCACCGCCGACAGGCCTAGTAAATCTCTTCGAGTCAGTTTTTTCATTAGTCACTCCTGGCAGGTGCTCTCAAGTAAATGTCTAAATAAAGTTTACTAAATTTCTATAAATACGTCTGAGAGGGAATATATGTCTATATATAGTCTATGTCAAGTATTAACATATGATTATTATCATTTTTAATATTTCTCGTCCTCTCGTTAAAAGCGCCATGGACGGCGACCCTTTTTCCGCGGAGCAGTGAAGGTAAATATCAACAGCTAGTAAGGAATGCACGCCCGGCATAATGCGCCGGGCGCGCTTTTTTGCGGGCTTGGTAAACGCGCTAAGTAAACTGGCTGGGTTAGAGTCCGTTCAGGAGTCGGGTAGCGGTGACAAGTTTTCCAGTTCGACGACCCGAGCCAGTGCTTGCTCCATCATATGCCGGGCGCGTGAGGTTGTGTTGTGCAAATAGTTGTGTAGTGCCGCATCCGCGCTATTGCGACTTTCGCACTCTGCGCTGTAACTTTCGAAGCGGACCAGGCTGGTTATCAGCTGGGCCAGATGCATTGGGCATTCGCAGGCGATTGCCGGGCTTTGTGTTGCCAGGTAGGCGAGCTCGCGGTCGTTGAACTCTCGCGACGGGATTAAGCCTCCCACTGGCTCAGCTGACGTATTACCTGCAGGAATAAAGCCAAAGCGCCAGGCAATCACGGCCTCGAGTGCGGCGATATCGAGCGGCGAGCGTAGCGCCGTGATGCGGTCGCTCTGCAGTCGTTGCAGCGCGGCGCGTGGCGCATAGTCGTAAATCAGGATCAGGAGCCTCGCGTTGAGGCGGTTGGCCAGTCGGGTTGCCTCGATGCCCGAATCCAGATGCAGGCTCGGCCACTCGATTACCGCTACGTCAAGGCGCATCGCGGGCTTTTGCACGCTGAATTCCGATACTGCGTCGAAATGCCCGCAAAGCGCGAATATTTCACTGGCGGCGCAGGCCGCCTCGTGCGCCGCGAAAGATTCGCCGAACAGGGCCAGACGAGGTTTTTCGCTGGCGCCGGCGCCGAGCGGCGTGCCCGTAGATTGCTGCAGGCGGCGCTCCAGTTCCGCGGTATCGAGATCGGCAATCGAGCCAATTGCCTGGCCGCGGTCGACCAGCGCTTTTAGCAGCGTGAGCCGGCTAATATCGCTTTCCCGATAAAGGCGGCGCTGGCTTTCGCTGCGCTCGGGTTTAACGACCTGGTAACGCTTCTCCCATACTCGTAACACGTGCTGCGACAAGCCGGTCAGTCGGCACACGGCGCCGATACGATATTTTGCTTGGTCCTGGGTCGGGGAATCTTGAGCGTCAGGCATTTCGGGTCGAATCTCCATGAAAAGGGCGTTGTGTCTACTATTTATTAACCACTCGAGCGGTAACGAGCCTTCGATACCAGGTTTTGTCTAGGTATTCTATCCGATATATTTTTATTTATACAATACTTAGCAAGCCGTTTTTCGCTTGGTCGTTCGAATCCAGATGCTAGCGACAATGGGACAGCGAAGGCTGGTTTTAACAGTTATCGGAGAAGGTGAAGAATCTTCAGGTAAAGGTTTAAGGTTACTTAAAACCCGAACGGGTCATCAGACAGCAGAATACTGACATAGGGTGCGTAGGTTAGAACGGCGCCCTGGCGTGGGCCCAGATCGTCGAATGCCTTTACCAATTGATCGAAACAGGATTCATTTTCGGGATCTTCTTTGAGTGCCTGCAGGGCAGTGAGCATCGGTTTGATCTCGTCGCAATCCAGATGCCGCTCCAGCATCTGGATTGCAATGTCGATATCGGCGACCCTGACCGGTTTTACCTTTTTCTCAATTCGAACCTGCTCCGACTCATCAAATTCCGGCGCTTCTGTAAAGACATTCGCAGCCATGCCTTCAGGTAGAGAGCGGGCCTTGAGCCCGGCAAACGCGTTGTATTCCTGGCGTGCTCGCTGTTTGAGTTCATCGACAAAGGCATTAAATTTTTGCGAATCAGGTTTATCTATCAACAGCGACAGTAAAGGACCACATTTGACGCGGCTGTGAAACTCCAGGGACAGCTCATTCACTACGGGCTCGGGGTTGAGTATTGACAGGTCTACGGTCAATTTTTCTTCTTTAAACGGCGTCTTGATGCGAACATTAATCGCGTCATCTACAATTTCAAATTCCCTGCTGCCTTTTAAAAAGTGCTTTTGTACCAGTTTCGTGCTCATTACTGCTTTTTCCAGTTCGAATGCAGGCCTTGGTGATTCATGACCTGCTTAAACTGCGAACTTTACTCGATTATTTCTGGATATACAGGTTTATTAGCAGACACATCCACCGGGGCAAGCATGGTTTTCCTGGCGGACTCTGACGTGGCAGGGAATGTTTCAGGATTGCTGCCGAATCTCTTGCATTAATGGAGTACATTACAGACCATCGTTACTACTGTCTCTAATTGAAATTATTACTATTTCTGACTGTTATGACGGTTTAATACAGCATGCGCGGATCGCAAGTCCCATTCATTACAGTGTTCCGTGCATAAAAAGGAGTGATAGGACTTCTTGCCTGATATTGATATACTTCTTGTTCTTAAAAAGCCGTATTACTTACCCTGGATGGCCTGGAGTGGCAGGTATCTGTGCTCTCTATCCCGGACGCATTTCAACAGTTTAATCGATAGATATAGGTTATTTATGAGCGAGCAAAAGAAAACCAGACCCAAGGTTCCCGATGGTAAAGCACGCTATCTTGTTACCCGCCAGATGGAAGCCAATGAAAAGGGTTTCGTCGGTTATGAAACCGTCTGGGAATCATTTCATAAAGAGGTCAAGTACGAAACACCCAAGCGTCCATGACCCTGCTCGGTCGCGCTAGCCCGCAAGATCCGGCGCAACCCTGTAATTAAGTATAAGTACTGTGAAAACCGGCGAGGATTAACATCCTCGCCGGTTTTTTTTTGCCTGCTGCGCCCCGTCCCCGCGCAAGCGGCGGTCCGACGTATCGGGATCTCCAAACAGCCTGACAGAGGTTGGTCTGGGCAAGTCAGCGCCGGGATAGGACTCGGGTCGGTTGCAAACTGTACACCAAAGTTCGTCGTTGAAAACTCCAGTTATTTCCCAACAATCATCGCCTTGCGACTAGGGTCGAGTCCGGCTGGTGAAATATTCGGGTTAATCCGGTTTGAAGGTGTAGAGCTTGTTTTGGGGGATGACGCCGCGTACACCGCCTTTCGGGTTTTCCACGTCTCCCTTGTAGCGGGGAATGACATGGATATGCAGGTGAGGAATCGACTGTCCGGCCCATTTTCCGACATTGATGCCGATATTGTAACCGTCGGGGCTATGCTTTTCGTCGGCAATTTTCTTGCCTTCGGCGACCAGCCGCCACAGTTCTTCGCCTTCCTCATCGGTGATATCGAAGTAATCGGAAAAATGCCGATACGGCATGACGAGGAAATGCCCCGGACTTGCCGGATGCCGGTCCCAGGCGGCAAAGCCGTATTCCCCCTCGATCATAATGCGACGTCCGGGTTTGCTTAGACAGAAGCGACACTCTTCGTGTTCGGTGAGCGCAGTTTGTTCAATCATGATTTTCTCGCGAGACCGGATTGACTAATTAATCGGCACCTGGGTGACGCCTTCGAGATCGGGGCCTTCTTCTATCTTGCCGCCATACTGGATTTCCTCATCCGTCGCGTCACGAACCAGAATTATCTCCAGGCGAAAGATGACTTCACGACCGCAGAGTGGATTGTTACCGTCGATGGTCACTGATTTTGCATCGACTCGGGTAACCAGAAAGGTTTTGGTCTGTCCCGTTTCGCTTTCCATCAGGATGGACATGCCGACTTGCCGATATTCTTCCGGAACGTTTTGAATGCGGTCGGTAATCACCAGGGATTCGTCGCGTGGCCCATAAATCTGCTTGCAGTCGATGGGCACTTCGATCACTTCACCAGCTTCTTTTCCTTCCAGTTCTGCCATGACCGCCGGTGCCAGTATCTCGTTCGTGCCATGGACGTATCCGAGCGGAAATTCCACCTGTGTCAGTACACCTCCGGAAATCTGGTCGATCACCTTGTAGGTCACCTCGACGTACTTGCCGTCTGCAATTACGTTATCATTCATATCCATTACCTTCAGAAAATGGCAGCCGCGAAAATTTTGAGTTCGCCGCGTTCATAGCCGATGACCATGCGTCCTACCCATTCGCCTCGTGCTCGCCGCGACGGATAAAACCAAGAAAATCATATTCCGGCACAAGATTACGCGTCAGTTCGCTATTGGCAAACTGCTTGCCGACTTCGATCTCATTCAGGCCAAGCAGCAGGTCATAGGAAAAGTTCAGAATGAATTTGGCGTATTGTCCTTTATTCGAGTACTTGATCAGGTCGTCCCAAAAGGGGAATGCGATTTCCTTAAGTTCTTCATCGGTCTTGTCAATAATGTTCATGCAACCTCTGGAATAAACAAGCGGTCAGCTGTCGATAGCCTGTCTCCCGCAGGAGAGCAATATTATCAAACAGCAATGTTGCAAATAAAAAAAGATCAACACGACTGCTGATCTTTTTTATTACTCGGGTAGGCCTGGATAACGCCTCCCCATCACCTAGAGGCTTACTCGTCCTCGCCCACGATATGGTAGCAGGGGGCCTTTTCCATGGTGTATTCGCCGGTTTTCGGATCACGACGGGAGACGGTCAGTACATGCCAGTTTTCATCATCCAGTTTCAAGGCATCACCACGGTAGTAGTAACCCGGCCAACGGGTTTCCTTGCGGAACAGCGTGTGCTGCACAACGGATTCGGAAGCAAGATGACGATGCTTCAGTTCCCATGCGCGCAGCAGCTCGTGGATGTTCTCCGCGGCAACCTTCTCGAGGTCCTCTTCCAGCAGCTTCAGTTTCTTCAGACCGATGCTCAACAGTTTGTCGTTGGTCATGTAGTTAACCGTTGATCCACCGGCATATTCGTCCATCTCATTGCGGTAAACCTTGTAGTGCTCCATCGGCTTGAAGATCTGATTCTTGCGGCGCTCGATCTGCTCCTCGGAAATCCGAATCCCCTCGGCCTTGCCATCGTCAATATATTTACAGGCTGCCTTCGCAGCCAGACGGCCTTCGGTAAACGAACCGGAAGAGAATGCATGCGGCGTACCGCCGACGGCGTCACCGGCACCGAACAGGCCTTCGATCGTGGTCATTCGATTGTAGCCCCAGAAGTATTCGTCAGGCGACACGTCTTCCGGGCCGGAACACCAGGCGCCGCTTCCGGTCGCGTGCGAACCCATGACGTAGGGCTCGGAGGTTGTCAGTTCCGGGTTCTCGTACTTCGGATTGACATCGGTTGCTGCCCACAATACGGCCTGACCAACGGTCATGCCGAGGAAGTTGTGCCAGCCGATCTCTTCCAGATGCGGATCCTGGAAGGCTTCCATGGTAACCATGTGGATGGGACCGCGACCGGCATTGACCTCGGAGATCAGCGCATGGTTACGCAGGCAGGTCGGGATGGGTCTGTGAGTCGCGTGCGAAAGTTCCGGATCCAGATATTCCTTGCCCACCATTTTCTGCAGGTCAGGGAACCATTTAGACTCATACTCTTCGCCATTACAGTTCTGGGTGTAAGTCTTCAGGTGCAGGAAGTAGGCACCGACCGGGCCGTAACCGTCCTTGAATCGAGCCAGGACGATACGGTTTTCCATCTGGGTCATTTTTGCGCCAGCCTCGATCATTAATCCATAGGCCGAGCCCGATGACCACGGCGCATACCAGACACGCCCCGCGCCTTCACCAACCGAGTTTGGCCTGAAAATGTTGGATGCGCCACCGGCAGCGACGATAACGGCTTTGGATTTGAATACGTGGTAGTCACCGGTACGCACGTTGAAGCCGACGGCTCCAGCGACGCGGTTTTCCTTGGCATCGTCCATCAGCAGGTGGGTGACACAGATACGGTTGAATACCTTGTCAGCCGATTTCTTTGCGGCTTCAGCCACGATCGGCTTGTAGGACTCGCCGTGAATCATGATCTGCCAACGTCCCTCACGCATATAGGTACCAGACTTGGGATCGCGCATGATCGGCAAGCCCCATTCCTCGAACTGGTGTACCGTGGAATCGACGTGACGCGCCATGTCGAACAACAGGTCTTCGCGAACCATACCCATCAGGTCGATACGCGCGTAACGCACGTGATCTTCAGGATTGTTTTCACCAAAACGAGTGCCCATGTAGCAGTTGATCGCGTAAAGGCCCTGTGCCACGGCGCCGGAACGGTCGATGTTGGCTTTTTCGGCGATAACTATTTTCTTGTCTCTGCCCCAGTAGCGCGCTTCGAAAGCGGCACCGGTACCACCCAGACCAGCGCCCGCGACCAGGATATCGATATTGTCTTCTACGATAGTCTTGGGCATTAGTAGGCGACCCCTGCTTTCATGGTGAGTCCGTTAGATTTCAAGGTGTGAATGTCACCGTCATCCATACGGATATACTTTGGCTCGCTGTACAGCAATTGACTGTCGCGCATTTCCTGGGAGGGCTCGGGCGCATCAGCCAGCTTAGGAATGTGCTTACCCCAGGGTTTTGTCGTGATAGGCGCCAGCAGATTCATGTCGGTTTCACCGTTGCGGGACTTGATCCGCCATGCAATGACACCTTTTTCCTCGTCACGGATTACGCGTACCGAGTGGCCCAGCGGGGCGAAGTCTGCATAACCGCGAACGTCTATCGCATTGTGCGGGCAGGCCTTGACGCAGGAGTAACACTCCCAGCACATGTTTGGCTCGATGTTGTACGCACGGCGAGTAACTTTGTCGATGTGCATGATGTCTGAAGGGCAGATATCAACGCAATGTCCACAACCATCGCAGCGAGTCATATATACAAATGTAGGCATAATATTTCTCTTTTCTAATTAATCAGTTAATCAAATCTTTAGTAATGGTTTGGAGATTCACGCTTGATACCAAGCCCCATGTAGGGCGGTTTTTCACCCATGTATTCCGGGATATCCGGATACCTGGCCTGAACTTCCGGATCCGCCAGCTCGCCCACGTCGGGCAGATTCTCTTGCGAACCATCTGCCATGATGATTTTCTTCTGGTAAGCGGCTGCCGGCTTGAAGAACATGTGCGCAAATTTTGACCACAGCACGGTGCAAAACAGGGTTGTGGATGCCAGGATAAAGATGGCAAAGAACAGTATGTTCAATGCGCCGGCGCCACGCGTGACAGACCAGATCAGGGCAAAGCTTGTGGTCATCAGCAGAGACAGGATGAACAGGTCTGCACGTACCAGCTGGTACCAGGGCCTGCCCTCGGAATTCACATCGCAACGGATGAAGAACCAGAACCAGTAACCGCCGACACAGACCATCAGGGCGGCAATATGCCAGAGCACCGGGAGTATTGCGGGAGCAGCCTCGGCAGGTGTCGGGTAACCGAAAATCAGCGTCACCGTCGTGACGACGAAAATGATAAAACCGTACATCGTCAACAAGTGTGACAGGCGACGTTGTGGATTGGCGAACTCGGAGGATGTCAGCACTTCATTGGCCAGGGTAGAAACAGCCAACGAGACCTTTTCACCGCCAGATACGGTGCGTTTCGCAGATTGCCGGGCTTTTTGCGCGTTTTCAAAGAAGTATTGAGCGCTCTTTTTGTGAAGCGTGTCGATGATGGTACCGCCAACCACCGCCAGGAACATCAGCACAACATAGGTTTGCATGGCCGAAGCCGGTATCGTGGCCGAAAGCTCGGCAAAAGGGTTAAGGTCCAACATTATAGTTGTTCTCCGGGGAGCCAGGGATGTGGCGGGGATTGTGACCAACTTTGGCGGGCAACACAATTCAATGTAAATTGTGCCTACATAAAAATAACTAATCCGCAAAATAACTAATCCGCGCGGTATCTGGATATGTCGTATTTATCTATCTGCGGATTGGGGCCAGTATTTTGTTGTCTCTAGCGCAATTTTGCGCGGCGCCCGACAGGCTCTCCAGGTTTTGATACACGAGGTAATAGGCTTCGTATCTACCCACAAGCGGTCACACTGCGCCCTGCTGCGATGTACCGGGCCGACCTCGCATTGCGGTTGCCATCGGATGCGGCTGACGCGGTTTTTCAGCCTGCAACTCGGCGGTTTCATGCACCAGTTACACCATCGCTATTTCGACTGTAATTACGGCTCCTATGAAACGCCCTGGGACAATGTATTCGGCAGTTGAAGGATCTTCTCTGCTGATAAAACTTCTCCATATCTAATCAGATCGGTATGATCAGGGAAGCTTTGCCAGTCAATCGAGGTTAGCGTGCACCTGGAAGGATTCATTGTATCCGCCTTGCTCCTGTTAGCAGCCACCTCGGTCGCAGTCGCGCTTTTCCGCCGACTGGGTCTTGGTTCGGTACTGGGTTTGCTGATTGCCGGAATCGTGGTCGGACCGCACTCTCCGGGGCCTTATGTAACCCCTCATGTCGAGGATGTTCGGCACTTCACCGAACTGGGCGTGGTGTTGTTGCTGTTTGTCATCGGCCTGGAGATAAAGCCAGGTCGCCTGTGGTCGTTGCGCCGGGACCTGCTGGGCATGGGCTCGTTACAGATCCTGCTAACCGGGCTCGCTATCACGCTCTATGTTTCGCTGGGCACCAATTCCTGGAAAACAGCGTTACTAATCGGGCTCAGTCTGTCACTGTCTTCCACCGCTTTCGTCATGCAGCTGTTGCATGAGAAAGGCGAATTCGCCAGCCGACACGGAACCGGCACCTTCGCGGTTCTGCTGGCGCAGGATCTATCGGTCGTTCCACTGCTCGCGCTGGTGCCATTGCTGTCAAAAACTGCGGCGATCGGCTCGGGCATCCCGCTTTGGGAACAGTTGCTCATATTGGTCGGCATGTTCGCCGTGCTGTTCGTTTTTGGGCTGCGCCTGGTTCCCTACGCGCTCGAGTGGTTAGCGCGCCACGACAATCGGGAGGCTTTTCTGCTGGTCGTTTTACTCGCGGTCTTGCTGGCGGCCTGGGCCATGCATCAGGTGGGATTGTCGATGGCTTTGGGTGCGTTTCTGATGGGCATGCTGCTTTCCGGATCACAGTACAATATGCAGATTCGCGCCCTCATCGAGCCTTACAAGGGCCTGTTGATGAGCCTTTTCTTTGTCGCCGTGGGCATGTCCATAGACCTGGGTAAGCTGGCTGCGCAGCCGCTCGAATTCCTGCAGCATACCGCCGTCCTGATTGGCATCAAGCTTGCCGTACTGTTCCCGCTCGCGATCGCCTTCGGATACGCCCGCGGCAACGCGTTGCGTATGACATTCCTGCTGGCCCAGGCGGGTGAGTTCGGCTTCGTGTTGTTCGGATCCGCCCTGGCGCTGGAGGTGATCGACGAGTCAATCTTTGTCATGGCCGTGGGCGTAATATCCATGAGCATGTTGCTGACCCCGTTGCTGGTACGATTCGGCAACACGATAGCCGATCGTCTCGAAGCTCGTTCAAAAACGTCGCCGGCTGTCGACAGCACGCAGCTGGAGGTACCGGAACAGGCCGTTTTGATCGGGGGCTATGGGCGTGTGGGCCACACCATTGCCGCGTTACTCGAGGCCAGCGGGATCCCGTTCGTGGCTTTCGATGTCGATCCGAAACGAATCGCCCAGGGCAAGGAATGTGGCCACGCGGTAATGTACGGAGACATTTCCGATCCCGAATTGCTCGCGGCCGCGCACGCGGAAAAAGCCACCCTGGCCGTGCTCACGATCAACCGCGGTCCCACCGCACTGCAGGCGGTCTCCCATCTGCGAAATATATACCCCCAGGTGCCGATCATTGCCCGCGCCAGGGATCTGGATGAATGCGCCCAGCTGCTCGCGGCGGGCGTCACCCAGGCATTTCCCGAAACCCTCGAAGCGAGCCTGCGCCTGGGCGCAATCGCGCTGCAAATGGTGGGCGCTCCGGCGGGCAACGCGGAAATGTTGATGCAGGGGGTGCGAGACCAGGGATATGAACTGGTGCGCGATGAGACTGAAGATGACTAAATAATCCAGTAAGCGATTGATTTATCTGATTTTACCGGCCGGCCAGGAGGATAAATTTTTGTGACTTATGTAAACACTGGTCGAGTCTAATAGTCTTAGATCGATTCATATGTGCATTGCTTACCGTTACGGTTTGACCGATACCCCGAGAGGTTCTTGAAAATGGCGTTAGAAAAACTCACTCAATTCTTCGAACAACTTGGCGATAAGACAAGGGATGTCTTATCCCAGCCGGAAACCTATACGCAGATAGGCATTATTCTCGGTATCTACGCGATTGCTTTCGTGCTGGCTAATCGAATCAGGCGACACACCCCGTTTCTCGATATCAAAATTGAAGGCGACGATGTCCGTCCCTGGCGTAGATATATTAGCAAGCTGGGCGGGTTGATATTTCCGATAATCGCCATCGTGATGCT
The DNA here is from genome assembly GCA_947259305.1 of uncultured Gammaproteobacteria bacterium. GTDB lineage: Bacteria > Pseudomonadota > Gammaproteobacteria. The sequence goes on along the minus strand of CAMYML010000031.1, from coordinate 16,545 downwards.
GCGGGTTTCCGTCGAAATAAGCGAGAGCGTTTTAAGCCAGGGCTGGGTTGTGCAAACCGCGCTCGTCGTCGCGATGCTGCTTTTGTTTAATTCGATTATCCGTGACTTTATCACGCATAAAATGATTGCAGGGGTGCTCCGATGGTTCGGTATACCGCTGCTGGCGCTGCATCTGCTGGGCCTGCTCGATGGCTTAATCGAAATACTCGAGTCCATGTCAGTCAGCATCGGCAATATCGAAATTTCGGCCTACGGTATCGCCCGCGTCGCCATTTTTGGCTCACTGTTATTCTGGCTGGGCCGCGTTTCCAACAAAACCGGTCGCGAGATTATCAGCCGTCAGGAAAACCTGGAACTGCGCACGCGCGAGGTCGCCTCGAAGTTGTTCGAGGTGGCGATATTTTTCATTTTCTTCCTGCTATTGCTGCAGGTCATGGGGATTAACCTGACCGCACTGGCCGTCTTCGGCGGCGCGCTGGGCGTTGGCCTGGGCTTTGGATTGCAGGCAATCGCTTCAAATTTTATTTCCGGGATCATTATTCTGCTTGACCGATCCGTCGCGATCGGGGATTACGTCGAACTCGAGGACGGTCGCGGGGGTACGGTCCGCAAGCTGGACATGCGCTCCACCACCCTGGAAACATTCGATGGCAAGGATATCGTGGTGCCCAACGAAAAGTTCATTGTCGAGACTTTTACCAACTGGACGCAGAAGGACAAGAGCCAGCGCTATCGGGTTGATTTTTCGGTTGCCTATCATTCCGATGTCAGAAAGCTGGTAGAGATCGTAAAGCAGGTCGTTGCCAGTCATCCCCAGGTTTTCAGTGGCGAGGACGTGCCCATCGAGGAGCGCCCCGATTGCGAAATCGACAGTTTTGGCGATTCGGGTATCAACATGTTCGTCGAATTCTGGATGGATGGTATCGACGATGGTAAAAATCGCGTCGGAGGCGATCTTTTATTGATGATCCTGGATGCGATTCGCGAGCACGGTTTTGAGATCCCGTTCCCGCAGCGAGAAGTGCGCGTATTGAATGATAATTTTTCGGGTACTCGCTCACCGGGCGGATAAGCGGATGCCGAGCAAAGCGGCTTTCGAACATTGCGTGATTTGAGGGACAGTATCGGGGCGATCGCAAAAATCGATTCGTCCCGTAGCAGACTCCGAGCTGCGGTACCGAACCTCGTGGCGAGATTGGCCCGCAGCTTGTTAGCGTTTGCCCGAAAGTAAAGCAGCTGGATCGATCGGCATTTTAATGCAGCTTCAGCATGTAGATTCTGATCTATCATCTCTTATCGTTTTTGACCAACGAAGTCAGCACGCCAAGAGGACTTGAGGCACTGGTCAAAAAGTTCGATCCGGTATCTCATGCTCTTATGATTTAATAGCGCGGTCGATGAGATCATTGACTGACGAACCGGAGTAAATGTCATGAGCGACATGCCAGAAAAGGAAAACCAGGCCGAGCTTGATAAGCTCGAGGACACGCTGCACGAGGCCATTGGCGCTGCGGACAAGCAGCAGGTCGAGGAAATTGTCGACTCGATTTCCAGCCAGGAAGCCTTGCGCCAGGTTTCCAGGATGGAGCCTGTCGAACGCGACAATTTAATCTCGCTGCTGGAACCGCAGACCGCGGCCGAATTGATCGAAGAGGCGCCTGCGGAACTGGCTGTGAGCATGATGCAGGATCTGGATTCCTCCGTCGCCGCCAAGATCATGGAGGAATTGCATACCGATACGCAGGCCGACATCGTCCAGGAGATGGAGCCGGAGGATTCGGAAGCCATACTTTCTGCGATGGACGCCGAGCGCGCCGACGGCGTGCGCATGCTGTCACAGTACGAGCCGGATACCGCCGGCGGCTTGATGGAGCTGGAAGTGTTTTCCTTTGCGCTCAGCGAAACAGTAGGCAGCGTGCTTAGAAGGCTGGTGGAAGGCGACGACGCCTTCGAGCGGCATCGCGGGCAGCATCCCTATATTATCGATGATTCCGGCAAGCTGATTGGCGTGGTGTCGCTGCGTGACATGCTGAGAAACAGACGTGCGGTGCCGCTGGCCGACGTCATGCATCCGCCGCTGTCGGTGCTGCCAGAAACAACCCAGGATGAACTGGCTGATCTGTTTCATGAAAACCCGTTTCTCGGTATCCCGGTAGTGGATCACGCAGGCATACTGCTGGGCGTGGTGTCGAGACTCGAGCTCGCGGAGGCCGAGCTGGAACGCGCCGAGCATGAGAGCCGTGCGCGGCAACAGATCAGCGATGAGTTGCGTTCGATGCCGACCCTGCTGCGCTCGAGGCGCAGGCTCGCCTGGCTGACCTCCAATATCGTGCTTAACATCATCGCCGCGAGCGTGATTTCCGCCTACGAGGAAACCCTCGCGGCGGTCATCGCAATCGCGGTATTTCTGCCGATGGTGTCCGACATGAGCGGCTGTTCGGGAAATCAGGCAGTCGGCGTCAGCATGCGTGAACTGTCACTCGGACTCACGCGGCCGGCCGATCTTTTTCACGTCCTGAAAAAGGAACTTGGCGTGGGTGTCATCAACGGGATAGCGCTCGGAATCCTGATCGGGATTGTGGCCTGGGTATGGAAAGATAATGGATATCTTGGCCTCGTCATCGGTCTGGCGCTCTCGATTAACACGGTTGTTGCGGTCTCGATTGGCGGTACCGTGCCGCTGATACTGAAGAATTTCGGTATCGACCCGGCGGTGGCCGCGGGCCCGTTGTTGACCACGGTTACCGACATGGCGGGCTTTTTTCTTGTGCTAAGCCTGGCAACCCTGTTCATGCCGCAACTGTTGTCCTGACAGGTCGTTGGGTTTTCGCGACGCGCTACTCGGGCCAACAGGCGATCCGCCGCGGCAACGGCTTGCGCGTCAATAGCGATGCACCGCGATCACGGCCGAGCCTGACGGCTGAGCTTGTTTAACTCGTTTTCCAGGATATGCTGGTATTCGCGAATGCTTTGCACGTAACGCACCGGTTCGTTGCCGCGGGCATAGCCATACTTCAGTTTGCTATAGTATTTTTTGTCGGACAGCAGCGGCAGCACCTGTTTGACGTCACCCCAGAGATAAGGATTGAGGCCCTGCTCACGCGCCAGGCCTTGCGCATCGTGCAGGTGGCCGCGGCCGATGTTGTAGGCGGCCAGCGCAAGCCAGGTGCGGTCGGGTTCTTCGGCCTCGTCCGAGAAACGATCATTGATCAGGTGGGACATGTATTTGGCGCCGCCGAAGATACTCTGCCGGGGATCCAGCCTGCTTTTCACGCCCATCGCACGCGCGGTTGCCAGGGTCAGCATCATGATTCCGCGGACGCCGGTCGGGCTGCGGGCATTGGCGCGCCAGTGTGATTCCTGGTACGCCTGGGCGGACAGCAACAGGTGCGGGAGATCGTATTTTTTAGCCGCTTCCTTGAAGAGCTTTTCGTATTTCGGATAGCGTTGCTTGATTCGAGTAATGAATTTACGCGTGTCCACGTAGTCGAAGACTTCGAAGAAACCGTAGTAGCGTTCCTGCAAGGACTCCAGTTCGCCACTTTTCTGGAAGGACTCGAACCATGCCTCGATGGCGCTCTGCAGGTCGTCGCGCTCAGCCGACATCATCCAGCCCAGGGATTCCGACTGATGAAGGTTGAGCGGTGCGATCAGTTCCGGGTAATAGCGACGGTTGATATCGACGATGTTTGAATCCGCGACGGTACAGTCGATTTTTCGTCGCCACACCGAGTACAGCAATTGCTCGGTGTCCTCGGTGTCGGTTTCTTTCCATGCCAGCGCGGGATGCTTCCGTTGCAGCGATTTCAGCTGCTCGACGTAACTGCTGTCGGCAATCACGACGATGTTCAGCCCGAGCAGGTCTTCGATCGATTCCGGTTGCACATTGTCGCGCCGGCAGACGATTTGCTGGGTAACATCCTGGTAGGCTGGGCCGAACAGAAACTTTTCCCGGCGCTGCCCGGTAATGGTCAGGCCCGCCGCCGCCAGGTCGCCGTGCGCATTTTCGATGCCGCTGATGATCTCCTTGATCGAGGTACGGGTCTTGTACTCGACTGCAAGATTCATCGATGCGGCAAAGGCTTCAACCATGTCGTATTCCGGGCCGCTCTGCTTGCCGTCGCGATCGACGTACAGACTGGTGGGCGCGTTGCGGGTCAACACGATCAGCTTGCCGGATTCCTGAATTTGCTTGAGGCTGCGCGTCGGTTGCTGCGCCTCGTTGCTGATCTGGTTGCAGGATGCGAGCAGCAGGACAAGGCCGGCAAAGCAGGCGAGTTTGTGCAGAAAGAAGGCTGAATGCTTCAGTTTATTGGTCCGGTCGTCGGTCGAATGTCATGTAAAGCCTGAGCCAGGTGCAATCGGAACCTTCATTCTACAGACCTTTAGCAATGCCCGGATTTTAAATAAACCTGGATTTCGAGTAAAATTCGATAACGCAAGCAAGCTTGAGTTATCTTTCGAGTTTAAATAGTGTGACTTCCGTGGGCCGCCAGGCGTCTATTAAATTGACCTTTACGCCAGCAGCAGTAGGGCCTTTACGAAGGCCGGCGCTGTATACCTGCTTCAGGGTCGCCGGGTGATCGATGAAAGCGTTATCGATCTCACTTTAAATCAAGACAGCGTAAGCTGCATAACCTGAGGTCAGGATTACCATGAAAATAGCTCTGCTTTCACGCAACCGAAGATTGTACTCGTCGCGTCGCCTCATCGAAGCCGCCGAAAGTCGGGGGCACCAAGTTGTCGTCATCGATGTACTGCGCGCCTACATGAATGTTGTCTCGCATAAGCCCTCGATTCACTACCGGGGTAAATCCCTGGAAGGGTTCGATGCCGTCATTCCGCGCATCGGTGCGTCGGTAACGGCTTACGGCGCCGCGGTACTGCGCCAGTTCGAGATGATGGGCGTCGTGTCACTCAACGAATCCGTGGCGATTACGCGTTCGCGCGATAAACTGCGCTCGCTGCAATTGTTGTCGCGCAAGGGCATTGGCATGCCCCTCACCGGCTATGCCAGCAAACCCGACGATATCAAGGACGTCATCAAGATGGTCGGCGGCGCGCCGCTGGTGATCAAATTGCTGCAGGGTACCCAGGGCATCGGCGTGGTGCTGGCGGAAACGCAAAAGGCGGCCGAAAGCGTCATCGAGGGTTTCATGGGCGTCAAGGCCGATATCCTGATCCAGGAATTCATCAAGGAAGCCGGCGGCTCCGATATTCGCTGTTTCGTTATCGACGGCAAGGTGGCCGCGGCGATGAAACGCCAGGGCGCCGAGGGCGAGTTCCGCTCCAACCTGCATCGTGGCGGGTCGTCCAGCCTGATCAGGATTACGCCCGAAGAACGCTCCACGGCCGTCAGGGCTGCCGCCATCATGGGCCTGAACGTGGCCGGTGTCGACCTGCTGCGCTCCAATCACGGCCCGGTGGTGATGGAAGTCAATTCCAGCCCGGGGCTCGAAGGCATCGAGGGCGCCACCGGCAAGGATGTCGCCGGCATGATTATTACCAACCTGGAAAAACTGAAACCCGGCAGAACCAGAACCCGTGGCAAGGGTTAGCAAGCAGACAGCCATTGAAATTGCCGGCGTCAGCATCAAGCCTGGCAGCCGGCAATCGGTCGATATTCCGCTGCCGAGTTTTTACACCCATAGCAGCGTCAATATGCCGGTGCACGTGGTGCACGGACGCCGTCCCGGCCCGGTGTTGCTGGTAAGCGCCGCGATTCACGGTGACGAAATCACCGGCGTCGAAGTCGTTCGGCGCCTGCTGGCCTACAAATTTATCGATCGAATTCGCGGCACCCTGATCGCGATTCCGGTGGTCAACGTTTACGGCTTTGTTTCGAAATCGCGCTACCTGCCCGATCGACGCGATCTGAATCGTTCATTCCCCGGATCCGAATCCGGATCGATGGCCTCGCGCCTGGCCAATGTGCTGATGCAGCAAATCATTCCTCACTGTACCCATATCATCGATTTACATAGCGGCGCGGTCAACCGCGAGAACCTGCCGCAAATCCGCGCCAAGATCAGTGGCGAGCCGGAGATTGAGGCGCTGGCGCGCGCCTTCGGCGTCCCGGTAATTCTGGACTCCAACCTGCTGGATGATTCGTTCAGGGCAGCCGCCTACGCGCTGAAAATCCCGATGCTGGTGTACGAGGCCGGGGAAGCGCTGCGCTTTAACGAAGTCGCAATTCGCGCCGGGGTCAAGGGCGTGCTCAACGTGATGGCGTCGCTCGATATGCGCCTGAAAAAGAAAAAGCGCCTGCTGCCGGCAAGCATGATTGCCAACACTACTCGCTGGGTGCGCGCGCCACAGAGCGGCATTCTGCGCGCGGTGGCGGCCATCGGCGCCAGGGTCGAAGTCGGCGATACGCTTGCTTATGTCAACGATCCACTGGGTGAAAATCACAGCGAACTATCGAGCCCCATGGATGGCATTATCATCGGCAAGACCAACCTGCCGCTCGTGTTCGAGGGTGAGGCAATTTTCAATATCGCCGCCTATGAGTCGCTGGACCTGGTTTCGGGTCGGATCGACGCCCATCACGAGAGATTGTCGCCCAACGGCGGCGATGACGAGGATGACGAGCCACCCTTGGTCTGACACTCGGCGGACTGACTCGTTGCTGCACATATGAAAATATCCCTGGATCATGCAGGTAGTAAAGTGGGTATAATTCTAACCCTGCCAGGCAACGGTAGAACGGGGTTTAAAATTAAAATGGTTGACCTGCCCGATGAATAATATATTGGTTAATGCAACGGGCAAGAAAGCGATACAACCTGAATACTATTGCCTGATGTTATGGTCTATGGCCAAGCGGGGTTACGATGGTTTTTGAACAAAATTTTATTCGAATTATTCTTATTTCTGTCTGGCTTCAGGGCTGTGCCTCGGGCAATGGCTCCCCGGGTCATGACTCACCAGAGGCAGTGCCAACGCCGCCTGGCATCACGACCCTGGACACCGGTTATCTTGAAGCTACGCCCGGTTACACGGGCAGCGTGCTGGGCGCCGAAGTCATCGGCGTATCCGATCTCAGCGCCGAGGAACTACAGATTATAGAAGTTAGTATTCCTGTCGATCCGGACCAGGTCGATGAGGTGCGGATTATCTCTCCTTCCGGCAGTACGCTTAAGCAACAAAGACAGGCCGAGATCTTGCGTGATTATGAAAACAATAACGTGGGGATAAAGTTATATTTGCCGCAACAGCAAAAATGGGGTTTCAAACTCAAACTGATCGACAAGCCCGAGGACAACTAGGTCCGTGGCATTCGAACAAGGTAATCGGTAAAGAACATGGCACTCGATGATGTGATTTTTACGCTTTCAGACCAGAGCTATACGCTGGGTCAGATGCTGCTTATCCCGACCGTACTGATTGTCGGTTACCTGGTAATCCAGTGGTTGGCACGCATCATTACGAATCGGCTGGTGGCGCGTAACATGCAAGCCGACGTGGTGCACCTGGTGCGGCGCATTTTCTATGTTATCGCGCTGGCGATCCTGGCTATTACAACACTGGATCTGCTCAATGTGCCGCTGACTGCCTTTGCTTTTGTCTCCGGTGCAATCGCGATCGGGGTCGGCTTTGGCGCCCAGAATATTATCAATAATTTCATCAGCGGCTGGATCCTGATGTGGGAGCGCCCCATCCGCATCGGTGATTATCTCGAGGTTGGGGCAGACAAGGGCACGGTGGAAGCGATCAATACGCGCTCCACGCGAATCCGCCGCACCGATGGCGTGCACATGCTGATTCCGAACAGCGCGCTGCTCGAGAACACTGTCGTTAACTGGACGCTGATCGACAACCTGGCGCGCACCATCGTTACGGTTGGCGTGGCTTATGGTTCGCCGGTGAAACGGGTTGCCGAGCTGATATTGCAGGCGACAGAGGAACTGGAGGCGGTGCTGAATGATCCTGCCCCGAGCGTGGTTTTCGATGACTTCGGCGATAGCGCGCTGGTATTCGATGTTTACTTCTGGGTCAACGCCACCGCCGAACGCAACCTGCGCGTGATCCGTAGTGATATCAGATTTCGTATCGTCGAGCTGTTCGAGGAAAATGACATCGTCATTGCCTTCCCGCAACAGGACGTGCATCTCGACGGCAATATTACCCTGTTAAACCGGCAGCAAATCGACCGATGAGCAGTGTTAGCAGGCGAATGATCCGCTGGATCAGACCGGGCATTTGGGCATGAGTCCTGGAGCGTTGACGAGATCCGGCCGTGTATGGAGTTGCCTGGCGTATCAATATGGTTTATCGCAACAGGTTAAATGTAAGCGATACAGAGGCCCTGCGAGCTGCGGGTCGTCTGTATTGACTCGTCGTGAAGCGTATTCGATGTAACCCGATTATCTTAAATTTACTTTAATTTCGATGCGGTGCAGGTTCTGGTCGCATCTTAGCCAATCAAGCGAGAGAATGAAAATGGTCAAGCAAACTAAAAAATCTGCTACATCTAAATCCAGTCTGGACAATATCAGGCACAGTGTCAGCGATGCCGCGGCAGCCTTTGCCGAGGACATCGATAAAGCGAAAGAAAAGGCCGTGCGCGAGATCCAGGACGGATTTGACGTGGTAAGCAAGAAAGCGAAAATGGCAGGTCAGATGGCTGCCGAAGCGACGGAAAGCGTAAAAGGCTCCTGGAGCGAGGCGCATCCGGCAGAAATGATTCGCGAACTGGCTGAGGATGTGGAAGGTGTCGCGGAAGGCCTGATCGAGGGTATCAGCGCAAAATTCAATCAGCTACGCGAGGCCGTGGTAACCCCGCCACCGAAAAAGAAGCAGGCTCGCAAAGCTCCAAACAAGAGAGCAGCGGTAAAGAAAGCGGCGGTGAAGAAGGCGGCGGTGAAGAAGGCGGCGGTGAAGAAGGCGGCGGTGAAGAAGGCGGCGGTAAAGAAGGCGGCGGTGAAGAAGGCGGCGGTGAAGAAGGCGGCGGTGAAGAAGGCGGCGGTAAAGAAAGCAGCCTCCGCGAAGAAGGCGGTTACAAAGAAAGCGTCGCCTAAAAAGAAAGTTGCCTCATCGAAAAGAGCTATCAGGAAAAAATAGCTGCCGCCAGGGCATTATTATTCCGTGAAACTGATGGGTTCGGTGGGATTGCGCGACGGTTCGGCCAGGAGCTGAATCCGGCTCTGTTGGGGAAATCCGTAATGAATGTTATGCGACGATTAATTTTCAAACTTATTGCGGCGACGATTCTTACTGGTTGCGCCACGATCCCGGCTGACTTTGTGCAGCCCGGCGTGGCGGTAGTGTCGGTCCTGCCGCGTGACTGGAATAGCTTTACCCCGGAATTCGAAATCGTGCTCCGGGTAACAAACCCAAATCGCAGGCCGCTAAAACTGGCCGGGCTGTTTTATACGATTCACCTTGAAGGCAATAAGGTGATCGAAGGCGTCGCCAGTGATCTGCCAAAAATTGCAGCCTATGGCGAAGAGGATGTCACACTGCGTGCCACGGCCGATTTATTTGGCGGGCTCAATTTGCTCGCCGGTCTGTTAGCCGCGCCCAGCGACCAGATTGAGTTTGAGTTCAATGCGCAAATCGACGTGGGCGCCTTCTACCCGATGATTAATATTAATAAAACTGGAGCGATTACGGTGCAGTGAACTGTCCGCCCGTCTGCCGGGTTAGCCGCAACTTCCTGGCAACTAGATATTTTTGCCCAGATAAAAGTAAACTGAATTATTGTCGCCGTCCGCGAAACCTATTCCCAGCGCGATAGGTCCGAGCTTGCTGTCGGTACTTAGAAAAATGCTGCCGGCGGGAATAAGGTCATCGAATTTGACTGACTCGTCGATTAGCCACACGTTACCGGATTCGATGCTAACCCCGATATAGACTGGAAAGCCGGTTAAACCCAGCAGGCTTTTCCCCAGGTCATACTGGTAGGCGAGCGCGGCGAAGACCTTGCTGTTACCTATCAGCGCGTTCTTATGGTAGCCGGACAGGTTGAGGAAACCACCGAGCTGAGAATAATGAATACTCTGCTCGGATTCGCTATCTGTATAGGCAAATGACAGCTTGCCGACCAGGCCATGACCGCCCAGGCTGGTCGCGGTTTTCCAGTCCGCGAGGTACTGGGTGCTGCGGTAAGTGTCTGCGATCGATTCCGCGCCGGTTATCAGATCTCCGCGAACATCTTCCTGCCAATGAATAATGCTCAGGGTAATGCGATCCCCCCGGCTTGGAAAGCTGCGCCGATCGAGTGTGTCGAAGCCGTAGGTCAGGAAAATGCCCGGGCTGTCGTAGCGCAGATCATCCTGCACCGACAGCTCGTTGTCGTAATCGGCCTTTGCAAAAGTGAGGCCGGTCTCGATGACGCCCTCGTTCTGCAAATTGTAGCCGATGCTTAAATCTACCCGATGGATATCGAATTTGAAGAAGACTGCCGGTCGATTACTAATAAAATAATCACGGCTTTCGTTCTGGTACTCGTATGACGCGGAGTGATACCAAAGCTGCGCGTCACCCAGCGGTAAATGAACCTCACTGGCGAAACTCTTATTGGTGCCTAATCCAATTTCGCTGCGCCACTCACCATCATTGTCGGTAATGTTTTTTCTGATATAGGCAAAGTCGAGATTGATAACCGAATCCAGGGTAAAGTCGTCTTCCCACCCTAACCCCATCTCGAAGTGATTGGGGCCCCAGGATTTTTCGCTGGCATCAACTTTCAATACTTTGCCTTCTTTGCGCAATTCAAATTCTGCATCGACACGTTCGAAACGGTCCAGTGCGTAGAGCCGGTTTACGGCCGCTGCAAGCTCATCTTCGGAAACATACGAGCCGTCTGAAATCCCGAGGACTGTCGTCAGGAATTTATCGTTCACGCTGGAGCGGTTCGACAGAATGACCTTAACCACCGGTTGCCTGCCGGCACGCTTGATGAGGTCGAGTTTTTCCCGTTTGAGTTCGCGGTACTGCCGATACTCAGCGGAATCGATACTCAACTTTCGTAGCTCATCCAGCCGAAGTTGGGCTGCTAATTTACCCGCTTCGAAGGCTTTTGGCAGAGCATCGAAATCGGTGGTGCTCAGTTGGCTGACATCGGGACGAATATAAATATCGTCGCTGGAAAGTAATTCTTTCTGACTCTCGATATTTTGCAGGGTGAGAAACTTTGAGAGCTGTTGTAATACCGAGATGCTGTTGCCAAGGGCCTCTTTATCCTGTAGCGGCGAACTGATGTCGACCGCGATGATAATATCGGCGCCCATTTGTTTTACCTGGCTAATAGGCAGATTTTCAGACAAACCTCCATCCACCAGATATTTGCCCTCCAGCTCGACGGGAACCAGGGCTCCGGGAACCGCCGACGAGGCCTGCATTGACTTGACCAGGTTGCCGCTAGCCAGGACCACGGTATGCCCGGTGGCAAGGTCTGTCGCGACCGAGCGAAACGGGATGGGCAGATCATCGAAGCTATCAAAATTTGCTACATTTCCGACTGAGCTGCGATAAATAGATGACATAGTCTGTCCAAACAGCAGACCGCCAGGCAATCGGACTTTGCCGGCGCGAAATCCAATTTCAACTGGAACATTGAACCTGTCTTTCTGTTGCTTGGCCCGGTAAGGCAGGTCCTGCCGGTCGATCGTGTCCGAAAAACCACGTTCGAGATCGGCCTCATACATTATCTTTTTGATTTCGGCAGCGCTGTAACCGAGCGCATACAGACCACCCACGTAAGCGCCAATACTTGTGCCCGCTATGTAGTCGACCGGAATGTGGTTTGCTTCCAGCAATTCAAGCACGGCTATATGAGCGCTGCCCTTGGCGCCGCCGCCGGACAACGCCAGGCCGATCGCTGGACGTTCGGCGAAGACGGGCGATGTGATCAGGAGCAGAACCAGAAACAGGCCGAAATGACATTTATATAAAGGTCTGCCTGCAACCGGGACTGGAAGTTTATTTCTCGGAAAATAGGACATCGTCAGATAACTATTTGTGTGGTTCTAAATCCATTTTGCGCGCAATAATAATGAAAATAAAAGCGACCCAGTATAGCCTTTCCGAGCGCCAGATAGCGCAACTAATTCTGCAGCCGCGTACCGATTCTTTGGCCCCTGCCGGGAGTCAAGTGATTGCCTGCAACGCCAGCTTGTTACCAGAACTCGGATTGCAGCAATTTTATTTTTCACTCCAGGCGGCCGCAGGTTTTTGCAGCGCTCCCCGCACCCGGACGGAACATGATTTCGGGGTATAAAACTATTGCCTGATGCCATCATCGGTATTCCCGAATGCGTGGTGTTCAGCCACGCTTTCGATTAAAATCCCGTCACTCGGGAATTTCGTAGTGACCGTCAGCTGATAATCAATTTTAAAACCGGCTCCTTTCATGTTTCCCGGCAACTGCGAGACGCTCCTGGCCGGCTGTACCAGTAGTCTCAACGCTTTCGTGAAAACTTGTCGTATCGTTCGACACTGAACCTGCGAAATTGTTGACCATTTGGAAATATACCAATGATTGCAATTGTTACTCCGATATTAGCCCTGCTATTAAGCGTATCCCTGTTGCTGATGGGCAATGGCCTGCAAAACACCTTGCTGCCGGTGCGCGCCAGTATCGAGTCATTCTCCGCGATCGATATCGGCATAATGGGTTCCGCCTATTTCCTGGGGTTCGCCGCGGGTTGCGTTTACGGCCCTTATTTCGTGCGCCGGGTGGGGCACATTCGCACCTTTACCGCGATGGCGACTATCGCTTCCTGTGCCGTCCTGGTGCATGCCTTCGTCCTGAACGCGGTGGTCTGGTGGGTATTGCGTGTCGCCACCGGTATTTGTTTTGCGGTTTTATACATGGTCATCGAAAGCTGGCTAAACGAGAAAGCCACGAACGAAAACCGGGGCACGGTATTTTCGATTTATACGATCATCAACCTGACCGTGGTAACCCTCGGGCAGATGATGCTGGTTCTGGACGAACCTACCAATTTCATGTTGTTTTCGTTTGCCTCGATCCTGGTATCGCTCGCCGCCGTGCCGGTGGCACTTTCCAAGTCGGCGGAGCCGGCTCCTATCCAGTCGGTCAAGATCAACTTCCGCGAACTCTTCCAGACCTCGCCGGTAGGCGTGATCGGTTGCCTGGCGGTTGGTCTGGCCAATGGCGCTTTCTGGGCGCTGGCGCCGGTGTTTGCCAAGGGTGATTCGACGGATGTTGCCACGGTTGCGATATTTATGAGCGTGGCAGTCATCGCCGGTGCCGTGGGGCAGTGGCCGCTGGGGCGAATGTCGGATCGCATGGACAGGCGCCGCGTGATATTGCTGACCTGCAGCGGCGCTATGTGTGCCGGCATTTTGCTGGCTCTGCTAAACCCGTCCATGGATAAGCTATTATTACCGACCGCTTTTGCCTATGGGCTGTTCGCATTTCCGCTCTATTCTTTGTGCGTCGCGCATACCAACGATTTTGCCGATGAAGCGAAATACGTCGAAGTCGCCTGCGGATTGTTGCTGGTCTATGCGCTGGGCGCGGTGATTGGGCCGATCGTTGCATCGGTTTGCATGCGCTTTTTCGGCCCGGGCGGCCTGTTCGCTTTCAGCGCTCTGGTGCACGCCAGCATGATTGGATATGTCTTCCACCGCTTGCGACGCCGTGAGGTGGCGCCGATGGAAGAGCATATTTCTTTCGCCGACGCGATGCGTGTGGGGCTAACTGTATCCAGCGTCGATTCGATATCACACCCTGAAACCGAACAGAAACCAGAGGAATGAAGCTTGCGTGGAGGCCGCCCGTCAGCGCTCACCGGGCCGACAGGATTATTGAATATGGCCTGTTCCCGACTGCCTGGGAAGTCGTGGAACCCGACTTGCAGTCACCAGATTCGGGCGAGCGGCGTTAACTTATCATGAGCCGACGACGAAAGCAGACGAGACAGATTAGCCTTTAATGCAGAATACCGGCACCGCAGCGGCGCATTTTTTACGAGTCGGCTTAGTTCGAGGCGCACTGTATGCTTCGATATGGTGGATTCTTACCGACGGAGCTAGCGGCTCGTGGCTGATTGGAGTGCCCGTGGTGGCGGCGGCAACGATGGTTAGCCTGGTGATATTACCGGTCTCGTCCTGGTCGCTGCGCCGAATCTTGCGTTTTATCCCCTTTTTCTTATGGCAATCGATACGTGGCGGCATAGATGTCGCGCGCATCGTTTTACATCCCCGGTTGCCAGCATCGCCGGTGTTATATGAATACAGTTTGCGACTCTCGCCTGGACTACCGCGGGTTTTCATGGTGAATACCGTCAATCTGCTGCCGGGTACGTTAAGCGTCGAATTGGAGGCAGGTGTCCTGCGTATTCATGTGCTCGATGAAACCGGGAATTTCGCCGAAGAAATGGTGCAACTGGAAAACCTGATACTGGGAATTGCGCAGCCGGAATTGCCTGAGGACATAACTGATCGCCCGGCCTGAAGCAGATCTGGCCGCGGGTATGATTATTACTAGCGCAGGTTCTTTTCAAAAAATAGATACGGTGCATTTAAGCGAGCAGGGTAATGGATGAATTTTATTTAGGCATGGCAGTGATGCTGTTATTGACGCTGGTGGGGGGATTATGGCGCGTAATGCGTGGTCCGACCCCCGCCGATCGCATGTTGGCAGCACAGTTATTTGGCACTACCGCGGTGGCCTGTGTGCTGTTGCTGTCGCAGGTTTTCGAGCGCGTGGCGTTACTCGACGTCGCACTGGTCTTCGCCCTGCTGGCAGCGGTTACCTCGGTTGCATTTGTGCGTCGTGTCTTGAACGACGAGGAAGCGGGCCATGGGGATAACTAACCTGCTGACGATACTATTCGTGATTGTCGGCGTATTTTTCTTCATTACGGGAACGATTGGGCTGTTGCGATTCCCCGATGTATACACCCGGCTGCATGCATTGACCAAGGCTGATAATCTCGGTCTCGGCCTGGTGCTTGCCGGGCTTGCGTTTCAGGCGGAGTCCTGGACAGAGGTGGCCAGATTGCTGTTAATCTGGTTTCTGGTCATGCTTGCCAGCGCCAGCGTCGCCCACCTGGTGGCCCGCGCCGCGCATCAAAGAGGGCTGGAAATATGGAAAAAATGATTCTGCTATGGAGCTTCGATGCTCTGCTTGGAATTACCCTGGTATGGCTGGCCTGGCTAACCCTGTCAAGAGACCTGTTTAAGAGCATCGTATTGTTTATTACCTTTGGTTTGGTACTGGCGCTGACCTGGGTTCGACTGGAGGCGCCGGATGTCGCGCTCGCGGAGGCGGCCATAGGAGCCGGGATAACCGGAGCATTGTTGCTGGGGGCGCTGGCGCGGCTGGAATCGACCCCGGCCGATGGATCGGATCCCGCGCGCGAAAAAGCATCGCTGGAGACCGTGGTGCCGCCCGGCGGGACGACTCCACGGCAGGCGCAGCGGCGTGACCGAAATGTCGAATAAACAAGTTATACCGCGTATTTTGCTCGTCATAGTACTGTCGATCATGGGCGCAGGCCTCGCCTATGCCGTGCTGAAGTTGCCCGCGGAGGCTCCCGGATTGAGCAAGACGGTCGCGGATAATATCGATATGAGCGGGGTTGATAATCCCGTGACGGCCGTGGTGGTTAATTTCCGGGGCTACGATACCTTGCTGGAAATGGCGGTATTGCTGCTGGCCTTGCTGGTGGTGTGGTCTCTGGGTTCGGAGCCGCAAAGACGCGAACTAGCGCCGGGCGAGGTGCTGGTTTATTTGACGGGCCTGCTGGTTCCGCTGCTGATCCTGGTTGCCGGTTATCTGCTGTGGGTGGGCGCCGTTGCACCCGGCGGCGCGTTTCAGGCCGGCTCGGTATTGGCAGCGGCCGGGCTGTTGCTGGTGCTGTCGGGTTGGCGTTTTGGTGCCCGGTTTTCGGGACTGTCGCTACGCATTACTGTCGTGGGGGGATTGGCAGTATTCGTGCTGGCGGGACTGGCGATGATGCTGCATGGCGGCCGCTTTCTCGAATATCCGATCGCCTATGCCGGCGCCCTGATACTGGTTATCGAGGCCGCGGCCACGTTGTCGATCGGTTTGATCCTGGTTGCGTTGTTTCTAGGCGGTCGGCCGTCGCCGGACCAGAGCCCGGGCTCGCGACCAGAGTCGAGGGCCGAAAAATGACCACCGCTTTTTTCTATGCGCTGACCGGGATTGCCTTGTTTATCCTCGGACTCTACGCGCTCATTATTCAGCTTCACCTGTTACGCAAGATTCTGGCGATAAACGTGATGGGCAGCGGTGTCTTTCTGCTGCTGATTGCACTGGCGACTCGCACCCAGTCGACGCCGGATCCTGTGCCCCAGGCGATGGTAATTACCGGCATAGTGGTGGCGGTATCCGCGACCGCTTTGGCGTTGGTGTTGATGCGCCGCTTGCTGGACGCGGGTGGTAAGGCCAAGCTGCCCGAAGAGAAGACAGATTAGCCCATGTTGCCCGCGCAATATCTCGATGCACCCTGGCTGGTGATGGTAGTCACACTGCCGCTGATCGGGGCGGTGTTGTGTTTTCTGCTACCACAACGGGCAAGGCTAATCGGTCTGGCGGTCGCACTG
>CAMYML010000030.1 GCA_947259305.1 uncultured Gammaproteobacteria bacterium | reverse complement strand
CAGGAATGCGGCACCGAGAAACGAACCCAGTACCGAGCCGAGCCCACCGATAATAATCATGAACAGCACGAGGAAGGATTGATTGATATCAAACGCCTCGGTCGGTTCCGCCGATCCCAGCCAGACGGCAAAGTACAGCGCCCCCGCCATGCCGACATAAAAAGACGACACCGCGAATGCCGACAGTTTGGCGATCAATGGGCGCACGCCGATCAGCTCGGCGGCGATATCCATGTCGCGAATCGCCATCCAGTTACGGCCGATGCGGCCGCGAGTGATATTTTTCGCCGCCAGCGCAAACACCGCGACGAAAGCGGCGACAAGGTAGTATTTGGCGACCCCATTCGCTTGGGGACCGGTCACGATTACGCCAAATATGGTCATCGGCGGCGCGTTGATCATGCCCGACGCGCTGTAATTGAAAAACCATCCGACCTTGTTGAACAGCCAGATCAGGAAAAACTGCGCCGCCAACGTCGCGACGGCCAGGTAAAATCCCTTGATGCGCAGCGAGGGCAGGCCAAACAGCGTTCCGACCGCGGCGGTTATCAATCCCGACAGCAGCACCATCGGGATGAATCCCAGTCCGGGAAAAGCGACCATCAGCTTGTATACCGAGAATGCGCCCACCGCCATGAAGGCCCCGGTGCCGAGCGAAAGCTGGCCACAGTAACCGGTCAGGATGTTCAGGCCGAGCGCCGCCAGCGAGTAAATTAAAAACGGCAGCAGGATCACGTTGAGCCAGTAGGGATTCAACAGGTAGGGCACGACGACGAAGGTGATGAACAGAATCCCGAAAATGACGTAGCGATCCTGGTCGATCGGGAACAGCGCCTGGTCGTCCTGGTAGTTCGCCTTGAATTGGCCGGTTTCTCGGTAAATCATGCTTGCATTCCATTTATCGAGTCATTCCCGCGCACGCGGAAATCTTTCGAATTAATCCGCGGTGTCTTTGCAAGATCCCCGCTTTCGCGGGGACGACTACTATATGTAACCATGCTACACCCGCTCGATGATCTTTTCGCCGAACAATCCCTGCGGGCGGAAAAGTAAAAAAGCCAGCGCCAGCATGTAGGCGAACCAGTTTTCGATGGCGCCGCCGACAAACGGGCCGAGATAGACTTCCGCCACTTTTTCACCGACGCCGATAATCATGCCGCCGATGATCGCGCCCGGCACCGAGGTGAAGCCGCCGAGTATCAGTACCGGCAAGGCTTTCAGCGCAATCAGCGATAGCGAGAATTGGACCCCGGATTTGGAACCCCACATGATGCCGGCAACCAGCGCGACGATACCGGCAACCGACCAGACGATGACCCAGATGGTGTGCAATGAAATGCCGACCGACAGCGCCGCCTGGTGGTCGTCCGCGACCGCGCGCAGGGCGCGGCCGATACGCGTCTTCTGAAAAAATACCGCCAGGAACGCGACCATGATAGCGGCGGTACCGGCGGCGAAAATTTCGAGTTTTTCGATATAGATATCGAAGTTGTCCAGCATCCAGTCGGAAGCGCCCTGCGGGATGCCGAGATCGAGCACCTTGACGTCAGACCCCCACATAATATCGCCCATACCCTCGAGCACGTAGGCGAGCCCGATGGTCGCCATGAACAGGATGATAGGCTCCTGGTTGACCAGGTGGCGCAGCATCACGCGTTCGATCAGCCAGGCCAGCGCAATCATGACCGCAATGGTGCCGATGATTGCCAGCCAGATCGGAAAACCGAAATTTTCCATCAGCCCGACCAGCGTCAGTGCGGCGAACAGCGCCATCACCCCCTGCGCAAAATTGAAAATCCCGGAAGCCTTGAATATCAGCACGAAACCGAGCGCGACCAGCGAGTACATGACGCCGGCCATCAGGCCACTGAGCACAACTTCGATAAAAAATGTCATTAGACTTTTGTCTCAGTGTTCATGGGGAACTCCCAGGTAGGCGTCGATAACAACCTGATTATTGCGCACCTCGTCCGGTAAGCCATCGGCCAGCTGTTTGCCATAGTCGAGCACCAGCACGCGGTCCGACAGGTCCATGACCACGCCCATATCGTGTTCGATCAACGCGATCGTGGTGCCGAACTCGGAGTTGACGTCGATGATGAAGCGCGACATATCTTCTTTTTCCTCGGAATTCATGCCCGCCATCGGCTCGTCGAGCAACAGCAGCTCGGGTTCCGCCGCCAGCGCGCGACCCAGTTCGACCCGCTTTTGCAGGCCGTAGGGCAGCTTGCCGACCGGTTTCTTGCGGATCGCCTGGATATCGAGAAAGTCGATAATTTTTTCTGCCGCCTCACGATTTTCCAGTTCCTCGAGACGCGCCGGGCCGATGTGCAGGGCTTGCCAGAACAGGTTGGTTTTCATCTTCAGGTTGCGCCCGGTCATGATGTTATCCAGCGTGCTCATGCCCTTGAACAGCGCGATGTTCTGAAAGGTGCGCGCAATCCCGTGGCTGGCCGCCACATGCGGCGCCATCTGCTTGCGAGTTTCACCCTTGAAGGTTATCGAGCCTTCCTGTGGATGGTAAAAACCGTTGATGACGTTCAACATCGAACTCTTGCCGGCGCCGTTGGGGCCGATAATCGAGCGGATTTCGCCACGCCTGATATCGAAGCTGATACTGTCGAGAACCTTCATAATGCCGAAGGAAAGGCTGATATTCTCGACCGCGAGAATCGTCTCGGCAGCGCTTTGCTGGGTCACGCCGCGGCTTCCTGGTCGGTGGAACTATCCGCGAAGACCTGCGCATCGCAGATCCGCACATCGGCGGCCAGGCTACCGGTGCGGCCATCTTCGAAAGTAACCTGGGTGTCGATATGGCATTCGGTCTTGTCCGAATAAAGTGCATTCACGAGGATATCGTAGCGCTCGCCGACGAAGTTGCGCCGAACCTTGCGCGTTCGGGTCAGTTCACCATCGTCGGCGTCGAGCTCCTTGTGCAGGATCAGGAAGCGGCGGATCTGTGAATTGGCGAGGCGGCTGTCTGCCGACAGGTCCTGGTTGACCTTGTCGACGCATTCCTTGATCAACTGGTAAACCTCGTCGAGGTTGGAGAGGTCGATATAACCCGAGTAGGCCAGGCCGCGACGTTCGGCCCAGTTGCCGACCGCGTCGAGATCGATATTGATAAACGCGGTGCTGTAGTCGCGCCCGTCGCCGAACAATACCGCTTCCTTGACGAAGGCAAAGAATTTGAGTTTGTTCTCGATGTACTTCGGCGCGAACAGGGTGCCGTCGTTGAGTTTGCCGACGTCCTTCGCGCGATCGATGATTTTCAGGTGGCCGTTGTGTTCATCGAAGAACCCGGCGTCGCCGGTATGCACCCAGCCATCCTCGGTCTTGGTGCTCGCGGTGGATTCCGGATTCTTGTAATAAGACAGGAATACACCCGGGCTGCGATACATGATTTCGCCGTTGTCGTCGATCTTGATTTCGACATCGATCGCCGGGGTGCCGACGGTATCGGCGTAGACTTCGCCATCGGGTTGTACGCAGATGAATACCATGCACTCGGTCTGGCCGTAGAGTTGCTTGATGTTGATGCCGAGGGAGCGGTAGAAATCGAAAATTTCCGGACCGATGGCCTCGCCCGCGGTATAGGCCAGCCGCGTGCGGCTTAAGCCGAGCACGTCCTTGAGCGGAGCGTAGACAAGAATGTTGCCAAGCTTGTAAAGCAGCGAGTCTTTCAGCGATACCGACTGGCCATTCAGGATCCTGACGCCGACCTGGCGCGCATGCTCCATGAAATAGTGGAACAGTTTGCGTTTGATCTCGGCCGCGTCCTCGATGCGGATCATGACCTGGGTCAGCATATTTTCGTAAACCCGGGGTGGCGCGAAATAGTAGGTCGGGCCGATTTCACGTAAATCCTGGGCCACGGTGGAAGCGTCCTCCGGGCAGCTGACGCAAAAACCGGCGACATAGGATTGCGCGTAGGAAAACAGGTTGTCGCCCACCCAGGCCATCGGCAGGTAGGCGAGCACTTCTTCGTCGGCGGTCAAGCCTTCGCGTACGATGCCGTTGCGCGCGGTGATGATGACATTGTCATTTGACAATACCACGCCCTTGGGATTGCCGGTGGTGCCCGAAGTGTAGAGCATGATGGAGATGTCGGCGCCGCTGCCGGCGGCGACTTCCCGATCGTAAAACTCGGGATGATCGTGATCGTAGGCGACCCCGGCCAGCTGTACTTTTTCATAATCGTGCAGGAATTCCTGCTCGTAATGTCGCAGCCCGCGGGTCTCGTCGAAGATGATATGTTCGACTTTTGGGCAACGCTCGCTGACTTCGAGCATCTTGTCGACCTGTTCCTGGTTCTCGACCAGCGCAATCCTGACGTCGGCGTTATCGAGCACGTAAGCCATTTCATCGGCGACCGCGTCCTGATAAAGCGGCACCGGAACCGCACCCAGCGCCTGCGCGGCAGTCATACCCCAGTAGAGGCGCGGACGGTTATCGCCAATGATGGCGAGCTTGTCGCCGCGCTTTAGTCCGAGCGAGGCCAGCCCGCAGGCGAGCGCCCTGATTTCGGCCGCCGCTTCGGCCCAGGTCCAGGATTGCCAGATGCCGAGGTCTTTTTCGCGGATTGCATCCCGCGTCGGGCGCAGCTTTACGTGGCTTGCCAGCAGCTTGGGAAAGGTGTCGAGATCTGTGTCTGGTTCCTTCTGGTCCATATATCAGGTAATAATTTTTATTCTGTATCTGGCTGAGTCGCAGGTTCGAATGACGTATTACAACGTTTATTCGCTGCGCTGTAAAATTTATTTGCCGGGTGAGGGCGGATAGTCCAATTTCGAGCGCTACTCTAATGCGAAATCACGACGTATAGCAAATTCAAAATAACTATCGGCGGGATGGAATCAAATCGGGGACAGACCACAGTTTTTCGGCGGTAGTCGATGTAGCTGTAAAGACCGCGCCACTCTTGCGGTCGAGGTAGCCTGAGACCATCGCTCAACCTGTCATCCCGCGGCTTGACCCGATACGTCGGACCGGCGGGATCCAGTTGAACATGGAAGCGGTGGAGCGCGCTGCGCGCGAGCTTTTTTGGCTGGGTCCCGGCTTTCGCCGGGATGACGCCACTCGGCGCCACTTTCACCGGGATGACAGCCCAGGTCAGATAGCTACCGCTAATCGTCGTAGTTGTAGAAACCGCGCCCGCTCTTGCGGCCGAGGTAGCCGGCGTCGACCATTTGCTGCCAGATCGGGCAGGGGCGGTATTTCGAATCGCCGAAGCCCTCGTGCAAAACCTTGATCACCGCGTAGCAGGTGTCGAGGCCGATCAGGTCGGCCAGCGCCAGCGGGCCCATCGGGTGCGCCATCCCGAGTTTCATGATTTCGTCGATGCCCTCGGCGCTGGCCAGCCCCTCGTAGTAGACGTAGGCGGCTTCATTGATCATCGGGATCAAAATGCGGTTGGCGACGAAGCCGGGGCTGTCCCTGGCTTCGACCGGCACCTTGCCGATGAATTCGGACAGTTCGTGTACCTGCCGGTAAACCGCGTCCGAGGTTTGCAAGGCGCGAATCACTTCGACCAGCGCCATCATCGGCACCGGGTTCATGAAGTGCATGCCGATGACCTGGTCGGCGCGTTGTGTCGCGCCGGCAATTTTGGTCAGTGAAATAGAGGATGTATTACTCGCCAGGATCGTCTCGGGTTTGCACAGCTTGTCGAGCTGGGCAAAGATGTCGAGCTTGAGCGCCTCGTTTTCGGTAGCGGCCTCGATGACGATATCGGTATTGGCCAGCTCGGCGAGCGAGGTCGTGGCTTCGATATTGGCCAGGGTCGCATCCTTGTCGTCGGCACCGATCTTTTCCTTCTTGATCAGGCGATCGAGGCTGCCGGCGACGGTATTCAACCCGCGTTCGACCTGCGCCTCACCGATGTCCTGCATAATCACCTTGAGCCCCGCCGCGGCGCAGACCTGCACGATGCCGTTACCCATGGTTCCGGCGCCAACCACGCCAACTGTTTTTATGTCCATTTGTTTCTCTCTATTGCGTCATTCCCGCGTAAGCGGGAATCTTGATAAAAGTGCCGCCATTTCAAGATCCCGATAGGTCGGACCGCCGCTTTCGCGGGGATGACAGCATTAGTAATTCCGGGATGACCATCGCCATAGGCGATGGTCACATGTTCCTGCGATACTGCCCGCCTACCTCGAACAAGGCGTTGGTAATTTCGCCGAGCGAACAGTGGCGTACCGCGTTGACCAGTTCCGCGAAGATATTCTCGTTGTTGATCGCTGCTGCCTGAACCCGCTCGATAGCTTCCACGCTGGTGTATGTTAATCGCCGCGTTACGAACCCGCTCGATTGCTTTCGCGCTGGTGTCGGCATGGATCTTCTGGAATTCACGCAAACGTTTGATCTGGCTCTGTTTTTCTTCGTCGGTAGAGCGCGCCAGCTCGATTTCATATTGCGCATTGCCTTCCGGGTTGAGGAAGGTGTTGACCCCGATAATCGGCAGCGAACCATCGTGCTTGCGGTGCTCGTAAAGCATCGACTCATCCTGGATCCTGCCGCGCTGGTAACCGGTCTCCATCGCGCCGAGCACGCCGCCGCGCTCCGAGATGCGCTCGAATTCCTGCAGCACGGCTTCCTCGACCAGGTCTGTGAGCTGTTCGATGATGAACGCTCCCTGGTTCGGATTCTGGTTTTTCGCCAGGCCCCATTCGTTGTTGATAATCAACTGGATCGCCAGCGCGCGCCGCACCGAATCGCCGGTCGGGGTCGTGATCGCTTCATCGAAGGCGTTGGTGTGCAGGCTATTACAATTGTCGTAAATCGCGATCAAGGCCTGCAACGTGGTACGTATATCGTTGAAATCCATTTCCTGGGCGTGCAACGAACGACCCGAAGTCTGGATGTGGTACTTGAGCTTCTGGCTGCGTTCGTTGGCGCCGTACTTGTTTTTCATCGCGGTCGCCCAGATACGGCGCGCGACGCGGCCCATGACCGTGTATTCAGGGTCCATGCCGTTGGAGAAAAAGAACGACAGGTTGGGGGCAAAGTCGTCGATCTGCATGCCGCGCGCGAGATAAGTCTCGACGAAGGTGAAACCATTGGACAGCGTGAACGCGAGCTGAGAAATCGGATTGGCGCCGGCCTCGGCGATGTGATAGCCGGAGATCGACACCGAGTAGAACTTGCGAATGCGACGGTCGATGAAATACTGCTGAATATCGCCCATCATCTTGAGCGCGAACTCGGTTGAGAAAATGCAGGTATTTTGTCCCTGGTCTTCCTTCAGGATGTCGGCCTGCACCGTGCCGCGGATGTTTTCCAGCGCCCAGTTGCTGATCTTGTCGATTTCCTGCCCGGTGGGCTGGCGCTGGTTCTGCTGTGCGAACCTGGCCAGTTGCTGGTCCATCGCGGTGTTCAGGTACATCGCCAGGATGATCGGGGCAGGGCCGTTGATCGTCATCGATACCGAAGTCGATGGATTGCACAGGTCGAAACCATCGTAGAGCGCCTTCATGTCTTCCAGGGTCGCGATCGAAACGCCGGAGTTGCCGACTTTACCGTAGATGTCGGGGCGTTCGTCGGGATCGCAGCCGTACAGGGTTACCGAGTCGAACGCGGTCGAAAGCCGCTTGGCCTCCGAGTGTTCGGATAGCTTCTTGAAGCGGCGATTGGTGCGAAACGCATCGCCTTCACCGGCGAACATGCGCGTCGGGTCTTCATTCTCGCGTTTGAAGGCAAATACACCAGCGGTATAGGGGAAACTGCCCGGCAGGTTTTCCAGCAGCAGCCATTTCAGCAATTCGCCGTGGTCTTCGAAGGCCGGCAGCGAGACTTTGGGAATGCTCGACCCGGACAGGGTTTCATACCTGAGGTCGGTGCGAATCTCGCGGTCGCGGATATGCACCACGTATTCGTCGCCGGCATAGCTTTGTTTGACTTCGGGCCATTGTTGCAGCAGTTTGCGCGAAGTATTGTCGAGCCCGTGTTCGCGCTGCGCGATCAGCGTGTCGAGCTCGTCCGACGCGTTGTTCGAACCGGCCTCGCCCAGCATGCGCCTGGTTTCCAGCAGTTGCTGGCGCTCGCGCGCCAGCCCAACCTGCTGTTTGCAGTGGCTATGGTACTCGCGCACGGTCGCGGCAATCTCGGCCAGGTAGCGTACCCGGTCGGATGGCACGATTACGCTGCGTGCGGTCGACTTGCGGGTATCGACCCGGGGCAAATGGCCGGCGTCCGTGGTCAGCCCGAGTGCGGCCATTTTGCGCATAATTTCCTGGTACAAAGCGGTGGTGCCGTCGTCGTTAAAGCGCGCTGCAATCGTGCCGAAAACCGGCATTTCCTCGATCGGCCGCGTAAAGGCTTCGTGATTGCGCTGAACCTGTTTACAAACGTCGCGGTAGGCGTCGTCGGCGCCCTTGCGATCGAACTTGTTGATCGCAACGATATCGGCAAAATCGAGCATATCTATTTTTTCGAGCTGGCTCTGGGCGCCGAACTCTGGCGTCATAACATATAACGAAGCGTCGACCAGCGGCACGATCGCGGCGTCGCCCTGGCCGATGCCGGGGGTTTCGACAACGATGAAGTCGAACTGGCAGTGCCTGCAGGCTGCGATCACATCGGCGATCACTTCCGGAATTTCACCGACCGAATCGCGGGTTGCGATCGAGCGCATATAGATGTTGGGGTGATTGATCGCATTCATGCGGATACGGTCGCCGAGCAGTGAGCCGCCGGTGCGGCGCCGCGTCGGATCGACCGCAATGATCGCGATTCTGAGCTGATCGCCGTGGTCGAGGCGGAAGCGGCGGATGATTTCATCGGTGAGCGACGACTTGCCGGAACCGCCGGTGCCGGTGATGCCGAGCACCGGGATCGAGCGCGTCGCCGCCGGCTGCCTGATTTGCGCCAGCAGGCTTTCAGCTACGCTTTCGTTTTCCAGCGCGGTGATCAGGCTGGCGAGCGCGACGGTGTCATGTTTGGCTAGCGCTTCCAGTGAGGTCGGTGCCTGTAACCCCGGATCGTACTGGCAGCGCTCCAGCATGTCCGAAATCAGGCCCTGCAGGCCCATAGTCTGCCCGTCTTCGGGCGAATAAATCCGGGTGACGCCGTAATCCTCGAGTTGGCGAATTTCCGCCGGCACGATAACCCCGCCGCCACCGGCGAAAATGCGGATATCGGGCCGGCCCCTGTGCTTGAGCATATCGACCATGTATTTGAGGTACTCGACGTGACCGCCCTGGTACGAACTCAGCGCGATCGCGTGCACATTTTCCTGGATCGCCGCATCGACGATTTCGGCGACCGAGCGGTTATGGCCCAGGTGAATCACCTCGGCACCGGAGGATTGCAGAATGCGGCGCATGATATTGATCGCGGCATCGTGGCCGTCGAACAGGCTCGCGGCGGTCACGAACCGGATCTTGAGCTGGTTTTTCGAACTCGAAGGGAGATTAATCACTTTTTCCGGAGCGGAACTCATGTACAGGCCTCAGCGGGATAAATTTAGTTGCAATCTGCGGCGCATTAAATTACCTTACGTTTACGTTAACGTCAACCATTCAATCTATTCTTTAAACAACCCTGACCCGCTAACCTTTTTACTCGTATCGATATGAGCAGTCAATTTCAGTCCAGGGATCCCGCTTTCAAGGCGCGCGTCAGCGCAAGCTTTGGCGAACAGAGCGTGATGCAGTTGATCGGCGCGACGCTGGGTACGGTCGAGCCGGGGCACGTCGAAATCGAGCTGCCTTACCGTGCGGATCTGACGCAGCAGGATAATTTCCTGCACGCCGGCATTTCCTCGACCATCATGGATAGCGCCTGCGGTTACGCCGCGTTTTCGCTGATGCCGGCCGAGGCCCGCGTGTTGACCATCGAATTCAAAATTAACCTGCTGGCGCCCGCCGCGGGTCAGCATTTTCGTGCTGTTGGCAGCGTGCGCAAGCCCGGGCGCAGTGTATTCGTGGCCGAGTCCGAACTGCATGCCAGCGTCGATGGCGAAGACAGGCTGGTTGCCACCATGGTCGGCACCCTGATGGCGGTTTACCCGGATTAGCGCGATGAGAAAAATATGAGCCAGACCGAAACCAGTAACAGGACCTATAGCATCGGTGAATTGGCCAAGGAATTCGGCATTACCTCGCGCACTCTACGTCTTTACGAGGAACAGGGTTTGCTCGATCCGCAGCGCGAGGGGACCCGCCGCATCTACAATGATCGCAACCGCGTCAGGCTACGCCTGATTCTGCGCGGCAAACGGCTCGGCTGGTCGTTGTCCGAAATCCGCGAATCCTTCGATCTCTACGACTCGAATCACGGCGAGGAAGCCCAGCTCGAACTGATGCTGGAAAAGCTCGCCAGGCGACGTGACACGCTGGAAGAACAGCGCCGCGATATCGAAAACGCGTTGCAGGATCTCGAGCGCGTCGCCGCCGATGCCAGCGAGGCGCTGCACGGTTTACGCTCCGGGCAGCGCAAGTTGCGCCACGGTTAAACCTGGAGAATTCGCATGATACATATTCCATCCCTGAATTTTGACCTCGGCGAAACCGTCGACATGCTACGCGACGCGGTGCAGGACTTCGCGCAGGCGGAAATTGCGCCGCTGGCGGCCGAAATCGATCGCAGCAACGAATTTCCGAATGAACTCTGGCCCAAGCTCGGCGACATGGGCCTGCTCGGCATTACCGTTCCAGAGGCCTATGGCGGCGCCGAGATGGGGTATCTCGCGCATATCGTCGCGATGGAGGAAATCAGTCGCGCCTCGGCTTCGGTGGGCCTGAGTTACGGCGCGCACTCCAATCTCTGCGTCAACCAGATCAATCGTAACGGCAACGAGCAGCAAAAAAAGCAGTACCTGCCGAAACTGATCAGCGGCGAACATATAGGCGCGCTGGCGATGTCGGAGCCCGGCGCCGGCTCGGACGTGGTCAGCATGCAGATGAAGGCGGAGAAAACCTCTGCCGGTTACGTTCTGAACGGCACCAAGATGTGGATCACCAACGGCCCCGACGCCGACCTGATCGTGGTTTACGCCAAGACCGATCCAGCGGCCGGGTCGCGCGGTATCAGCGCCTTTCTGGTGGAGCGCGAATTCGGTTTTACCAGCGCGCAAAAACTCGACAAGCTCGGCATGCGCGGATCCAACACC
The DNA here is from genome assembly GCA_947259305.1 of uncultured Gammaproteobacteria bacterium. Taxonomy (GTDB): domain Bacteria; phylum Pseudomonadota; class Gammaproteobacteria. Next base: position 17,103 of record CAMYML010000030.1, on the reverse strand, counting down.
GGTGAACTGGTGTTCCAGAACGTCGAAGTGCCGGCAGAAAACCTGCTCGGTGAACTCAACCGCGGCGCCGCGGTTTTGATGAGCGGGCTCGATTTCGAGCGCGCGGTGCTGTCGGCCGGGCCCACCGGCATCATGCTGGCCTGCATGGATGCCGTCGTACCCTATATCCATGAGCGCAAACAGTTCGGCCAGGCGATTGGCGAATTCGAGCTGATGCAGGGTAAGATTGCCGACATGTACACCACGATGAACGCCAGCAGGGCCTATGTCTATGCCGTCGGCAAGGCCTGCGACCGCGGCGAGACCACGCGCAAGGATGCTGCCGGCGCGATTCTCTATGCCGCCGAAAAGGCTACCTGGATGGCGCTCGAAGCGATCCAGGCGCTCGGCGGCAACGGCTACACCAACGACTTTCCGGTGGGCCGACTGTTACGCGATGCCAAGCTTTACGAAATAGGAGCGGGCACCTCCGAAATCCGCCGCATGCTGATTGGGCGGGAACTGTTTAACGAAACTGCATAAGGTAACCAGTCATGAGCGAAAATATTGTCATTACCGCTATCGCCCGCACCCCGATGGGCGGTTTCCAGGGCGTCCTGGCCGACGCCAGCGCAGCTGAACTCGGTGCCGCGGCGATCCAGGCGGCGGTCGAACGCAGTCAGCTGCAGGCTGACGCCATCGACGAAGTGATCATGGGCTGCGTATTGCCGGCCGGTCAGGGCCAGGCGCCGGCGCGCCAGGCGAGCCTCGGCGCCGGGCTGCCGCTCGGCACCGGCTGCACCACGATCAACAAGATGTGCGGCTCGGGCATGAAGGCGACCATGTTCGCCCATGACATGCTCAAGGCCGGCAATAACAAGGTCATGCTCGCGGGTGGTTTCGAAAGCATGAGCAATGCGCCTTATTTACTGACAAAGGCCAGGGGTGGAATGCGTATGGGTCATGGGCAGGTGTTCGATCACATGTTTCTCGACGGCCTCGAGGACGCCTACGACAAGGGCAAGTTGATGGGTGTATTCGCCGAAGCGACCGCCGACAAGTACGGCTTTACGCGCGAACAACAGGACGAGTTTGCGATTACCTCGCTCAGGCGCGCGCAGGCCGCAATCGAGAGCGGCGCCTTCAAAAACGAAATCACGCCGGTGCTGATAAAAACCCGCAGGGGCGAAGTCACGGTCGATACCGACGAGCAGCCGTTTAACGCGAATATCGACAAGATTCCGTCTTTACGCCCGGCCTTTCGCCAGGACGGCACCGTCACCGCGGCTAACTCGAGTTCAATTTCGGACGGCGGCGCGGCGCTGGTTTTGATGGGCGAAGCCGAGGCTGAAAAGCGCGGCATCAAGCCGCTGGCGGTGATTCGTGGGCATGCCACCCACGCGCACGAGCCCGCCTGGTTCACTACCGCGCCGGTGGGTGCGCTGAAAAAGGTGCTGGAAGCGGCCAACTGGTCGAGCGACGAAGTCGACCTGTACGAAATCAACGAAGCCTTCGCAGTGGTTACCATGGCGGCGATGACCGATCTCGGTCTCGAGCATGCAAAGGTCAATGTCAACGGCGGTGCCTGCGCGCTCGGCCATCCGATCGGCGCTTCCGGTGCGCGCATCATCGTCACGCTGATCGCGGCATTGCACAACCGCGGCCTGAAAAAAGGCGTCGCCGGGCTTTGCATCGGCGGCGGCGAAGCCACCGCGGTTGCGCTCGAGTTGCTGTAATGCTGCGATGATGCTCAGTGAAGAACAAAGCCTGATTCGCGACAGCGTACGCGACTACGTACAACAGCGCGTCGCGCCGTTCGCTGCGGACTGGGACCGGGACCAGCATTTTCCGGTCGAGCAGCTCAGGGAAATGGCCGAACTCGGTTTATTCGGTATGTTTATCCCGCAGGAGTGGGGTGGCGCCGGCGCCGATTACCTGTCGTTCGCGCTCGCGATCGAAGAAGTCGCCGCCGGTGACGGTGCCTGTTCGACGATTCTTTCGGTCAACAATTCGGTAGTTTGCGGCGTACTGCTCAAATCCGGCAGTGAGTATTTAAAGGAAACTTATCTCAAACCGTTGGCCGCGGGCGACAAGCTGGGTTGTTTCTGCCTCACCGAGGCGCATGCCGGTTCGGACGCCGCGGCGCTGAAAACCCGCGCGCTCAAGCAGGATGACGGCTACCTGTTGAACGGCAGCAAGGCGTTTATTACCTCGGGCGCTAATGCCGAGGTCGCGATCGTGTTCGCGGTAACCGATCCGCAAGCCGGCAAGAAGGGCATTAGCGCGTTTGTCGTGCCGACCGATAATCCCGGTTACGAGGTCGGCGCGGTGGAACAGAAAATGGGGCAGCACGCCTCTGATACCGCTTCCATATTTTTTAAGGATTGCCGGGTGCCCGCGGATCACCTGATCGGCGCCGAGGGTGAGGGTTACAAGATCGCATTGATGAATCTCGAGGGTGGCCGCATCGGTATTGGCGCGCAAAGCGTCGGCATGGCGCGCGCGGCTTACGAGTGCGCGCTGGCCTACGCCCGGGAGCGCATCAGTTTCGGTAAGACCCTGCTCGAACACCAGGCGGTCGCGTTTCGGCTCGCCGACATGGCGACGCAGCTCGAGGCGTCCAGGCTCATGGTGCACAACGCGGCGCGCCTGCGTGATGCCGGCGAGCCCTGCCTGAAACAGGCCAGCATGGCCAAGCTGTTTGCTTCGGAAGCGGCCGAGAAAATTTGTTCTGATGCGATCCAGGTGTTGGGCGGTTACGGTTACCTGCGCGATTTTCCGGTGGAGCGCATCGCGCGCGACGTGCGCGTGTCACAGATATACGAGGGCACCAGCGATATCCAGCGTATGGTCATTGCGCGCGAACTGGCGGCAGAAGCATGAGCATCATCGAATCCAGGATCAGTAACCGCAGTGCCGAGTTCCAGCAGAATCGGGAATCGATGCAGGCGCTGGTCGCCGATTTAAACGCCAGGGTTGCCGCCATCGCCGCCGGCGGTGGCGAACGCGCGCGTGAAAAACACTTGAGCCGTGACAAGCTGCTGCCGCGCGATCGCATCGACCGGCTGGTCGACCCGGGTTCGCCATTTCTCGAAATCGGTCAGTTCGCCGGTTACCAGATGTATGGCGACGATAACGTCGCCGCGGGCGGATTGATCGCCGGTATCGGGCGTATTCATGGCCTCGAATGCATGATAGTGGCCAACGATGCTACCGTTAAGGGTGGTACCTACTACCCGATTACGGTCAAAAAACACTTGCGCGCCCAGGCAATCGCAGAGGAAAACAATCTGCCCTGTATTTACCTGGTCGATTCCGGAGGCGCGCATCTGCCGAGCCAGGAGAATGTATTTCCCGACCGCGAACACTTCGGGCGTATCTTCTTCAACCAGGCCAACATGTCGGCGCAGGGGATTCCGCAGATCGCGGTGGTGATGGGGTCCTGCACCGCTGGCGGTGCCTATGTGCCGGCAATGTGCGACCAGTCGATCATCGTCAAGCAACAGGGCACGATCTTTCTCGGTGGCCCGCCACTGGTGCGCGCGGCGACCGGCGAAATCGTCAGCGCCGAGGAACTCGGCGGCGCGGATGTGCACGCGCGCATATCGGGCGTCGCCGATCACTATGCGCACAACGACGAGCACGCGCTGTCGATGGCGCGCGACATCGTCGCCACGCTGAATCGCGAGAAAAAGCCCGACCTGGCGTTGCGTGACATCATCGCGCCGCGCTACCCGATTGACGATCTGCACGGCATCATGCCGACCAGCCTGCGTAAGCCCTTCGATATTCGCGAAATCATTGCGCGCCTGGTCGACGACAGCGAGTTCGACGAATTCAAACAGCTTTACGGCAACACCCTGATATGTGGCTTCGCCCATCTCTATGGGATACCTGTTGGTATCGTCGCCAATAACGGCATCCTGTTCTCGGAGTCGGCGCTGAAGGGCGCGCACTTCGTCGAGCTCTGCGCCAAGCGCCGCATACCGCTGGTATTTCTGCAGAATATTACCGGGTTCATGGTCGGGCAGAAATACGAGCATCGAGGTATCGCCCGCGACGGCGCCAAGATGGTGACCGCGGTTGCCTGCGCGCGCGTGCCCAAGCTGACGCTGGTGGTCGGCGGCAGTTTCGGCGCCGGCAACTACGCCATGTGCGGGCGCGCCTATGGCGGACGTTTCCTCTGGATGTGGCCGAATGCGCGCATTTCGGTGATGGGCGGCGAGCAGGCCGCGACCGTACTCGCCCAGGTCAAGCGCGATGGCCTGGAAGCACGCGGCGAGTCCTGGAGCGAAGCCGATGAAGACAGCTTCAAGGACCCGATCCGCGAGCAGTACGAACACCAGGGCCATCCCTATTACGCCTCCGCGCGCCTGTGGGACGACGGCATTATCGATCCCGTCGATTCGCGCCGGGTGCTGGGACTCGGCCTGTCGGCGGCGTTGAATGCACCGATCGAAAAGACCGAATTCGGCATCTTCAGGATGTAACCTGTAACCGATGAGAAACTGCCCGCTAATCCTGGATGTGCACGGTTTATTGCGACCCTGCGGGCTCGAGCGGGTGAAGCAAAACTAATGTTTGACAAAATCTTGATAGCCAATCGCGGGGAAATCGCGGTGCGGGTGGCGCGCACCGCACGCAGCCTCGGAATCCGCAGCGTCGCGGTCTACTCGAGCGCGGATAAAGCTGCCCTGCACGTGGAAACCTGCGATGAAGCCTATTGCATCGGCGGCGCCGCGGCGAGCGAGAGTTATCTCGATGGCGCGCGCATACTGCAGGTCGCGCAAGCCTGCGGCGCCGAGGCGATTCACCCCGGCTACGGATTTTTGTCGGAAAACGCGGCCTTTGCCCGCGCCTGCGAGGATGCCGGGATCGTTTTCATCGGTCCGCCGGCGAGCGCCATCGACGCCATGGGATCGAAAAGCGAGGCCAAGGCGCTGATGGCGACGGCGGGCGTGCCCCTGGTGCCCGGCTATCATGAGGACGAGCAGGCGGATTTCCGCCTCGCCGAGGAATCCGAGCGCGTCGGCTATCCGCAACTGATCAAGGCCAGTGCCGGCGGTGGCGGCAAGGGCATGCGCCTGGTGGAGTCCGCCAGCGGCTTTGCCGCGGCGCTGACCTCGGCCCGGCGCGAGGCCAGCGCCAGTTTTGGCGACGACAAGGTTTTGATCGAGCGTTACCTGACCAAGCCGCGGCATGTCGAAATGCAGATTTTCGCCGATAGCCTGGGCAACTGCGTGCACCTGTTCGAACGCGATTGCTCGATCCAGCGCCGCCATCAGAAAATACTGGAAGAGGCGCCGGCGCCGGGCATCAGCGACGAGTTACGCGCCCAAATGGGCAAGGCGGCCGTCGATTGCGCCGGGGCAATCAATTATGTCGGTGCCGGCACGGTCGAGTTTTTGCTCGATGAAGACGGCAGCTTTTATTTCATGGAAATGAATACCCGGCTGCAGGTCGAACACCCGGTCAGCGAAATGATTACCGGGCAGGACCTGGTCGAATGGCAACTGCAGGTGGCCGCGGGCGCGCCGCTGCCCCTGCAGCAGGCGCAAATAAATTGTCAGGGGCATGCAATCGAGGCGCGGATTTATGCCGAAACGCCGCAGCGGGACTTCATGCCCGCGGCGGGTCAGATCAAATACCTGAGCCTGCCAGCTGAGGATGCCGGCGTGCGTATCGATACCGGCGTGCGCTGTGGGGATATGATCGGTATCAACTACGACCCGATGATCGCCAAGCTCATCGTGCATGCCGATACGCGCATAGCGGCGTTGAAGAAGCTCACGCACGCGTTGCGCCAGTACCAGATTCTGGGGTTGAACACCAATATCGGGTTTATTACCCGCCTGGTGAGCATGGATGAATTCAGGGCGGCCGATTTTGATACCGGCTATATCGCCAGGCACCAGCAGCAACTGTTTGCGCAAAATCGGCAACATGGCCAGCAGGCTAAAGTGATGGCGGCGGCGGTCCTGCTACCTGCATTCGAGACTCCACTACGGCCTGAAAATCAGCACTCGGCCTGGGATGCGCGCGATCTCTGGCGTATGAACCTGAGCGCCATTCTCTGTATCGAACTCGAGCAGGACGCTGAAGCCATCCGGGTTAAAGTGGCGCAGGAAGACGACGCCTGGCGCTTCGAACTGGATGGGGACAGTTACCTGCTCTCGGGCGGCCGCATCGATAACAACCGCATGCAGCTGCAAATGGACAATCAACGGCTCGAATTTCCGCTGCTGCGCGAGGCCGATGCGATCACCCTGAGCCACCAGGGTCAGGCCTACCGATTTTCGATTCCCGATCGGATCCATGCGGGCGACAGCGATGCGGCCGATGCGGATCACCCGCAGGCGCCGATGTCGGGCGCGGTAGTTGCACTGCCGGTAGCGGTTGGGGATACTGTCGAACCGGGCGATACGCTAATCGTCATCGAAGCAATGAAGATGGAACACGCCATCGTCGCCCAGGTGAGCGGTAGCGTCAGCGAAATCCTGTTTGCCGTCGGCGACCAGGTGGATGAAGGCGATACCCTGGTGTTACTGGAGGTCGAATAAGACGATGAGTTTTCCCGAACGCGTCAAGATTGTCGAGGTCGGGCCACGCGATGGTCTGCAGAATGAAGCCGTTACCGTGCCGGCCGAGATCAAGGTCCAGCTGGTCGAAAAACTGGCCGACGCGGGCCTGCCGGTGATCGAATGCGGCGCGTTCGTATCGCCTAAATGGGTGCCGCAAATGGCGACCAGTGCGCAAGTGTTCAAACAGGTCGAAAAGCGTGCCGGCATATCCTACCCGATGCTGGTGCCCAACCTGAAAGGGCTCGAACTGGCGCTCGAGGCCGGCGTCGAGGAGATCGCACTGTTTGCCGCGGCCAGCGAAACCTTTTCGCAAAAAAATACCAATTGCTCGATTGCCGAGAGCATCGAGCGCTTCAACGCGGTGATCGACGCCGCCCAGTCCGAGGATCTCAAGATACGCGGCTACATTTCCTGCGTGCTCGGCTGTCCCTACGAGGGCAAGGTGTCCTTCGATACGGTGTCGATGATTACGCAGAAACTGTTCGACAAGGGCTGCTACGAGGTGTCGCTGGGCGACACCATCGGCGTCGGTACCGCCGGGGAGGCCCGGGCATTGATCGAAATTCTCGCTAAACATGCCCCGGTCGATAAACTTGCCGCGCATTTTCACGATACCTACGGCCAGGCGTTGGCGAATATCCATGCGGTCATGCAGTGCGGGGTCGCGGTCGTCGATAGTTCGGTCGCCGGTCTCGGCGGTTGTCCTTACGCCAAAGGCGCTAGCGGTAACGTCGCCACCGAGGATGTGGTTTATATGCTCGACGGCATGGGCATAGAAACCGGCGTCGATATGGACAGGCTGCTGGATGCGGGCCGTTTCATCAGCGATTTTCTCGGGCGTGAACCGGTGTCGCGCGCGGCCACCGCGCTGCTGCGCAAACGGGCTGGGTAAGATCATGGGACTTCCGCCGCCGGCCGACCGGGAAAAGAAACACCATCGTAAAATCGACTGCGAGGGTTTTCTGCGCAGTGACGGGCTATGGGATATCGATGTGCACCTGGTCGATACCCGAACCTATGATTGCGCCTACGACGACCTGCATCGTGGCGGACTCATCGAGGCCGGCGATCCGGTGCACGATATGTGGCTGCGTTTTAGCATCGATCTCGATTTCCTGATTCACGATGTGCAGGCGGCTTCGGCGCAGACGCCGTTTGCGGTATGCCCGCGCGCCGCGGGCGCGATGCGCGAATTGATCGGATTGCGCATCGGTTCGGGCTGGATGAAGCAGGCGCGCGAACGCGTCGGCACCGACAAAAGCTGCACCCACTTGATGGATTTGCTCGGCCAGCTTACGGCCACGGCTTACCAGACGCTGCATGCGGCCATCGAAGAGCGCGAGGCAAAGCGGCCAGCGCGCGCAAAGCCGCCCATTCTCGATACCTGTATCGCCCTGTCGAGCAGTGGTGAAGTGGTGAGGAAGCGCTGGCCCGAGTTTTATCAAGCGCAAGAAAACGAGGATTCCAATCCATGAGCATTGCCCTGGCCTTCGATATCTACGGTACCCTGATCGACCCGCACGGGGTTGTCAGCGAGTTACAGAATCATGTCGGCGACCGCGCCGCGGAGTTTTCCCGGGTCTGGCGCGAGAAGCAGCTCGAATATACCTGGCGTCGCGGATTGATGCGCCGCTACGTAAACTTCGGGGTTTGCACCCGCCAGGCGCTCGACTATGCCGATCAACTGTTGCAGACAGGCCTGGATGATTCGGCCAAAGGCGCCCTGATGCAGGCGTATCGCGTACTGCCAGCCTACGCTGACGTGCCGGCCAGCCTCGAATTACTCAAACAGGCGGGTCATCGCCTGTATCCCTTTTCCAATGGCACCGGCGATATGGTCAGCGCGGTGCTGGAACATGCGCGCATCGACCAGTTTTTCGAGGATGTGATCAGCGTCGATAGCCTGCATACCTTCAAACCCGACCCCGCGGTCTATCACCACGTGGTCGAAATTGCCGATGTCGCGCCGGAAAACTGCTGGCTGGTTTCGAGTAATGGCTTCGATGTCATCGGTGCAGTTTCCGCCGGGATGAAGGCGGCCTGGTTGAAACGCTTCGACGGGGTTGTTTTCGATCCCTGGGAGTTCAAGCCCACGCAAGTGATCCGCAGCCTTGACGAACTGCCGGGCCAAATCTCCTGAATCTGGGCCCGGGGCGGACCAAAAAATCACTTAAAAACGCGCCACCGCGATTGCCGGCGGCCTGTTCTATTCCCTGTATTTCAAAATAAAGCTGTTATAATCAATAGCTTAGTTATATAATAATTTTTTTTGTTGCACCGCAACAAAATACTTGACTTCTCGGGCCACGATCCCTATATTATGCATATTGTTGCAGTGCAACATAAGCTTTTTAAAACTGAAGTGTTAACTTAAACGAGGAAATTATCATGTACGAAGATTTCATAAAAATGGCCCAGGACAGTCTCAAGCCTGTAATGAAAATGGCCGAAAACAACACTGCCCTGACAGTCAAACTGATGCAAAGTCAGGCCGAAAGTGCAGCCGAGCTGATGCAAAGCAACCTGGCTCACGCACAGGCTCTGGTAGCAACCAAAGACCTGAACGACATGGTGGAAATGCAACAGAAGTACGTTGAAGCCCTGAACGAAAAACTGGTTGTCGCTGCTAAAGAAAACTCTGCTGCTATCGAAGCCGCGGTTGCTGAAGCAGGAAAGATTTTCGAAGGCTCGCTTGTCCAGGCCCAGGCCCAGGCCAAGAAGACCGTCGCAAACATCGAGAAGGAAATGAACAAGGCAGGCAAGAAAGCCGCTTAGTTCCTCGCCTTCAGGAGTCGGTTTGATCTCGATTAAATGACTCCGCAGTTTTACTCCTCCAATAATTTGGCCCGGCGGTATAATACCTCCGGGCCTTTTTTTTACACTGGCGGTATAATTCGCCTCCGGGTATTTATTTCAGGTAAGCAAATATGACAAAAGTAGTGATAGTAGACGGGGTACGGACTCCGATAGGCGCGTTTGGCGGTGCCCTCGCGAACACTCCCGCGAGCAAGCTGGGCGCAACAGTAATCAAATCCCTGTTAGAGCGTAACGGTGTCGCTCCGGAGCAGGTTGATGAAGTCATCCTGGGTCAGATTCTAACCACGGCAACCGGGCAGAACCCGGCGCGCCAGGCGGCGATGGATGCCGGGTTGCCGCAGGAATGTCCGTCGATGACGATTAACAAGTTGTGCGGCAGTGGGCTCAAGGCGGTGCATCTTGCCGCGCAGGCCATCAAATGCGGTGACGCAGACGTCATCATCGCCGGTGGTCAGGAAAATATGAGCCTGGCACCGCACGCTTTGCCAAAATCGCGCGATGGTCAGCGTATGGGTGACTGGGCGCTGAAAGACACGATGCTGGTCGACGGTTTGATGGATGCCTTCAACGACTACCACATGGGTGTGACCGCGGAGAATATCGCCAGCAAGTTTGGCTTCAGTCGCGACGATCAGGATGCGTTTGCCGCGGCATCGCAGCAAAAGACCGAAAAAGCCCAGGCCGACAACCTGTTTGCCAACGAAATCGCCAAGGTCGAAATCCCGCAGCGCAGGGGCGACCCGGTAGTTTTTGATCGCGACGAGTACCCCAAGGCCGGTGTAACCGCCGAAGGTCTGGCTAGTTTGCGTCCCGCATTCGATCGCGAAGGGACCGTGACCGCGGGCAACGCTTCCGGCATCAATGATGGCGCCGCAGCTTTGCTGATCATGAGCGCGGACAAGGCGCAGGAACTTGGCCTGACGCCGATGGCGACTATCAAGTCTTATGCCAGTGCAGGTGTCGATCCGGCGATCATGGGCACGGGTCCGATTCCGGCTACCCGCAAGTGTCTGGACAAAGCCGGCTGGGCTGTCGACGATCTTGATCTGATCGAATCCAACGAGGCCTTTGCGGCACAATCGATGTCGGTTAACACCGAACTGGGTTGGGATACCGACAAGGTCAATATAAGCGGTGGCGCGATCGCACTGGGCCATCCGATTGGTGCTTCCGGCGCGCGCGTACTGGTGACTCTGCTGCACGGTATGCAGCGCACCGACGCCAAAAAAGGTCTGGCGACACTGTGTATCGGTGGCGGTCAGGGCGTTGCTTTGGCGGTTGAACGATAACTATTAATCAAATAATCAATGGAGATATGAAATGGGCAGAGTAGCTCTAGTAACAGGCGGTACCCGCGGGATCGGTGAAGCGATCAGTGGCGAACTCAAAGACGCCGGCTATACGGTAGCCGCAAACTACGCCGGCAACGATCAAGCCGCACAGGAATTCAGCGAGCGTACCGGCATCAAGACTTTCAAGTTCGACGTGTCCGATTTCGATACGGTGCATAGCGGTATTGCCGCGATCGAAGCCGAACTCGGTCCGATCGAAGTACTGGTCAACAATGCCGGTATCACCCGCGACGGCACCATGCATCGCATGGATTTCGGTCAGTGGGATGCTGTCATCCAGACCAATCTCGCGTCCTGCTTTAACTGCTCGCGCGCGGTCATCGAGGGCATGCGTGAGCGCGAGTTCGGTCGAATTATCAATATCGGCTCGATCAACGGCCAGTGCGGCCAGTACGGCCAGGTCAACTATGCGGCTGCCAAGTCAGGTATCCACGGTTTCACCAAGGCGCTGGCGCGCGAAGGCGCAGCCAAGCATATTACCGTTAACGCGATAGCCCCGGGTTATGTCGAAACCGAAATGGTGCGCGCGGTACCGGCAGACGTGCTGGAGAAGATCATCAAGACGATCCCCGCGGGTCGCCTCGGGCAGGTGCATGACATCGCTCGCGGAGTGCTGTTCCTGGTATCCGACGATGCATCGTTCATCACCGGTGCGACCCTCGATATCAACGGTGGTCAGCACATGTACTAGTCAACGCCAGGCGTTGAGTAAAAGCCGGGACTTGTTCCCGGTTTTTTTTGCCTGAAACAAACTCAGGAATGGCCCGCTTGAATGCCGATATTTTTATCAAGCTGCGCGACCTCCCGTCTGTCTTTGAACTGGAAACTTGTTTTCAAACTTCAGGTAAACTGGCGCAATAAGCGACAGCAATCGAGCGACTCATGAGTAAAGCCAGGTCACATTTTGCAAATACTCAGCCTTTTCAGCGTGTACCCGACGGTCACACGCATATCTTCACGCATAACGATTTCGTAGCACCTTTCAAGATTCCCAATACATCCTCTTGGTTGTTGCCCCAGGGGGATACGGATTCCGAGCACTTATCCTGCCATCTCCTCGGCTATCTGGAGTCGTTATGGAGTAGCGGGGGGGTATTCCTGCTTTTGAAAAACGCTAGGCTGTCGTAAAACGCTTCGCCCAGGAAACTTTGGAACGCGGCGCATCCCGCTTCCAGCTAGGATCAGGGCAACTAAATCGTCGATCGTATCTTCGAAAGCTGGTCATGATAAGCCAGCATCGGCGTGCCACGGCGGCCGTTCAAAATGGCTAAGCGAATTTGCTCATCGGGCGTCAAAGCCAGGAATTCGGGATTATTAAGGCTGATCGCGGTTACGCCCTGGCCCTCTCATCGTTTGGAGCCCAACTCCCTCGTCGGCCTGTGCTCGGCCGAAACAGGGTTTGTCGTGCCGGGCTCGATGCCTACAGGGATGTAACGGTCCGAGGTTGCGGAACAATCCTTGCTCATGAACCAGTTGCGGTCAGTTCGTTCGCCTCACGAAAAGATACCATCCGCTGAAGGTCTTCATCCCACAGAGACGCGTTAAAGCAGTCCATAATATCCCTTATTGCCAGTGATGTTGTTGCCGGCGACTGAAGTTCGGGTATCGCCGCCATGGCCTCGGGCAGCCGATAAAACGGGATATGGATATTGAGGTGATGAATGTGGTGATAACCGATGTTCCCGGTAAACCATTGCATTAGCTTGTTGAGTCGCATATAGCTTGAAGACTCGAGTGCGGCTCGGTAGTAGGTCCATGACTCGGGCGAAATAATGTGCATGCGTTTAAAGCTGTGCTGGGCGAAAAACAAATAACTACCAAGTGCAGACGCCAGCGTCATGGGTAGCAGCATGGCGAAGAAGGCTACATCGAAACCGCCGACTACCCATAAAAGACTAATCAGTGCGCCGTGGGCAAGCAGTACCACGGCAGAGTCCCAGTATTTTATTGGGTTACGCAGCAGCGGTAATACGCAGATGTTGATGGCGAAAATTGTGATGTAACCTAATAGCACCACCAGAGGATGGCGTTGCAAGCGATAAGACACGCGGTCTGCGGGTGAAGCATCGCGCCACATTTTTGTGGTTATCATCGGAAATGCGCCAATACTCGAGGTGCTGATTTTACCGACATGACCGTGATGATAATTGTGACTTCCTCGCCAGGAACGAGATGGTGTGAGAGCGAAGGCCGAGTACACCCGATACAGTAACCAGGCGACGCGTGAATTGCGTAGAATCGAGCCGTGCATATAGTCATGGTAGGTAATATAGGCACGCACCATAAACAACGCCCCGAGTATGGACAGCATTAAGCGTGCAGGCCACCATGGCACCATTCCCGCGCCAATTAGTGTGACGATTAGCAGGCTAAAAATTGAGCCCACATACCACCAGCTCTGTGCAACATTTTCTACCGCAAAGGGCTCGGTTGCCTTGATGAGATCTCGGCCGATTCGAATGCCATTGCTATGGCCGAGCCGATCCGGATTTGCCGAAAAACCTGCTTCGCAGGTTTCGTCATTTGTATGCCTACGACTCATAATCGCGTACCCGGTCCAGTGTCACCTGTAATTGCAGACACAAAAACATTTACCACTACGAGGAATTTTAATACTGCTCAACGGTACGTTTCAATAATATTGAAGGTAAATATTAAAAAATTTAGGAAAGTTACCCTGGTATCACTGGGTAATTCAAAAACAGGGATTAGAACAAAATTGATTCTCGTATTAGAGAATACCGTGATTTGATCGCAGTTTTACTCTTTATTCAAGTGGAGAAGATTGGGGATCTTATTCGGGTCGTAATACACCGCTCGCCTCAGAATTCTGGGCGTCCGCTCGATAGCCACATATATACCTTTTCAATTTGATTTAAGGCAGGACTTTTGTAGTTCGTGAACCGCGTCTCTATAGGTCAGGCATTACTTCACTATAATAAATATTACCCTTAGGTCAGTTATAAGACCTGATTAACCCGTCGATTCCAGGCGGGTTTCTTTTTTGAGGTAAGGTGACAGTCTAGAATGGCACTTACTTAACAAAACATGGTCATTCCGATACGTCGGACCGCCACGTAAACAGCGGTCCGACGTATCGGGCGGTCCGACGTTTCGGTCTTGTAACAGCTGCTTTCCAGTAGTATCAAGATACCCGCTTGCGCGGGTATGACGCCCTTAAGCAAGTGCCATTGGTGGCAGTCTACTTATCTCTCCAGGAAGACGGAGTGAAGTGACTGTCACCATGTCTCACCTGGGACGGCATTAAGTTAATTACCACCCCGATTGTTATTACCGGAAATTGAGCCCCGATAGGTGGGATTTCACGCCGTCAGCGATATACGTAGCATCGAGCCCCACGGAAATGATATCGACCGCTAATGCGTTGAGCATATTTGCAGCTTCCGCGTTGAACGAAAAGGCCGCTGTCTTTTTGCCGGCCTGTTTACAGCGGGTAACTATGTCTTTAACGACATCGATCGTATCGACGCCATAAGCGTCCGGAACCGGATTCTGTCGAAACGAAATAGAAAGATCTCCGGGGCCAATAAGTACGCCATCGATTCCCTCGACCTTAATGATTTCATCCAGATTATTACAGGCTTCGCGGGTTTCGATCATTGCCAGCGCGAGGGAGCAGTCATCGAATTGCTGAAGGTATTCGTTAGAATCGATACCGTACAGAGAAGCGGCATGTCGTGGTCCGAATGAACGTTCACCCAGCGGGACAAAACGCGTCGCCGAAACGAATGCCCTGGCGTCATCGGCGGTGTTTATCATGGGCGCTATTACGGCAAGCGCGCCAAAATCCATTACCCGTGAAGCCGCATCCCAACGCGCCAGCGGAATCCGCACCAGTGGCGCCTTACCGCGGGCAACCAGGGTGGCAATACCATTTTGAACACTGGTTTCATCGAAAAAGCCGTGCTGCATATCAAGCACGACCGCGTCGAAGTCGTGCTCGGCAATGGTCTCCAGATAACGAGGGTCGGTGATGCCGCACCATCCTGAAAGCACCGTGTTGCCAGTGTCGAGTAATTGTTTTAAGCGTCGCATTGATTCACTCTCAAATCTTTAAGAATAGCCTGAATAATATTAGCCGATTACCTGGAGTGCGGCGACTAAATCGGGGTGGGGATTAGCTGTTTCGAGGATTGCCTGGCGGCAACAAGCCGGCACTCGGCAAAATTTAAGACATTAGTCGAAGCAAAGTATTCTTTTCATCACTGTCTGTTACGGCAGTCAGTGCGGTTGTAAACGCCAGCACGTTTCTATCGTGATCGGCCAGCAGTTTTTCCAGCTCCAGGTTTTGCGCCGCACCCGGGACGCCACCGGATTCGTATATCGATTCGATTGCTTGCAGGCAATTAAAATGTGCTGTCTTGCTATTACTCATGTCGAGAAAGGCCTGGTAGGCTATTTTCGCTGCTTCACTTAAATCGTCTACGGATTGCATGATTTTTATCTGGATTCTATTGCGGTGAGCTAATTATAACCGATGCTGTCAACGGCAACTCAACCCTGAGCCGATGAGATGAGTTTCGTTCTTTTGAACACCATCAGCAGCAAGTCCCGACGCTTTGGGCGGCCTAAGGCCAGGAGCGAGCTTTCACGATGGAAAAGTCGTGTGAATCTTTGTTCTGGAGCTTGCGGTTTTACACCGCAAAGCTGCCTGTTAAAATAGCACAAGTATCAAAACGGTTAATAAGAATAGGACCAGCAGACTCTCGCCAAGCCGCAACTCAAAGTGATGTTCTGGTAATGTGGTTATCGATATTAACTTCTGCCTGTAATCACGTTTCATTTGCATGAACCCCCGTCAACTACTGTAACGGTCATACCGGGCTGCGACATCCCCCAAATGGGTGAAATAACCGGAATATGGAGCGATTTGCCTGAATTGATTAGTACCCACATCAGCTGCGGCTCACATTAAGGGGTACCGGCAGGGTGACGCGGACTAAGGTTGGTGCTATCTCTCGAGCTGATACTGGTGCGCGCTCCGGTTTCAGGTTTGTGGCGGGATGGAATAGGTGCCGGTGGCATGGGCAACAATGTTTTCCTCGCTGTAAATCGAGACTTCGACCACGGCGAGGCGCGCAGGAAGTTGATGTTCAGGCTGGTCGTGACCGCCAGTTTGATTTCACCCAGCAGGCTCAGCACAACGGCAAACATGCAGACGTCGGCCAGCATCATCATGAACGGGCCGGCAATGGTGCCGCCGGGGCGCAGCGATTTCTCGTTATAGGGCAGGACCAGTTCGGCCCTGCCTGCCTCGATATTGCGCAGGTAAATGCCGCTCTCGGCCGCCGAGGGCAACTCGATCCTGATAATTTCGTTGAATTTTTCGGTAGTAACCTTGCTCATCGTGATTGTCGCGTCGGCAGCCAGGGTTGGGTAAACCTGGCATAGTTAACTGATTTGCTAACCCGATTGCAAGCCGATGACTAAAAGTCTTCAGGTCATAAGTAACGCGCGGCCCGGATGGGCCGCGCGTCGATTAATGCTCAGGTACGGGCGTTGAGCCAGTCTGAAATGGCCGGGGTTACGGTCGCCTGAGCCTTGCCGCTGACGTAAATCCCGATATGGCCGCCGGGGAAGGACAGCTCGGTGTAATCCTTGCTGCCGATCAGCTTCGGCAATATCTTCGATGCCGCGGGCGGCACCAGGTGGTCCTGCTCGGCAAAAATATTGAGCACCGGGGTTTTCAGGTTTTTCAGATCAACTTCGTGCTCGCCAATCTTGAGGCCGCCTTCGACCAGCTTGTTTTGCTGGAAAAAGTCCTTGATGAACTGACGAAAAGCTTCACCGGCCTGGTCGGGACTGTCGAAAATCCACTTTTCCATGCGCATGAAATTCTTGACGTTCTTTTCATCGCTGATGATGTCGACCATGGAAACATACTTCTGGCCCATCAATTGGAATGGCTTCAGGTTGAGGAAAGTCCAGTTGAGCATTTCCCCGGGCAGGTTGCCCATGGCGTCGACGATGGCGTCGATATCCATTTGCTGCACCCAGTGGGAGAGCATGTTGTCCGGCGTCTTGCAATCCACCGGCGTTACCATGGTAACCAGGTTCTTGACCTTGTCCTGGTGCAGGGTGGTGTAACACAGGCTGAACACGCCGCCCTGGCAAATGCCGAGGATATTGATCTTGTCGACGCCGTGACGTTCGCGCATGACATCGACGCAGCGATCGATGTAGCCGTTGATATAGTCGTCGAGCGTCAGGTACTTGTCGGCGCGATCCGGGTAACCCCAGTCGATCAGGTAGACGTCCTGCCCGGTATCCAGCAAGCCCCTGATAGTTGAGCGGTTTTCCTGGATGTCGGCCATGTAGGGTCGGTTCACCAGCGCGTAGACAATCAGCGTGGG